>NZ_JBEBUX010000009.1:0-57261 GCF_040393045.1 Pollutimonas bauzanensis | reverse complement strand
GCCTTGCTCCCAGGCTGACTGCGCGGGAAATCCCGAAGGGATCGCAGCGATTATTCGCCGTGCCCACCCCCGCTAGCTGCGCCGTCATAAATACGATGAAGTGTCACAAGAAACAATGACGCGTCTACAAAAACGATGACGACAAATACTACTTAGCCAGCCTCTCATAAAGCTCAACGTGCACATCGACAATCTTCCGGATATCGAACTCCTGCTCAGCCAAACGCCGCCCAGCAGCCCCCATTTCACGTCGTAACTGCGCATCTTCAGCCAGTTGCAAAACCGCATCGGCAAGCTCACGCGCGTCCCGTACCGGCACCAGTAAACCAGACACACCAGGTTCAATGGCATCCCGGCATCCAGGGACATCTGTCGTCACCACGGCGCGTCCGCATGCAGCTGCTTCCACCAACGACTTGGGTAAACCTTCTCGATACGACGGCAAGACAGCGATGTGCGATTGCGCATATAGCTCGGCAATGTCAGAACGTTCACCCAAGCACTCGACCACGCCTTCCTGCTTCCACCTGGCGAATTCTTCTTCAGTGACGCTGGCCGGATTGCCGCTATCTGGGCCGCCCACCAACATCCAGCGCAAGCCACTGGGGTGTCCAACCGTCATCCGGGCGGCCTGAACGAACTCGGCGGCCCCTTTATCTTTTAACAATCGAGCTGCCATGATGGCCACAGGCGGGCCTTCCGGTTCCGGCACCACGGGGAATTCATTCAGATCCACCCCGGAACCACGTATCAGCACAACCTGCTCAGGCCTGACCACCCCGGCATTGCGCAACACATCCCTGTCGCTGGTATTCTGGAAAATGACCCGGCTATTCGGATGGCCTAGCGCCAATCGATATAGCAAGGTTGCCGCCCATCGCAAGAAATCGAAGCCGCTACCGCGCTTGGTAAAGATGAAACCCAGGCCGGATATCGCCGCAATATAAGCCGGTACGCCCGCAAGCCGCGCGGCGATACCGCCATACAGCACAGGCTTGATGGTTACGGCATGCACCACATCGGGCTGCAATTTCCGGAACAACTTCCATAACGCGTAGATGCTTTGCATCTCTTGCACAGGATGCTTGCCGCTGCGGGACATGGGAATGACATGATGAATCAGGCCGTGCTTCACAATTTCCGGTACCGAAGGGCCATCCATGGTTGCCACATGGACATCGAAGCCTGCCCGTTTCGCACCCAAAGCCAAGGGCAATCGGTGCGACAGGAAGAATGCGGGATTATTCACCGCAAACAACAAACGGCGATTCTGGTCGCCGCAGCGACCAGAATGACTGTCGGCATCGCTGTCGCCAACCTTGCTATCGCTACCGTCACTGCCATAACCAGCACGAACCGTCGAGGCCGGCCAGCCAGGATAATCTGCGGCCAAACGTCGCCATACAACACGGTAGGCATCTACCATAGCTTCCAGGCTAAACAAACGCCCCATGCGCTCACGCCCATCCTGCAGGCGTTTCTGCATCGCCGGGGTGCCGATCTGCGCTACGGCTTCATCAATCGCACCAGCCAAAGCAGAGCTATTCTGCGGCGCGGCGACCCACCCGGAAGATCCAACAATCAGCGCGGCGTCACCCACGTCCGTCACGACGCATGCCACGCCTGTCGCCATGGCCTCGGCGACCACATTCGGAAAGCCTTCGGCGCGGCTGGACAATACGTGAATATCCAGCGCATTCATCAGTCTTGGCACATCATCCCGCCTGCCCAGCAATTTCACTTTCTCGCCCAGGCCATGCCCGTTGATCAATGACATAAGAGGAGCATTGGATGCTTCCATGCCGTGGCCGATCAATACGCAGCGCAAGGAAGGATCGCGCTTGACGCTTAGCGCAAACGCAGACAGTAAATTGGCGTGATCTTTCAGGGGATTCCAGCGGGCCACGCTGCCTATCACTGGCACGTCGTCAGCCCACCCCCATTCGGCCCGCAATGCAGCGCGCGCCTGTGGATCGGGACGCCAGCACGACAGATCGTAGCCATTGGGAATGACCAACATACGATCGCCCCGATAACCCCATTGTTGATGGCGTTGCGATGCGTTTTCCGCGCAGGCAACGATAACCCCAGGCAACAGCCGCGAGGTATGGGCGCATAGCCATGACAATACCTTTGCAGAGCGACTGCTCTTGTGCAGATCCGCCCCTGAGTTCCGTATCCCCCAGGACACTGCCTTGATGCCCGCCAGGCGCGCCACCAAGCCGCCGATCAGGTCGGCGTGGTACATCCAGGTTTGCACGACGTCGGGCTTAAGCTTGCGCAACAGGCTATGCATGCGCCATAAGCCTTTAAGGGCCCCCATTGGGGTCTTCATGTCCAGCGTATACACGGCGATGCCCGCTGCGCGCAGGCGCGGACCAAATACACCTTCATCGCCCATGGAAATGACGCAATGGCGATCTCGCTGGCCCGGGGCGGTAATCAGGCGATGCAATACTGTCTCTGCCCCACCATGCCCCAGCCCCGAAATAATATGCACCACGTGCAAGGGACCACTATCTGTTTCTGTGTAATTATTCATACAACCACTTCCTGGCTCTTCAAGCCGCGCACATCGGCAATCAGGACATCCCACTGACGCACGATTTCTTCAAGCTCATAGCGGTCGCGAACCGACACTGCCGCATGCTTGCCCAGCACATCCCGTAATACAGGGTCGGCCATCAACTCGGCCAGTGCCTGGCCCAGCGCGGGTCGGTCGCCCAGCGGCACCAACAACGCGTCTTCTCCGTCGCGGCTGATCTCGCGAGGCCCGCTGGGGCAGTCGACTGTCACGCACGCGACCCCTAACGCCATGGCTTCCAGCAACACGTTGGGAAAGCCTTCCACCTCGGACGCCAAAACAAACACATCGGCCTGAGCCAATTCGCGCCAGGGTTCGGCGGTACGGCCCGGCAGAAAAACCCGTGCCTCCAGCCCAGCCTCCTTGACTTGCCGCTCAAGCGCGGCACGCAAAGGGCCTTCACCCCAAATGTACAGGTCCCAATCGGGAAATTCCTCGGCCAGCGCGGCGAACACGTGGATCACTGACTCGAATCGCTTGATAGGCACCATTCTCCCCATGGCCACCACTCGGCGGCGTTGCCCATCGGTTGGCATGGGGCGACCAGTAAAGGCTTGCGCCAGCTCGGGCGGCAAAGGATTGGGAATGACGGCCAGGCGTTGAATGCCCGGCACCATTGCACGAAATGTCTCGACGCTGGCCTGAGCCTGCACGGTGACCAGTGTGGCCCATGGGTAAACGCGACGGCGCAAAGCAACCAGCGCCTTGCCGGCACTGGAACTGACCGCGGGATTGGTGCGCTCGCACACGATGGTCGGGACATCCAGGCCACGAGTCGAAAGCAAGACCATGACATTCACGTTGGTCAAGAATGAGATGACAACGTCCGGCTGAATGTCCTTGACCACGCGCCGAATGGCGAACCATTTCCTGATACTGGCGAACCATGTCTTGCCCATCCACCCCATGCGGTCGGCCAGCCAAAGCAGCTTGACCCCGGGATGCAAACGATAAAACAGACTGCCCTTTTTCGTATAAGTCGGAACCAGGACGACCTCGTCGCCCCTGGCTGCCCAGGCGCTGGCCAGCGTGGCCGCCACTCGTTCAGCGCCCCCTGCATGCATGGAACTGACGAAAAACAGAATCTTCATGGCTGCCTCGTACTTGCTGCCTTGTTCGTTTCCAGCCACGCCTGCGTCATCAGAATGCTCCATAAATGCGTGCTCCAATCTCGCTTTCCGGACTGGTGCTCCTGCCATTTACGTATGATGGGTTCAGCATGGAAGAGTCCCTGCTGACGTAGCAAAGCCGGATCCAGCAAAGCGCTGGCCCAGTCTTGCAAGGGCCCGCGCAACCATGCGCCTAATGGAACCGAGAACCCTTTTTTGGGACGGTCGACCATTTGGCGCGGCACATGCCGGTACAAGAGCTGGCGCAAAAGCCACTTTCCTTGCCCGTCGCGTATTTTGTAGTCGCGCGGCAAGCGCTGCGCGAATTCGAATACGCGGTGATCGATCATGGGCACGCGGGTTTCCAGGCTTGCCGCCATTGCAGCCCGATCAACCTTGACGAGGATGTCATCGGGCAAATAGGTCTGCGCATCCAGCAACATCATGCGCTCGAAAATCGCAGCGTTTGACGGGTGGTCAAACGGCGTCTCAGGGACATTGGCGCCTATCACCACCTGCGCGGGATCTTTCCAGTACGACACGAATTGCTGATAAAACTTGCCGCAATGCGCCGCCCCCAGGACTTCCGCCAGCTTTTCAAACTGTTCGCGTTGATGGCCCGCCCCCAGCACCCCCGCCCCAATGCGTGCCGCTGCGGCCATGGGCGTGCGCAGCACCCCAGGGATGGACTCGCGCTTATCCCACCAGCGCTTGGCCCGGAAATAGCGCGAATAGCCGCCAAACAGCTCGTCCCCGCCATCGCCGGACAAGGCTACCGTGACGTGGCGGCGAGCCATGCGCGTAACCAGAATGGTTGGAATCTGGGAAGAGTCTGCGAAAGGTTCGTCATACAGCCCTGCCAAACCGGGAACCACTGCAAGCGCGTCGTTGGCGCTGACATAGAGCTCCGTATGCTGGGTGCCTAAGTGGCTAGCAACGGCCTTGGCATGTTCGGCCTCGTTAAAGGCCGGATCATCGAAGCCGATGGAAAATGTCTTGACTGCCTGGGCATTGCGTTGCTGCATCAGCGCTACGACAATCGACGAATCTATACCCCCCGACAAGAACGCCCCCAGCGCCACATCCGATATCATCTGGCCCTTTACCGCGGACGACAACACCGCTTCCAAGGCGTCTACCGCCTCGTTGTCGGAACCGAATGACAGCATGTCCTGGGATGCGTCCTGGGCTACGTCCTGCGCCGACCAGTAGCGTTGCGACACAGGCAAGGACCCATGCCTGCGTTGTTCTTGGGATAACTGCACCCACGAACCAGGCTCCAGCTTGCTGATCGCGCCGTAGATGCTGAAAGGCGCGGGAATATAGTTGTGCCGGACCAGCAGCGACAACGCCCTGCGGTCCGGCTCATTGTTGAAACCGGGTATGGCGGTAAGCGCCTTGAGTTCCGAAGCAAACACAAAATTGCCAGCGACAAACCCCAGATATAACGGCTTCTCACCCATGCGGTCGCGCATCAGCGACAAGGTGCGTGCCTGACGATCCCATAAGGCCATGGCAAACATACCCACGGCGGCCTGCAGCGTTTTTTGCACCCCCCAGGCGGCAAATCCTGCGAGCACCGTCTCGGTGTCGGAGTGGCCGCGCCAGGCCGGCGCGTGCCCCTGGGCTTCCAGCAAAGCCCGCAGGTCAAGGTGATTATAGATTTCGCCATTCAGCACCAAGGCGTAGCGTCCGCAGGCCGACACCATGGGCTGATGCCCGGCCTCGGTCAGGTCAAGAATCGCCAGGCGGACATGGCCCAATGCCAGCCCCGCCTCAGGGTCTTCCCAATAACCTTCGCTGTCCGGACCTCGATGCCGCATGCTGCGGCATCCATATTTGACTATGGCCTGCTTGTCCGGCAACGCGCCCCATATTCCAATGATCCCGCACATAGTCTGCTCGCTTTTGCAGCCGCCCAAAGGGGCGGCTTAATGGACTTCAAACAAATGGCCCCACAAAGCCATAACCCTGGTCGTGGAAAACCTGTCACGCACGTCCACAGCGCGCCGTGCATAGGCTATCCGCTGCTCCTGATGCGCCATCATGTCCGACAAATGGGCGGCCAACGCCTCGTCATCCTCGGGGGGACTAACCAGCACGCCATCGATGCCATTACGCACGATTTCTCGAGGCCCAGTCTCGCAATCGAATGCCACAGGAGCCAGGCCACTGGCCATGGCTTCCAGCAAGGTGTTGGACAAACCCTCGACGCGCGAGCTTAGTACATAAAGATCCGATTGGGCGTACCAGTCGCCTACATTGCCAACCCGACCCGGCATACTGACGCGCTCGGTGAGCCCAGCTTCATCGACCTGGCTTTGCAAGGCCTCACGGCAATCACCCTCTCCGAGGATGACCAGATCCCAACTTGGAAACTGCCGGGCGATAGCCTGAAACGCCTTAATCAAAAGGTCGAAACCTTTATGGGGATGCAAGCGGCCAGCGGCCAACAGACGATAGCGCCCCTCTCTGGCTGGTGGGCTCAACAACGGTTCGGCATTCTCCAAGGGCCAGCGTACTGCATTGGGAATAACCGTTACCCGCGAGCCAGGCACGTGCTCTTTGATCCAGGCCGCCGTGCCGGAGGTCAAGGCCACTACCGCCGCTGCCTGGGGATAGGCCCAACGCCGCAGGCGCAGCCACATTTCAGACAAATCCTGGGAGGGCGGATGCGTATGTTCAGTCGCAATGACCCGGCATTGCAGGCCGCGCGCGGCCACAATCGCCAGGATCGATGCGGTGGTCATCATGCCCAGCACAATGCTGGGACGCTCGCGCTTTATAAGGCGGCGCAAGGCCCGCACGCGACGCAAATTGGCCAAAATCCCGCTGATTTTTCCCGAGCTGAAAGCCGCTGTTCCCAGGGCATACCGTTTGACCCCCGCATGCAGGGGATAGACATCGGTCTCGGCATCGGCCTGCGTAACCAGCGTAACCTTGTAGCCGCGCTGCACCCAATAGGCGCTTAGATCGGCAGCCACCCGCTCAGCCCCTCCTCCGCTCAAAGAGTGGATCACTATCATCAGATGGGGTTGAAAACGCGAAGAACTCAAAACAATACCTGTATCTTAAAAACTAGCCGGAAACCTTCGTAGCTGTAACGGGACGCAAAGCCACCGCGACATAACAAAAATAGGATAAAACGTACATCAGGCTGGTCGCCAACATGATCCCCGCAGGCCCCATGACAGGAGCGAGCACCAGGTTCATGACCGCCTTTAACGCAAAGTTGGCGACGGCAATAGCCGCCATGATTCGATAACGGTTCTGACTGGCCAACAATTGAACCAATATCAGCACACCGAAATAAAACGGCATTTGCAGCAAACCCCAACGCAACACATGGGCGACCGTCTGGGTGTTTTCCGCCGTAAATGCGCCGCGCTCGAACAGCAGGGCCACGCCCCACGGCGCAAGCAGCCAACCCACCAGAGTAACCGCAGAACCGGCCAGCACCATTACCACCGACCACTTAAGGGCCATCGATCGCGCGCGAGCCTTATCACCACGGCCTTGCACATCGGCCAGAACCGGCAACGCCGCTCGCCCTACAGACGCCGCGCCAACCCCCAACAGCAACGCCAACAGTCGGCTAGCGTAGCCTAATGTGGCATTGGCGTTAGCACCGAGATTAGCGGCTGTGTACTGATCCAGCGGACCGACAAAGCTCATCGCGACTTGCCCAATCAGCATCACCCCAGCCGCCTTGACCAAATCAGGCCATTGGTGCGACGTCAGACCCAGCTTAGGCCAGCCCCACATGCCGTCCGCTTTCGCTGCAAGGCTAAGCAGCCATATCGACTGAATCAGATAGCCGACCAGGGTACCCCAAAGCAACGGACCAACATCGGTAACCGTGGCGGCCAGCATGACCCAGACCAGAATGACCACGGCCGGCACGCTGTCGAGCAAGGTATTGATATGCCGTTCATGTGCTCTTAAACGCGCGGCGCTAATACCGGTTACCAGCGTCAGCAACGCGGCCGGCGCGAAAGCCAGCGTCAGCTCAGCGCTCATGCGCCTGGCTTCGGCCGGCAACCCCTGCCCCGCGTAGTCAAGCACCCACGGCCAGGCAACGTAAGTCAGCACGGCCAGCACCGTGCCCCCCGCGATCACCGCGCCTTGTAGCTCTCCCAGAAAACGTTTGCGACCGGCGGCATCTTCATAGCGAGTGCGCACCAGCACAGGGATCAGCACCACCGATAAAACGCCGACGATGGTAACGGGCAGCCAGTTCGCCATGACCATGGTGAACTGATAGGCGTCTACGACATCGCTGACGCCGTAGCGATAGGCCACCGCCATTTCCTTGAAGGCCCCTGCCGCTTTTCCAAGCAGCAAAAAAAAGGCCACCCGCATTGCGCCCTGCGCAATGCGCCTGTGGTCGGAATGCAGGCCGGAAAGTCGCTGCTTTAAGGTTTTCAAGTTACCTTAAGAACTGCGTATACCAAGGCATGGAAACCTCGAGTCCTTGCACAATGTTGTGCATAGGCTCGTAGCCCAGCAATTGCTTGGCCTTGGTGATGTCGGCTTGCGAATGCCGCACATCGCCGGCACGGAATTCGCTGTATACGGGCTGCTTGTCGTAGACAATACCGTTATTGCCCAAGGCCTTGGCCAGGTATTCAAACAGCTCGTTCAAGCTGGTGCGGGCATTGAACGCCACGTTGTAAACCTGATTGACCCCTTCTGGTTGCGCCAAAGCCGCCAGAATATTGGCTTGCACCACGTTTTCAATAAAGCAGAAGTCGCGGCTGGTTTCACCGTCGCCATTCACTACGACATCCTCGCCACGTATCATGGCGGCGACCCACTTCGGAATGACTGCCGCATAGGCGCCGTTAGGATCCTGGCGCTTGCCGAAGACATTGAAATAACGCAAGCCGATGCTGCCGAACCCATAGGCGCGGGTAAAGACATCGGCGTAGAGCTCGTTGACGAACTTGGTAACCGCATACGGCGATAACGGCCGCCCTATTTGCGACTCGACCTTGGGTAAGGCTTCATGGTCGCCATAGGTGGAACTGGATGCCGCGTACACAAAAGACTTGACCTGCGCGTCGCGCGCAGCCACCAGCATATTCAAAAACCCGCCGATATTAACGTTATTGGTGGTAATGGGATCTTGCAGCGAGCGCGGCACCGAGCCCAACGCTGCCTGGTGCAACACATAGTCCACCCCGGACACCGCTTTTTTGCAGGCATCCAGGTCGCAAATATCGCCTTCCTGGAAGCTAAAGTTTTTCCATAGCTCCGGTGCAACGGTTCTTTGGACTTCGTCCAGGTTGTACTGATGCCCGGTCGCGAAATTATCAAGGCCGACAACTTTCTGCCCCATTTGCAACAACGTTTCCAGCAGATTGGAACCAATAAAACCGGCGCAGCCGGTGATCAGCCATACCTTGGGTTCTGACTGCAGACTTGCAGTGATTTCCTGATAACGATTACTCATATAGAACCTTTCAACTTTCTGTATTAAAGCCGCAGATCGGATTCGGCCGCGGTTAGTACATATTTAAGATCATAGAGAACGTGCTCGGGCTTACCCAAGGCGCGAATCGCCTCGCAACCCATCGCCACGAACTGCTCGTGCGCCACGGCGAGGATGATTCCATCGTAGGCTCCTGCTTCGAGACTTGCAACGGGGGAAATGCCATATTCATGCACTGCCGCCTCTGGCTCCACCCAAGGGTCGTAGACATCGACGTCAATGTTGTATTCCCCAAGCTCGCTGACAATGTCGACAATACGGGTATTGCGCAGATCCGGGCAGTTTTCCTTGAACGCCAGGCCCATCACCAGCACTTTGGAGCCCTGCACCTGGATGCGTCGCTTGGTCATTTGCTTGACCAACTGCGACACCACGTAACCGCCCATCGAGTCATTTAGCCTGCGGCCCGCCAGAATGATTTCCGGGTGATAACCCAGGGATTGAGCCTTGTGCGTGAGGTAGTAGGGATCCACGCCTATGCAGTGCCCGCCCACCAGACCCGGCCTGAAAGGCAGGAAGTTCCATTTGGTGCCGGCAGCTTCCAGTACAGCCTGGGTATCGATACCCATTTTATTAAAGATAAGCGCCAGTTCATTGATCAGGGCGATATTGACATCGCGCTGGGTGTTTTCAATAACCTTCGCGGCCTCGGCGACACGTATCGACGTGGCTTTGTGCGTGCCAGCGGTAATAATCTGACCGTAGATCGCGTCGACCAAGTCTGCTATTTCAGGCGTAGAGCCCGACGTGACCTTTTTGATCGTGGACACCCGATGCGCTTTGTCGCCCGGATTGATACGCTCGGGACTATAGCCGGCAAAAAAGTCTTCGTTAAAGCGCAAGCCGGAGATACGCTCTAGTACCGGGACGCAGTCTTCTTCGGTGGCGCCGGGATAAACCGTGGACTCGTAAATGACGATATCGCCGCGCTTGAGGACTTTGCCAATGGTCTCGCTGGCGCGAATCAGCGGCGTCAAGTCAGGCTGTTTGTATTCGTCGATAGGCGTAGGCACCGTCACGATAAATACATTGGCTTCAGACAAATGCACGGCTTCACTGGTAAAACGCAAATGGGCGGCTTCGGCGAGCTCGGCGGAATCGACTTCCAGCGTATGGTCTTGACCATCTTTCAGCTCAGCGATACGGCGGCTATTGATATCAAAGCCCAGTACACTACGCTTTTTACCGAACTCCACCGCCAGAGGCAGACCGACGTAGCCTAGACCAACTACGGCAAGTTTCACATCTTGAATTTCCAACTTGTTCTCCCAGGCGATATACATAAAAAGAAGAAAACTGATTTTACAAAGCAGCTATTTGCGGCGATGGTGATCGCGCCCTATCGAGGGCAGCAGCAGCCAGGCTGGGCGACGCCATGACACCAGGCGGGAATACAGCCAGATATATACCCAGCAGAACACCACCAGGCTGGCGCATAGCGCCCAGGCGTTATCCCAGAATATTGTCGCCGGCACCAGGCCGATAAGCGCAAGCACCCATAAGTAAGGCGAGGTCATTGCATTGCATAGTGACGGCACCGCATGACGACCGTCACGACTGAACGTGACACGCACCAGGCGGCGGAATACCAATTGGTGCAAATGCAGGGCGTCCGGCTGATCGACCGGCACGCCGCGTTTGAACCGGCGCCGCCATATCGAGAACAAGGTCTCGAAAACCGGATAAAACAACACAGCTAGCGCATAGAATGGCGAAACACTAGGATTGCGTACAACCAATTGCACGGCCAGCTCGGCCAGCATGAAGCCAAGGAAGTACGCGCCACCATCGCCAAGAAAGACACGCCCGAACGGAAAATTCCAGACCAGGAAGCCCAGGGTAGCCGAAGCAAGCGCCGCAGCAATCAAAAAGATGGGGATGTCTTGTACCTGCAAGGCTACCAACGCCAGCGATAACGCCATCAGCGTGGCGATCATGCCGGCCAGGCCGTTCATGCCGTCAATAATGTTCAACGCGTGAGTACAGCCGCCAACGGCGATCATGGTGAAAAAGAGTGAGATAGGCCAGAACGACAGGATCCAGTCAGCCCACCCCAGCCCTACACGAGATACGCCGCCCAATAGCCACCAGGCAATGGCCGCCGACAAGAATGCGGCCAGCAGGCGCTTGCCCGACCCCACATCCTTGGTGATGTCTTCAAGCAGGCCCGCGACAAATACCGGCATGGCGGCAATGAACAATACCGGCCATAGCCAGGTCAGCGTCATGTTGCTTGGCCCAAGAACCAGCAAGCCGGCCAGCGTTCCCGCCAGCACCGCCAACCCTCCCACACGGGGCGTTGCCCGCGAATGGGACGCTTGTGGCTTGTTCATGTCGGAATCGCCGGTAAATGCACCGTGCCAGCGCTCGGAGGCGACAATCAAGCCGCCCACCATGAACGCCACAATACAGATATAAAGCCAGGTAAAAGATCCCCAAAGGTGAGGCGATATCACACAATCCCCAAAACAAATAAAAGCAGCATCATTATCGGTTGTTTCTGTAACAAGCTGGGCGAGTACAGAGAAATAGATGCAACAAGAAATGTTACTGGCATAAGCACGCGCTTGACCAAACCCGGAACTTTCCGCCTGCACCCTGAAAGCACCACATTACACAAAAATGGAAATAAAACCATAGGGTGTAAGGCAAAAAAAAGCCCAAGATCTTGCGATCTTGGGCTAAATCCACCAAAGGAGGAGGGTGGAGGAGACAACCTTGGCATGCCTGGCTACTAAAGCGATTAAGCTTGAGACCGCGTGACCCGGGTTTTCCCTGTGCAATCACGTTTCGACATCCGATAACTAAAGTGTATAGCGATTTTTTGTGCAACGCAAGATAAATCAATAAGAAAAGCACTCGGCGAGCAATTTGTGGTTTTTTTAATACTTTTGTGTCGGTAAAACTGCAAAAAAGCAATTTGGTATTAACCCTCGCCCCCTTCTTTCGTTACAACTATGTCCGTCGAGCACTACATACGATACGCCGTGGTGGTCATAACCTTCGACATTACCCGCATGGCCATTCGCACCGGCGCAGCCAATTTTGTAGCGCCGTTGTTCTCGGCGGTAGTCCGATGTTCGATTTCGTCATCCCGCATTTGCCTGACTATCGTTCGAGAACGCTCGTCGTTGGCTGGCAAGTCAGACAAATGCTGGTCAAGATGCTGCTCGACCTGCCTTTCGGTTTCGGCCATGAAACCCAGGTTTCGGGCCACGCCTGCCCGGCTTGCCGCAATGCCCAAAGTCAATGAGCCGGCATACCACAGTGGGTTCAAAAGGCTGGGACGACTATCCAGTTCGGTCAATCGCTGGCGACACCAAACCAAGTGATCGACCTCTTCGTTAGCCGCCTTGAGCAACAGTTTTTTGATTGGTGCGTCGCCGCAAAATAAAGCCTGACCTCGATACAAAGCCTGTGCACAGATCTCGCCTACATGGTTAACCCGCATGAGGCCTGCGGCATGTTTGCGCTGGGCGTCGGTTAACGCCTCGGCCGATTCAGACGCCGCGGCACGAGACAGCTTGCCTGCCGGGTTGGCGCGACTGGCATGAACCGACCCGCCCAGCACCTGCATGGCACGCCCGACTTCGGACAATAGCCCGTCCAGTACGCCCAGGCGACGGGAAAAACCCGAGCCGCTTTGCATTGAATGTTGCTTAACCATGAATATCCTTAACGTACACATTTCCGCCGATAGCGCCTGGCCTGCCTATGCTCGATCCATAGCCACGCTGCAGGCAAAACCACAGCAACGACGACCAGGCCCCTACCCGTCAGTTCCTGATCACCCAGCAAATAGAAATTGCACAAGCGACTAGGGTTATCTTGATAAAGCATTCCGACGACAGCCGTCATCCAGGAAAAACCACCCAGAAAAAACAACTTTATCACCTTATCGGCGCGACCCAGCGAATCGAACAACACCATTCCCGCCAGAAACAGGCCCAAAAACTTCAAGCAGCCTGCTCCGGTTGAAAACAAAACCTGATCGAGGGACTTCGGGATCATCCAATAGGCCAGCACCAACGTAACGAACAATAAACCCGGCAGGCCATAGCCATTATATTTCCGATACTGATCGAACACCCACGGACGCCTCAAGAACATGCCGCGCCGAATCTGGGCCAGGCAGGCAACAGCAGCGCAGGCGCCGGCAAGCAGAATAAGCGGAATATGCACCAGCATATGCAATGCCATAGTGCTCGTCATCCAGGGCCTGAAGATAACAGCAACCAGCAACAACATGGCGCTGGCCGCCGCATACAGCCATGGGGCAGCAGGCCGCCACAGACAGGCAACGGCGCTCATTGGCTTGCACCTTTCTCAGCCAGCGCCATCGCATACTCAAGCAGCATGACGTCGTCGTCCATATCGATAATGCGAACAAGGCGCCCATCGGGCATAACGAGGTGATAAGCCGCATTATGCTCGTATTGCCCCATAGGAGCAGCCACTACGACGATGCCGAATGCATCCAGCACAGCGTGGCTGGCAGCGGCATCCGCCATTACGGCCGAGCGCCAGACCTCAGTGTCGAATTTCATGCGCTGCTCATAACGCGATAATAAATCCGGGCTATCGGCAAGGTCGAAACTGATACTAAGCAGCCTGACTCTGCTGCCCAGCCCTTGCCGCTTGATTTCGGCCTGAAGTTGCTGGAACTGCGTCCCCATGGCAAGACAGATGGAGAAGCAACGCGTGTACATGAAGTTGACGATGGCTATCCGACCATCCTCTTTCAAGTTACGCAATAGCGTCGTCGCGCCGGCCGCGCTGTCGCTAGTGCGTAGCGGCGCGTCCGGCACGATCCGTGGGTTGTGCCGCACATCAGCGCGCCGGGCTGCCTCGGTGGTCAGCACAGTAAAGCCATCAGTCTGCGTATAAATAGCGCCTAGCCCAACACCGCACACCATTAAAATAGCCACCAAGAGCCTCATGCAGTCACCTCATTTCCTGCAGCTCGGCATCGCCGCTCCAGGGCTGCAGATGAGTGGCCGTAGCCTCGCGTTCGGCCTTGACGGTTGCAGCATCGACTTTGCTTGCCGAATTGCCAAAACTGGTCCGAATGTGGCTCACCACCGCTGCAATTTCGGCGTCGCTAAGCTTGTCCTTGAAGGTAGGCATCAGTCCGTTGTAATGCGTGCCCTTTACCGTTAGGTCGCCGGTGACACCATGCAGCACAATCTGAATGACCAGCGATTCTTTGCCTGTGACCCATTCCGACCCCGCCAAAGGAGGAAACACGCCGGGCAAGCCCTGACCTGTCGCCTGGTGACAGGCCAGGCATTGAGCGGTATAGAGTTGCCCGCCATCCACCGCCCCGCCCGCGCCAGGAGCCGCCACCTTGAAATCAGCAGCAGTACGGCGGTCGCCATATGACGGAGGATTGTTCTGGTAGGTGGCCCATATATAGGCAATGGCGAACAAGAACAATGCCCCCACAATGGTAATGACCAACCACGGGATAGGCCGATTGCCCTCATAAGGCTCGGGCATTTCCCGCTGCTGAGCTTCGATTTTCTTTGATCTGTCTGACATCCTGTTCTCCAACATACCCGTCTTGCGCCACACATGACCGCACAGCGCTTCGCCCTGCTACTTGGCAGAATCAGGCGGGGGTTTGACCGGGTAGGTACGATCAAGCGCCAGCAAATAGGCCACCAAGTCCTGCGCTTCGGGCCTGGCTACCACCTGCTGCCCAACCGGCGCATACCCAGGCGGCAGACTGACGACTTTATCGCCCGGTTCAGCCTTGTCTTTGATTTCAAAAAGGAAGGGATAGGACGGCATGATGCTGCCCGGCACGTACGCTCGCGGCTGATACAAGTGACCCAGATTCCAATCGGCACTGGGCTGGCGCGCGCCGATGTTGAGCAGATCTGGACCAGTGCGCATGGTGCCCAGCAAATGCGGCTTATCGTAGAAATAGTCGCCCGCTACTGGCGCGCGTCCCCAGCCCCGCTTGAAGTCGGGGGCTTGCGACTGCGCACGCGGTTGTTGGCTATGGCAATAAACACAACCGTTCTTGATGTATTCCGCACGACCTCGCAACTGCTGTGAGGTATATGGCTTGAGCCCTTCTGAAGGCGGCACATCCCGCAATTGCAGGTAAGGGATGACCACCAAGGTAGCGGTTGCCAGTGCCAGCGTGACCATGGCGCCGCCCAAGAGTTTGTATTCGCTTTCCATGATCAAGCCTCCGCCAACGCAGAGGCAGCGGTTGCGCTGCGTTTATGAAACAACGCCGGTCCGACACGCGCGGGACCATAGCGCAATGCCATCGCAACGAAATGCCCCGCAAAGACCACATGACCCAGCGTCATCAAAGCGCCCCCTACCGTTCTGGCCTCAAGATAGGGAATCGTGACGCGTACCGATTCCATGAAAGGAACTGACGCGTCAAGCATGGCCACGCCTTGCAGCCAGCCGCCTATGCTCAGGCCGACAAAATAAATGCCAAAACCGATCACGACCAGCCAAAAATGCACCGCAATCAGTTTCGGATAAGGCCACTCCCACGACATGACGCGCGGCATGACGAAATAAATAGCGCCAAACATCACCAGGGAAAAGAAGCTATACAAGCCCAGGTGAGCGTGCGCAACAGTGAAGTGCGTGAAATGCACAACAGTATTGACGCTGCGCAAGGCCTCCAGCGACCCCTGGACCGAACTCAGCGTGTACATCATGCCGCCCAGCACGATGAATCGCAGCGTAGGCGAGTAGATCAACGTCTTGAAATGATGACGCATGGTCATATGCTGGTTCACGGAGAAAGCCAACACAGGCACCACCATCATGATGCTTTGAACAATGGAAAGCGTGATCAGCCAGCTAGGTACAGGGCCGCCAATCAAGTGGTGCCCACCGACTTGCCCATAAAAAAAGGCCAGCGCCCAGAAACCCAGCAGGGACAAGTTATACGACTGAATCGGACGACCGATAATTTTGGGCAGGAAGTAGTAGACCGAGGCCAGGGCGACAGGCGTGTAGAACAGCCCTAATACGTTGTGCCCGAACCACCAGTTCATCGTGGCCTGCTCAACGCCAAAATGCAGGCCTGGGATATTGCCCACTAAAAACAGAATTGGAAACCAAAAGAGCGCCGCCCCCATGTACCAGATCGAAACGTAGAGATGATCAACCTTGCGGTTCTGTAAGGTAAAGACCAGAGGCAATCCAATCAGTGCACCGCCGACAACAAACAAAATATCGATCTGCCACGGGATTTCCAGCCACTCCAGGCCATCGTTGAAACCCGCGGCTATGCTGCCAAGGCCGGCAATCAACGCAGCATTCCACAGCATGGCGCCCAGCAGCGCAAAGCGGCCTCCCATGAGTTCTGTTTTAAGGAGACGAGGTAAAGTCCAGATGGCAATACCGAAAGCGGCCATCGGCGCCCAGCCATAGGCGACCGAATTCAGATGCAGGGTGCGTATGCGCCCGAAAGTCAGCCAGGCATATTGAGAAAGGAAATCAGGCTCATGCAATTTGATGGAACTGATCAACCCTGCAGTCGACGCAAATATCAGCCAGACCACGGCACAGGCAAGAAACACGAAGGTCACATAGGCCGTAGACCTGTCAGCCTGCACGCGCTCGGCAATTTCGACTTTCATTCGCGCATCTCGAGCAGGGTCGGCAATGGGCACATGCGTGGCATCTACTGCGCTTTGCAGGGCCTTGTGCTGCGCGGCGGTGGCGGCGGGCTCTTCCACGATACCGATCTCGCCTTCCGAGAAGATAACGTTGGCGGCGGCGGGATTATCGTCAAATAAATGTTTGCGCAATGACCAGATAAACACAAACAAGCCAGTGACTGACAAGATGAAAGTCAGAAGTAGGACGGTGAGAGTATTCATTACATATCGCTCTACGATATAAATACTGTCGATGGTACCCGACCGCTATCTCGGATACGGTCATCTCCCTACGTTCAATGTTGGTACTTTCGGGGGGAATAATGGGTATGATTAATGCTTCAGATCCTAAGCAGGAATAATCAGCATGGAATGCACAATCGACTGGGGCGGCCCCGAAGGCATGTTGTTTGTTGCCCGGACAGGCAGCGGCCATATAACGGCAATGGATGGCGCACCCGAAGGCGGCGGTCACAACCTGGCCCCCCGGCCGATGGAAATGCTGCTAACCGGGACAGGCGGCTGCGCTGCCTACGACGTGGTGCTTATCTTGAAGCGCGGGCGCCATGCGGTAAGCCACTGTCAGGTTAAACTAACTGCCGACCGGGCAGAAACCGATCCCAAAGTGTTTACCAAAATCCACTTCGCCTTCACGGTTACGGGCAAGAATCTTCCCGCCGCCGCCGTCGAGCGCGCCGTTGCACTATCGCACGAAAAATACTGCTCGGCATCGGCCATGCTCGCCAAGACAGCCGACATTACGCACTCGGTTACGATCATTGACGCATAAAAAGTAATTACCCACACATGCACCAGTACGAAGATTTCATGCGCCATGTTTACGAACATGGACTAAGCAAGACCGACAGAACCGGTACCGGCACACGATCCGTTTTCGGCCACCAGATGCGCTTCGACCTGTCGCAAGGCTTTCCACTGGTCACCACCAAAAAGCTGCATACCAAAAGTATTTTTATCGAATTGCTTTGGTTCCTGCGCGGTGACTCCAACGTGCGCTGGTTGCAAGAGCAAGGCGTCAGCATCTGGAATGAATGGGCCGACGACCAAGGCAATCTTGGGCCCGTATACGGTGTGCAATGGCGTTCCTGGCCTACACCCGACGGCGGTCATATTGACCAGATTTCCCAAGTGATACAGCAAATTCGGCAAAACCCCGATTCGCGGCGCCTGATTGTCTCGGCCTGGAACGTGGCCGAGATCCCCAATATGGCGCTGCCGCCTTGTCATGCCTTTTTCCAGTTTTATGTAGCCGACGGCAAATTATCGTGCCAGCTTTATCAGCGCAGCGCCGATATTTTCCTGGGTGTGCCATTCAATATTGCCAGCTATGCCCTGCTTACTCACATGGTGGCACAGCAGTGCGACCTGGAAGTGGGCGATTTCATCTGGACCGGCGGCGACTGCCATCTGTATAGCAACCACATGGAACAAGTAGCGTTGCAACTGTCGCGCGAACCCTTGCCCTACCCCACCCTGAATATAAAGCGCAAACCCGAATCGCTATTCGATTACTGCTACGAAGACTTCGAAATCGTCGGCTACGAATCGCATCCGCATATCAAAGCGCCCGTAGCGGTATAAGTTGCCCACCATGCCAAAACCCCTAGTCCAGCTTGTCGTCGCCTACTCCGATAACCATGTCATAGGCCGCGACAACGCTCTGCCCTGGCGACTTCCCGCCGATCTGGCCCACTTCAAGCGGGTCACCCTCGGCCAGCCCATCGTCATGGGACGCAACACATGGGAATCGCTGGGCAGGCCGCTGCCGGGGCGCCCTAACCTTGTCATTAGCCGCAACGCTCAGTACCAGGCCAACGGCGCAACGGTCTACCCTACGCTGGACGCCGCTCTGGCAGCCAGCCAGAATGCCGAACGAATTTGCATCATAGGCGGCGAACAGATCTTCAGGCACGCCCTGGACATTGCCGACGAGGTTGTGGCGACCGAAGTCCATGCCCATATAGAAGGCGATACCTTTTTTCCGCCTATGGACATGGCGGCATGGCGAGAGACCGAAAGGCTGCCGCAGCCCGAAGAAAACGGCTATTCCTTTGATTTCGTCACATACAAGCGCCGCGCCACGCAGCAACAGGCTTAGCCAGACGCGGCGCCGACGCGCCGCATGAACTCCCACAATGACGGATGCAAAGAATACGCAACGTTAAAGCGTATCCAGCCATCATCGGTTTGATCAGGATAAAAATAATATCCAGGCGCCAGCCAAATACCATCCTTCAGCGCCAACTCGGCCAATTGTGCTGTTCGTTGAGCACACCATTCGCCCTTCGGGCGAGCCCATAAGAACAGGCCGGCGCGCGGCCTGGCGAACACTTCAAAACCATGCCTGTCCATCACCTCGACAAGCTCGTCATGCGCTTGCCGCAAACGTTCCTGGATGCGTTGCAGATATGGCCTGTGACGCCCCAGGCGTAATACCTGATACACCGTACGTTCCATGATTTCAGGCGTCGTCAAACCTATGGTCATTTTGGTTTTGGCAAATTCTTTCAGCAAAGCTGCCGTCGCGACAATGTATCCCACACGCATCGAGGGTGCGATAGATTTGGAAAAGCCAGATACGTAAATCACTCTCTCCGACCCTGCCAAGGCCGCAAGCAGAGGGCCCAGATCGGGCATCAGGTCGCGCGACACATCATCTTCCACGACCCAGAACCCATGCGTCTCGGCCAACTGCAACACACGGAAAGCATTCCCCATGCTCAAGCTGGCGCCAGTGGGATTTTGCAGCACCGGGTTCACGAACAATGCCTTGATACTTTGTGTACGCGCAATTTTTTGCAAAGCGTCAATACACAGGCCGTCTTTGTTACGCGGCACGCCCACCACCGTCAAGCCTGCCAAACGCAAGGTTTGCAGCAAGTTGGCATAACCGGGCAATTCCACCGCCACGACGTCGCCGGGACGGAACAAGGTGCGAGCAATGATATCCAGCCCTTGTGTCGCACCCTGGGTTAGCAAGACTTGATCCACCTCGACTCTCAGGCCGTGCTGCGCCAACTCCTGGGTCAAATGTTCGCGCAAGGGAAAATAGCCATAGGGATGTCCGTAGCCGCCTATTTGGCTGGCCGGCACACGCGCAGCCTGCCGCATCGCCTGCTCCAGGCCGGTTTCATTCAACCATTCCGGCGGCAACCAGCCGCAGCCAGACTTGATCGGTATGGAATGATCGGCAAAAACATCTGAAAGCAGCCAGGATGCGGTGACCCGGGGCGGGCTCCAATTGACCGGTACCGTCGAAACAGGCTCAGCTTTGCCGCGCATGGCTACCCGGTACCCCGAGCCTGGCCGGGCGATCAGCCAACCCTGCGCCACCAGGCGGTTATATGCCGCCGATACCGTAAACGTACTTAAGCCATGTGTCTTGGCAAACTGTCGAACCGAAGGCACCGACATGCCTGGACGAAGCATCTGCTGGCTTATCGCCTTTTCCAGCGCAGCAACCGTCTGGTCTACCAAGGAAGGCGCCTTTGATCGGTCCCGCACAGCATCGAAATAAATCATATTTTCCCGATATATGTACAGTGAAGTTTATAGTATCAGTACGGTTAGGAGACTTTAATTCAACTGTATATGTAATTAGGCAGCGACCGCAACGAGAATAGCACCTGTAAGCCTTTATTTATTTCTTGCCCACTGAGGTGATCATGACCAATACAGCCCACACGCCAGACCTCTCGAACCTGTGGATGCCCTTTACCGCCAATCGCCAGTTCAAAGAGCACCCACGCTTGCTCGCAAAGGCCAAAGGCATGTACTACACCACCGTTGAAGGCCAGCAGGTACTCGACGGCACGGCGGGGCTCTGGTGCGTCAATGCAGGCCATGGACGCAGCGAAATTATCGAAGCCATTTCGCGCCAAACTGCAGAAATGGACTATGCGCCCAGCTTTCAGTTGGGTCACCAGGATTCCTTTCGCGCTGCCTCGGCCGTAGCCAAAATGATGCCTGCGGGCATGGATCGCATATTCTTTACCAACTCGGGTTCAGAGTCGGTAGATACCTCGTTGAAAATTGCGCTGGCCTACCATCGGGCACGCGGCGAAGGCCAACGCACCAGGCTGATAGGACGCGAACGCGGCTATCACGGCGTAGGCTTCGGCGGCATTTCGGTCGGTGGCATTTCACCTAACCGCAAGACCTTTTCAGGCGCCCTGCTGCCCAACATCGACCACCTGCCGCACACACACGACTTATCCAAGAATGCCCACTCACGCGGGCAGCCAGCCTGGGGCGAACACTTTGCCGACGAACTTGAACGCATCATCGCCCTGCACGATGCCTCAACCATCGCCGCAGTTATCGTTGAGCCATTGGCCGGGTCTACAGGCGTACTGGTGCCGCCCAAAGGTTATCTTGAGAAGCTACGCGCCATCACGGAAAAACACGGCATTCTGTTGATTTTCGATGAGGTCATTACCGCTTTTGGTCGCCTTGGCGCCAACACCGCCAGCGAATACTTCGGCGTTACGCCCGACTTGATCACGCTTGCCAAAGGCATCAGCAATGCCAGCGTCCCTGCGGGCGCTGTCGCCGTCAAACGCCAGATTCACGACACCATCCTGGAAGCGGCTGCCAATGGCATCGAATTCTTCCATGGCTACACCTATTCTGCACACCCTTTGGCTACCGCAGCCGTCCTGGCCACGCTGGAAATCTATGAACGCGATCAATTATTCCAGCGTGCACACGGACTCGCCGCCAAATTCGAAGACGCCGCTCATTCGCTGGAAAGCGCGCGCCATGTCATCGACGTGCGCAACCTGGGCCTGGTCGCCGGCATAGAACTGACACCCCGCCCCGACGCCCCCGGAGCACGCGCGGCCGAAGTGTTCAAGAAATGTTTCGACCAAGGCGTCATGGTGCGCTACACCGGCGACATCATCGCTATATCGCCGCCGCTAATCATCGAAGAAAGCGAGATTCAGAAAATATTCCGCACGCTTGAGGAGGTCTTGAAGACAGTGGAGTAAAGACGGGACTGGTCAGGAAGCCTTGTTCGGCCAGATGCCGCCCAAGGTTTCGGTGGCCTTCGCCGCTGCGGTCTGCACCATTTCCGACATCTTGCTGACGGCTTCAGGCGTAAACCTTTCTTTAGGCCCGGACAGTGAAATGGCGCCGCAAAACTCGTTATCCAGCCCGAATATTGGGCTGGCAACGGCCGCGCAGTTAGCATCCCGCTCGCCCATCGAAATAGCAATGACATGATCTTTCGACGGCGCAAGCCCTTTGCCGTGATAAGTTTGTATCAGCTTGCCGGCAGCCCCCCTGCTTAGTGGCAAAAGGTCCCCGACCCGGATGCGGTCCAGCGTGGAGTGATGTGAGTCAACCCGCAGCAGACAAACACGTGACTGGGCATCGTGATACACATGAAAAGAACCGCTTTCACTGCCTCGATTGACCAGATCTTGCAATATGGGAAGCAGGATTTCTGTAAGCCGATACGCTGCCTCGTAGGCGCGGCCAAGATCGTGAGCGTAGCGGCCAAGGGCATAGCGCCCGTCACTGCGTCGCACCACTAATGACGCCTTTTCCAACGAGGCAATTAAGCGCAGCAGCGTACTTTTATAGTAGCCCGTGGCGCGAGACAAATCGGCCAGAGTGATAGGGTCACTGCGACGCGTAATGACATCAACGATAGCCAGGGCGCGATCTACTGCGGCTACCCCGTCATCGCCTGGTGCTGAAGTAGGACTCATATAAAGGCTATTGACTAGATGATTATGGATGAAAGCCAATTATGGCATGTTGTACCGCGCCCAGCGTAAACCAGCCCGTCTCTGGCCAAACCGAATTATTGCCCTTCAAAAACCAGGCTGATGGCAGGTGCATACTTATCACCATGGCCAGCGGCAATCGCTTGGTCAAAGCATGCGATCAGGTTTTTCGCCCCTGTCGCATTCACGCCCACTTGCTCGGCCAAACCTACGGCATACTGCAAGTCCTTTTTGGCATACACCACTGGGAACGCCTTTTCCGGAAAGTTTTGGGGCGCAATCGCCTTCATGCCATGATTGCGCAATGCAAAGCTATCTGCCGAACCGACTGACATCGCTGCGAACAAACGCTCGGGATCCACGCCAGCGCGTATGCCGATCGCGCGCGCCTCGGCCAGCGCCAGAACAGTTTCGTAAAGCACCATGTTATTCAGAATCTTCACAACCTGGCCTGCGCCAATGCCTCCGACATGAACGACATCGGCGGCAAACGTACGCAATAGCGGTTCGATACGCGCGAAAACGGCGTCATCCGCCCCTACTGGTACAGCTAGCGTGCCGGCTTCGGCAGCCGCACGAGTGCGCATGACAGGTGAGTCGGCAAACGAAATGCCGACGTTCGCCAGGTCGGCAGACAACTGGCGACTGAGTTCGACCGGAGAAGTACTTAGATCGACAATCAGTTGCCCAGAGCGGCACAGTGCCAACAGCCCTGCGCCGCCGTTGCCGCGTATGACGTCCTGAACAATTTCACCCGACGGCAAGGACATAAAAATTATATCGGCCTGTTCGGCTATCTCTGTCAGTGTAGCGGTGATGACGCCATGCTCGGCCAGGCGTTCCAGTGGCGCATTGTCGCGATCATAGGCCATGACACGAGCACCGCTTTTTGTAGCCAAGTGACGACAAATTGGTTCGCCCATCACGCCAACGCCAATAAATCCAATCGTGTTTACTGTAGACATGAATGTCTGTCCTTTATGTTGTTTGTTATGGATAAAGATTGAGTTGAAGCGGCGGCACTCAGCTTTCCGTTGATGCCGTTGCTGCCACCGGAAAATTGTCAGGATCCATGCTCCAGTAAATGCCTTTACTCTGCTGGTAAAGTCTCAGCCCCGTCACGCCCTTTTCGCGCCCTATCCCGCTATCTTTGAATCCACCAAACGGGGTGGAAATCGACAGTTGTTTGTAGGTATTGATCCAGACAAGCCCGGTTTCCAGTGCTCGTGCAACCCGCCAGGCACGCTGGTAATTGGCCGTCCAAATTCCGGATGCCAGGCCGAAAGCACTGTCGTTGGCCTGGGCGATAAGGTCGGCCTCGTCCGTAAACGGTAGAACGCAAAGCACGGGACCGAAGATCTCTTCGCGTACGGCTGTCGCCTGGTTATCCAGGCCTGCAACAATAGTGGGCAAATAGTACGCACCCTGCTCAAACTCCTGACCTTCAGGACGCTGTCCGCCAAGCAGTACCTGCCCGCCTTCGGCCACGGCCGATGCTACTAATTGCTCGATACGCGTGCGATGGGCAAAGCTGGAAACGGGCCCCATCTGCGATCCGGGGGCGTCAGGCAAGCCCAGTTTTATCGCCTGACCGCGCTTCACCAGTAATGCCGTCAGCTTGTCGTAAACCGAGCTCTGTACAAATAGCCGGGATCCAGCAACGCAAGATTGCCCGCTGCCCTCGAAGATGCCGCCTACGATACTTTCGACAGCCGCTTCCAGATTGGCATCGTCAAACACAATATGCGGTGATTTACCGCCAAGCTCGAGGGCGACCGGTATCAGTCGTTCGGCAGCCATCATGCCAATAGCGCGGCCGCTGGCGGTGCCACCGGTAAACGACACCATGCGTACGCCCGGGTGCTGGACCAGGCTTTTGCCCGTAATCGCGCCATTTCCCGTCAATACGTTCAAAATGCCGGGCGGCAAGCCCGCCTGCAATGCGATTTCACCC
Source organism: Pollutimonas bauzanensis (assembly GCF_040393045.1). GTDB lineage: Bacteria > Pseudomonadota > Gammaproteobacteria > Burkholderiales > Burkholderiaceae_B > Pollutimonas > Pollutimonas bauzanensis_A. The sequence goes on along the minus strand of NZ_JBEBUX010000009.1, from coordinate 32,721 downwards.
AATAGCAAACCCGCCGATGGCGTGATCTCGGACGGCTTTAAGATAACGGCGTTGCCCGCTGCCAGCGCCGGAGCCACCTTTTGGGCTTCCATTGTCAGGGGCGAATTCCACGGTGTTATGGCAGCGACGACCCCATAAGGTTCATAAGACGTCATCGAAAGGTAATTACCTCGAGACGGCGTCACTTCCGCCCCCAGCGTTTCGCATACTGCGGCATAGTATCGGAACGTAGCTGCGGCGCTACCAGCCTGCGCTTTACATTCGGACCAGACCTTCCCATTCTCGGCCATTTGTAGCCCGGCGAGTTCATCGCCGCGCTCTACGATAAGGGCGGCAATGCGCATCAATATCTGGGCGCGCACGTGTGGCAGCATTTCCTTCCAGGATGGCAAGGCCGCTGCGGCTTTGGCCGACGCCACCGCCGCATCGACATGAAGCGCCGTGGCTACGGACAAGCGGTAATTGACCTCTCCCGTCGCTGGATTGATTGACTCGAATGACTCCGTTGGGTTCGATACCCATTCGCCATTGATCAAAAACGACTTAAGGTCGGAAACCGACTGCTGCGACATACTGAGTTACTCCGGTTAAATACAAGAATTGGTTTAGTTTCGCTATGGATTACGGACCTACAGGCCCAAGCATTATGTTCTGCCTGACGCACTAGATGTTCTGTTTCATTATCAATAAGACCAAGATCGTTGTCAAGAAAATTCAAAAAAAAGCCCGCTATTGCGGGCTTTTCTTATCAGGCAGTACCAATTACTCGTCGACACCAACGCTGGAAAAGCGGCTTAATCGATCCACTGTTGCTTGGCCCATAGCGCCCTGAAGTGATCATCAGCTTTCTTCAGACGGACCTTCCAGGCGTCGCCCCGCAAATAGTCCATTTCGGTGAACTGTTTATGCATCGCATCCTGGAACTTAGGATCGGCGGCAATTTTTTCCAACGCATCTGAAATCTTCACCTGCACCTCGGCGGGCAAATCTTTAGGTGCGACGACACCGCGTTCGGAAGCAAAAACCAGGTTGACACCCTGCTCGATAAAGGTCGGAACATCTGGGGCCAAAGGCGAGCGTTTCTCACTCGCCTGTCCAAGAATTCGCAGCTTTGTGCCTTGATAAGGCATTGCTTCGCCCAGGTTCATCCCTCCGATCGTAGCGTGTCCACCCAACACGGCGTTACGCATTGGCGCCGCGCCATTGAAAGGAACGTGATTCAGTTCCACGCCCGTATCGCTATTGAACAGCACCATGGCCAAATGATCGTCGGTGCCGACACCCGTCGATGCATAGCTTAGCAAACCCGGTTGCTTGCGCGCGTCGTCGATTAATTCCTTTAGATTCTGGTAAGGAGATTCAGCGCTCACGCTGAACGCGCTGGGATCACGCACCAAAGTGCCCAAATAGGTAAAGCTCTCGAAATTGAAACCCGCCTCCCGCTCGATCGGCAGCGTCAATAATCCCGGCATATTCGTGACGCCCAAAGTGTAGCCATCCGGCTTCGCCCGCGCGACATAGGCCAACCCCAATGCCCCGGAAGCACCCGCTTTGTTGACAACAACAACCGGCCCACCCAGCTCTTTTTCCAGGTATGTGGCAAGTGTGCGGGCGGTCAGATCGGTACCTCCTCCCGCAGCAAATCCGACGATCAGCTCGATAGGACGATCGGGCCAAGCAAAAGCTGAACTACTGACGAGCGTAAGGCTCGCGCATAAAACCCCTCGAAGCCAAGACCGGAGTTTGAGCGATATCATTATTTTTTCTCCTTGCCGTCACACCGACGGAAATGATGTGCATAAATTGATGACCGAAGACTGAAACTGCCTTCGGAAGACTGGCATCTTGATCCGATTACAAGCCCATCGGTTTTTCGTGCGTGCCGAAATAAACACTCTTCACTTGGCTATACAGCCGCAAACCATGCAGGCCCTTCTCACGCCCAATACCACTATCCTTGAACCCACCGAATGGCGTTGCGATGTGCGACTGTTTATAGGTGTTAATCCACACCGAACCCGCTTCCAGTTCGCGAGCAACGCGCCAGGCGCGTGCATAATCGCCAGTCCACATACCTGCCGCCAGACCAAAAGCTGTATCGTTGCCTTGCTCAATGACATCAGCCTCATCCTCAAAAGGCAGTGCGACCAGTACCGGTCCAAAGATTTCTTCCTGACACACCCTCGCACGATTAGTCAGCCCATCGATAATCGTCGGCATATAGAAGCAGCCATTTTGCAAGCGTGGGTCGGTCGGACGATCGCCACCAACCAGGATCTTCCCACCCTCCTGCCTACCGATGTCTACATAGCCCGCAACTTTGTCACGATGCGCCTTTGATACCAGTGGGCCCATTTGGACACCTGGATCATCAGGCAGACCGACACATAGTGAACGGGTTTTTTCCACCAAACTTTCCATAAAGCGCTTGTAGATGCTCTTCTGAACAAACAGTCGGGATCCGGCAACACAACTCTGCCCTGCAGAACCAAAAATTCCGGACATCACCCCGGCGACCGCGCGATCGATATCCGCATCTTCAAATACGATGTGGGGCGACTTTCCCCCCAGCTCAAGGCCGACTGGAATCAGACGCTGGCCTGCGATCGCGCCAATCGCCCTACCGGTGTCAGTACCGCCAGTAAAGGAAACCATGCGTACGCCGGGGTGCTTAACCATCGCGGCGCCTACATCCTCACCGTAACCTGGCAAGGCAGTGATCAGCCCCTCAGGCAAGCCGGCTTCGTAGCAAATACGGACCAATTCAAGTGCTAACTGAGGTGTTTCCTCGGACGGCTTAATTAATACGGCATTTCCAGCAGCCAAGGCCGGCGCGGCTTTCTGCGCCTCATTCATGATGGGTGAATTCCAGGGAGTGATGCACGCCACAACGCCAAAAGGTTCGGCGAGCGCCATCGAAAAGTATTCGCCGCGCGGCGAAGTCATTTCATTCTGCCAGGTTTCGCACACGGCAGCGTAGTACCTAAAGTGGCCGGCGGCTGCATCAACCATGTGCAGACATTCTTTCATCGGCTTGCCGCTATCCTGCATCTGCAAACGGGCCAGAGATTCCCGCTCTAACAATAAACGGCGCCCAATTTCATATAGGGTCGTCGCACGTTGGTCGGGCCGCAGCTTACGCCATGGCTTATTGCGAAAGGCGTCCCAGGCGACGGCAACGGCATCATCAACATCTTGCGCCGTAGCGCGCGTCACGGTACCTGCAATACTTCCATCTGCGGGGTTAATTGAGGTAATGACAGCCGAGCTGCCAACAGCGCTATCACGCGAAGTTCCGCCAATGCGAAACGATTTGATAATTGGGGCGTCCATATACAGTCCAGGATAATTAGCGAATTGAAATACCTGCGCGAATAATGCCTGTGTATATTGTTACGGTCCAATTGAAAACTCAATGAAACTATTAGACAAAAACTATTAAAATCAAATCGCAGTCTGTCTGTTCAAGCAGATGCATACATTGCATCAATTTTCGAAGCGGAACGCTGCAGCTCTTCCAGAAACACCTTCCCGGCCGGAGACAGGTGGCGATCCCGGCGTCGAAGCACCCCGATGGTGCGCTTCGCCGTCTCGTCGGCAATCGGCCGATGTTGCAACCCTTTAAGCGGTAATGCTGGTAAAGCCAGTCTTGGCAGCAAGGTAATGCCCAAGCCTTCGCGAACAAGCAAGACTGCAGTCATCATGTGGGTGACGTCATATCGCAATCCGGTCACCGCGCCGTCCGACGTTATCGAACGATCGAACTGACTGCGCGCGCTTGAACCTTGCGACAACAACACCAAATCCTGCGGGACCAAGTCCTTCCAACCCAATGTTTCCATCGTCGCTGCCGGATGATCTATGGGATAGACCGCGCAGAACACATCAGCCACTAACGGCACAAACTCCAAATCAGGCACTTCCGCCAGCATGGTCGCCAAAGCGAATTCCACCTGATTAGTACGAAGCATTTTTATCAGTTCATCGTTATGTGCCTCGACCACCCGAATTTGCAAGGCGGGGTGTTTTCGACGCAAATTCCCCAAGGTCGAAGGAATAATGGTCAGCGCGGTGGATGGCAAAGCCCCCACTACCACCAGCCCCTTGCGTACAGCGGCCAGATCCATCATATTCCGATAGGTTTCTTCCAGATCGGCAATCGGACGGTGAATACGATCGCGCAAATCGATACCCGCCGCCGTCAGAGTGATACTTCGCGTCGTGCGTTCAAAGAGCTTGAGGTCCAGCGCTTTTTCAAGATCCTGAATCAGGACGGTGAACGAAGGCTGAGTCACCCCCAACTGATCAGCAGCGTGAGTAAACGAACCTGTTTCGACCGCCAACAAAAAGGCTTTCAAAGGGCGGTACTTGATATTGAGTGTCATTTTCTGGATTCTTGCCTTTCAGACGAGGAGCCCATTATGCCATTGTTAGTCAATGACTCATAATCATCGACTAAATTCTATTTGTCTCTATAAGACTAATGAGGCAGTATTCGGTACCGAGCATAGGGGCAAGCGGGTATGCCCATTGCGCTGACGCTCACCTCTTTTCAAATCAGTAAAAATCAAGAAGGAGACAAAAATGTCGAATTTCAAAACCTGGCTGGGCCGAACGACATGCGCCTTGCTGACACTTGCCGCAGCCCCTGCTTTCGCGTGGCCGGATCGCCCGATTGAGTTGGTTGTGCCCTACCCGGCGGGTGGTGCAACTGACGTCATCGCCCGCATGGTTGCGGAAAAACTACCCACTTATTTGCATCAGCCAGTGGTAGTTCGCAATCAGCCCGGCGCCGGCACGACGCTGGCCGCTTCACAGTTTGCACGCGCAAATCCTGACGGCTACAAACTGTACATGACTACCGCCGCCCATACTATCAGCGCCAGTCTCTACAAGAAGCTGAACTATGATCCCATCAAAGATTTCGAACCCATCTCACTAACCTCCACGATTCCTCTTGTACTGGTCGCGACGAATTCACTGCCGGTCACAGATCTGAAAAGCCTGATCGATTACGCCAAGAAATCGCCCAATGGCCTGACTATGGCATCGACCGGAAATGGAACCCCTCAGCACCTGACAGGGGAGCTATTCAAAGCCAAGACTGACGTTCCGTTGACGCATATTCCCTATCGTGGCGATTCGCCAATGCTCACGGACCTGCTTGGCGGACAGGTCCAAGTCGCATTCGTTACGCTGTCTGCCGCTCAGCCCCATATCCTTGCCGGTAAGCTACGGGCCATCGCTCTGGCGCATCCAACTCGCGTAGCGTCAATCAAAGACGTGCCCACTATGGAAGAAGCCGGATTACCCGGATTCCGCTCTGCGACATGGTTCGGCATATTCGCCCCAGCCGGCCTGGATCCAGCCGTCAAGGAAAAACTCCAGGCATCCATACAAAAAGCGGTGGCTACGCCAGAGCTGACAAATAGGCTGCGCGACATGGGCGCCGAGGTTAACAACAGCTCATCTGAGGAGTTTGCGGCCTTCATTGATGAAGAACTCAAGAGCTGGGCAGAAGGCGTACGCCTTTCTGGCGCAAGCGTCGATTGAAGCTCCTTGGAATACTGACGATGACTCAAATCACTCCTGAACTCTTGCAGCGCTGCGCACGCATAGGCAGCAGCACATGGGCAGACGCCCTCGATACCCTATGCATCCAAGGCGTAACTCAAGGCATCACCCAACGCGCCGGCCAGGGCCGCATCATCGGCGAGGCCGTGACTGCCCGACATGTCTGGGGGAAACTGGGCGACTTCGAGCGCGCCGATTTTGCTGTCGGCCGTCTGGTTGCAGCGACCGGGCCGGGTAAGGTCCTGGTGATCGATGTGGACGGTCAGGCGATTTCCACTTTCGGCGGTATTGCCTCGACCGCTGCTTCCTTGCGCGGCGCCACCGCAGTCATTATCGATGGCGCTTGCCGCGATGTCGACGAAATCCAGGAAACGGGCCTATGGATGGCAAGTCGGCATGTTTCACCCCTGACAGGAAAAACACGTTTGCGCCTGCAGGAAATGGGCGGGCAGGTCACCCTGGGCGGTATTCCGGTCAAGGAAGGTGATCTGATTGTCGGCGATGACACCGGCATCGTGGTCATTCCCCGCGATCGTCTTCAGGAAGTCCTGGTTGCCGCTGAAGCAGCGCTGGCGATTGATGACGAGGTAGAGGCCGCAGTTCGCAAAGGTGTCGCTTTCGCCGACGCGGCTGCCGCCGCTAATTACATCCCGGCAAAAGGCTGATTCTATGACACACCCCGACTACCAGATTGTGCAACTCGCTTCGCTGGGCACGGCTTTCGATGAAGCATTGGCCGACAAGTACCGTGTGCTTGCACTCTGGAATGACGCATGCGCGACAGAAAAACTTGCAGCAGCAACAGACGCCAGTCTGGTCATTACATCGGTACGTAAGGGCTTGTCACGCGAATCAATCGGGCACCTGCCGGCCCTTCGCGCCGTTTGCAGTTGGGGAGTCGGCTATGAAACGCTCGATACCGAGGCCATGGCAGAGCGCGGCATCGTGGTGAGCAACACGCCGGAAATACTGGACGACTGTGTTGCAGACCTCGCATGGGCCCTATTGCTGACTGCCGCGCGGCGCACCAACATAGGAGACCGCTACGTCAAGACCGGGCAATGGAAGACGATTGGGGCTTTCCCGCTCTCCACGCGGGTCTGGGGAAAACGCCTGGGTATCGTGGGTCTGGGCCGCATCGGTCTCGCTATCGCACAGCGCGGCACAGGCTTCAATATGCAAGTGCGTTATCACAACCGCCGTGAACGCCCGGACAGCCCTTTTACCTTCGAGCCTTCGTTGCTGAAGCTGGCCGAATGGGCCGATTTTCTTGTACTGGCTTGCCCAGGCGGGCCGCGTACACATCATATTGTCGACGCAGCGGTAATTCGCGCACTAGGCGCCAAAGGAATACTGGTCAACATTGCTCGAGGCACTGTTGTTGATGAACAGGCCTTAGTCGCAGCGCTGGAAAATGGCGAAGTAGGCGGCGCCGGACTTGATGTGCTGGAACGCGAGCCAGCTGTTCCCGAACCGTTCCTGCACATGGACCAAGTCGCACTTATGCCCCATGTTGGCAGCGCAACTCACGAGACCCGACATGATATGTCCCGATTGGTCTTCGACAACGCCGTCTCATTCCTGGAAAGCGGTCGCTTGCTGACACCCATCAAGGAATAACCTGCGTGCATTCTTTACTGCCTGCTCTGATCGAATTGCTGGGTACTGAAAACGTCCTGATGAATGAGGACGCCATACCTTATCTGACCGACTGGCGGAATTTCTCTACGGGTCGAGCGCTCGCCGTAGTCCGTCCGGCAAACGCACAACAAGTTGCCAAGATAGTACAGTTATCTTCACACGCTGGCGTTCCCATCGTGCCCCAAGGCGGCAACACAGGGCAAGTGGCCGCGGCAACGCCCGACGACACCGGCACGGCAATCGTCATCAGCATGCAACGATTGAATCGCATCCGCGCCATCGACACGGATAACGATACGATCACTGTCGAAGCCGGCTGCATTCTGCAAGCTGTCCAAGAGGCCGCAAAATCGGCAAACCGCCTTTTCCCCCTTTCTTTGGGTGCAGAAGGCAGCTGTTTCATCGGCGGAAACCTGGCAACCAATGCAGGGGGCACGCAAGTCCTGCGCTACGGAAACGCCCGCGAGCTTACCTTGGGACTGGAAGTCATCACTGCCGAAGGCGCCGTCTGGAACGGCTTACGCGGCTTGCGCAAGGACAACACTGGGTACGACTTGCGCGACCTCTATATCGGAAGCGAAGGGACCCTTGGCATTATTACCGCGGCAACGCTTAAGCTTTTTCCCCTGCCCAACGCCCAGCGTACTTCACTGCTGGCCTTGGGAAGCCTGGATGATGCGGCGGCTGTCCTGCGACTGGCCAGATCGCATCTGGGAGCATCGCTTACCGGCTTCGAAGTCATGTCGCGCGAATGCATGGACCTCGTAGTCCAGACTTACACGCAACAGCACCTTCCCTTTATCAGTCCTCCTGAGGGCGCTGAATGGTATGGTTTGCTCGAACTTTCGGATAGTGAAGATGAGGCGCACGCCACCTTACGATTCGAAAGCGTACTGGAAGCCGCCATGGAAAGCGGATGCCTGATCGATGCGGCGATTTCGAGTTCGCAGGCACAAAGCGATGCGTTTTGGCACTTGCGCGAAAGCATTACCCTGGCGCTGGCCGAGAACGGATACTGTATCAAGCACGATATTTCCTTACCTGTCTCGATCATTCCTGCTTTCGTAAGAAGCACCAACATCGAAATTCAACAACGATATCCTGGCGCACGGATGATGGTCTTTGGGCATCTGGGTGACGGCAACTTGCATTACAACCTGCTTGGTCCAGCAAGCGCAGACCGCCAAAGCGTTGCTGGGCGGGAAAGCGAAATTCAGGCACTGGTGCATGACCGTGTCGTGGCCGCCGGAGGATCTATCAGTGCCGAACAAGGCATAGGCTCCCGAAGGGTCGATGACCTTGCCCGCTACAAAGATCCTGTCGAGCTCGCGCTAATGCATCGAATAAAACACGCGCTAGACCCTGAAAACATCATGAACCCAGGAAAAGTACTGGGTCTGTCAGCAACACATTCATCAACGAGATAGGGCGTTCCTGGCAGCAAAAGCCAAAGGATGCCGTTTTGCCATTATTTATGGAGTCATTTTCATGAGCAACAAACCAGTCGCAGTATACGGCCTTGGCAACATGGGCTATCTGGTCGCCCAACGTATCGCAAAACACTTCCCGACCAAAGTGGCGGATCTCGATACGGCCCAAGTCCAGCGCGCGCGCGACAGCTTCGCAGCACAACCCATCGCCGACCCCAAAGACGTCTCGGATGTTCATGCCATCGTATTGTGCTTGCCCAGCCCGGCCGCTTCGCAAAACGTACTCAAGCAGATTGCCCCCCATCTTTCACCCGATACCATTGTGCTGGAGACCAGCACAGTCAATCCTGACGACATCCACGCCAGCCAGAAAATACTGACTCCATTCGGTCTGCGTATCGTCGACGCATCCATACTCGCCGGAGTTAGTCAGATGGAAGCAGGCACTGCTACCTTGCTGTTGGGCGGCGACGAAAGCGATATCGCGACAACACAATCGGTGTTGAACGCCATTACTGAAAAGCAAATTTATTTTGGCCCTTCGGGCGCAGGCGCCGCTGCCAAAGTCATTAATAATGCCGTCGCCCACGCCGTAATGGTAGTCGTGGCGGAAGCCGGCGCTTTGGCCACAGCCTCGGGCGTCAGCTGCGAAAAACTGATTTCCTTGCTTGCCGATCCACAAATGGGCCTGCATCGGCCACTTACCCATCGTTATGCCGAGCGTATTCTCGGCAATAACTATGCGGGCGGCATGCCACTGGATGCAGCGCGTAAAGACTCCACGCTCGCACTTGAACTGGCCCAATCGCTAGGCGTGCCTATGTTCGCCATTCAAGGCTCTCACACAATATATGAAATCGCATCGGCAGCCGGATATGGCCGGGATGACTATGCCGCCATTGCCAAGGTATGGGCCGACTGGGGAAAACCAACAGTTCCCGCCCAATAGCTCGCTACGCAACAACGAAAAATAAAGCATCTTACGATCCATAACGAGGAGACATTATGAAAATCTTGAAACTAGCAGCAGCATTGACTGTCATGCTCGCGGCCACCACAACCGCATGGTCAGCCGACAAGTATCCTGAGCGCGCCATTCGCCTGGTGGTTCCCTTCCCGGCAGGAAGTACGACCGATACCATGGCACGTTTCCTGAGCGACCAGGTCCGTGCAGACCTGGGCCAAACGCTGGTCGTTGAAAACAAAGCCGGCGCGCAAGGCAGCATTGCAGCCGCGGAGGTAAGCCGCGCCACGCCTGACGGCTATACCTTGCTGGTCGGCACTAACTCTACGCAATCGGCCAACATCCATCTGTTTAAAAAACTGTCCTACGACCCCGCCAAGGACTTCACCGCCATCACACAGTTCTCCATGAATCCATTGGTGCTCGTCGTGCGGCCCGACTTGCCAGTCACGAACCTGCGAGAATTTCTAGACTACGCCAAATCGCAGCCTGGTCAACTGAACTATGGCGTAGGCAACACCGGAAGCCTGGCCGCAGTTCAAATGCTTAAAAGCATTACCGGTATTGACGCCATGGATATTCAATACGCAGGAACGCCTCAGGCTATCACGGACTTAATTGCCGGACGGCTCGACTTCATGATTACCGATATATCGGTAACGAAGCCATACATCGAAGCCGGCAAGCTGCGGGCGCTAGGTGTCACACCGATCAAGACTACCAGCGCTTTGCCCGGCGTACCTACGCTTGCTGAGGCGGGTTTGACAGGTTACGAGTTCGTCGCCTGGGGAGGCCTGTTCGCCCCCGCCGGAACCGACCCTGTCATCGTCGACCGGATTAACAAGGCGTTCGTAAAAGCACTGAACAGCCCGCAAGCAGCTGAGTTCTTCAGCAAGCAAGGATTGGAACCAACACCTCGCACACCCGCAGATTTTGCCGATTATGTCACCGCGCAAACGGACATGTGGGGAAAACTGCTGGCTGACGCTGGGCAACCCAAAAAATAGCGCGTACTCAATTATCTGGATAGATTATGACTACCTCAAAAAGCGCGACCTCTACAACCTTGCCCAAGTCGTCTTCGCCTGCTGCGCCCGCCCGAGTAAAACAATCCTTGCAGCAAGCCTATTCAATAGACGAGCTGCGCCGCCGCGCTCGCAGAAACTTGCCGCGCGCAGTCTTCGATTTCTATGATGGCGGTGCTGAAAACGAGACGACGCTTCGGGCCAACCAATCTGCCTACGACGGACTGAATATTGTTCCGCGTTATCTGGTTGATGTATCGAAAATCGATACCAGCATAAATCTGCTGGGCGCGCCGGCCTCACTGCCTATTGCGGTTGCACCCACGGGAGCCATTGGCTATGGCTGGCCTTTCGGCGACGTTGCCATTGCACGCGCCGCCGGCGCAGCAGGTATACCGTATGCCTTGCCTACTTCGTCAACATCGTCGATTGAACGAGTGGCGCGCGAAGCGCCAAATACCAGGCTTTGGTTCCAGTCGTACATGCTGCGCAAACGCGACTTCACCATGGGGTTAATCGACCGCGCCCGCAATGCTGGATACGAAGCCTTGATCATTACCATAGACATGCCGACTGGCGGTAAACGCGAGCGCGATATGCGTAACGATTTCGGCTTGCCATTCCGATTTACACCCCGCAATATGCTGGATTTCGCCAGCAAGCCGGGGTGGGTATCCCGCCTGCTGCGCCACGGTATGCCAACCCTGGAAAACATGGTCGGCTTTGTACCTGATACGCTCGACACCTCGACGATAGCCTCGTCGGTCGGCAAGAACTATGACCCCACATTCAACTGGAACGACCTGGCCAAGATCCGGGATGCCTGGCCGCGCCGCCTAATCATCAAGGGCGTACTCCATCCTCAAGATGCCCGGCGTGTCGCACAGATTGGTTGTGACGGCCTGATCGTCTCGAATCATGGCGGGCGCCAACTAGATGGAGCTCCCTCCAGCCTCCAGGCGCTACCCGCTATCGTTCAGGAGGTCGGGTCGAATCTGGAAGTCATTATGGATGGCGGCATACGCCGCGGAAGCGACGTCATCAAAGCACTGGCTTTAGGCGCCAAGGCAGTCATGATCGGCCGCCCCATGCTTTATGGCGTCAGCGCAGGCGGACAAGATGGCGCCGAGCGCGCCCTGTTCCTGCTGCAAGAAGAACTGCTTCGTTCTATGCGGCTAAGCGGCTTGGCATCAATATCGGAAATCGATAGGGACATTCTTTTGCAATAGACAAGAACGCTAGACCAGAAGGTCTGCAGGCGTATCGACGTCCCGGTGGATACCAGGATCAAGCACAGGCACGTTCTGCACAGGATACTCTTGTAGTAAGCGTCGAGCTCCTGTGTCGCCAGAAATCTCCAACAACCGCATTAAATGCCTTCTACTGAACGCGGCGGGGTTCCCTCGCCGACAACAAAGCGTGACATAAGGATGCCCCCATACCACGCTCCGACTCCGGACATTCAGTCACTATGCAGTCCACCTGCTCAAGCAAGTCAGAGGCCACCCTCACCATTTGCCTTAGCGCATGATCAGATAAGCAACGACGAGCACAACCATTGCTCCCGAAACCCACCACACAAGGCCTGTTTTTCGAGATTTCTCAGGCACCGGTTTTGCGGCTGCCTCCATCTCTGTCTTGACTGCCGTTATCGCACCATCCTCAGGCTTCGCAAGCGCTTGCAAGCGCTGCTCAAAAGCCTTAAAAAAATCTTCCGATAGTTTTGCCGCTGCTGCATCGACCAGGCGCGAGCCTATCTGGGCAATCTTCCCGCCCACCTGTGCACGAGCGGTATAGTTGAGCCGGGTTTTTTCTCCGTCGGCAACCAACGATACATCGGCAGATCCCTTTCCAAAACCTGCAACCCCCCCTTGGCCGTCAAAGTGAATGGTATAGCTATGAGGCGGCTGCACATTGGTCATCTTCAGATTCCCCTTGAATCTGGCACTAACTGGACCAACCTTCACAGACACTAACGCCACAAACGCGTTTTCCTCTGTGCGCTCCAAGGTTTCGCAACCTGCGATACATTCTTTCAATATCGCAGGGTCATTGAGCGCAGCCCAGGTAACATCCAGGGTCGCGGGTATAAATCGCTCGTCTTGCAGTTCCATTTGCATCCAATAAAAAACTAGTAAATATCAAAGCCGATTCCGGCGAATCAGCATCAACGCGCGCGTATAGCTTCGACGGCTCGAGCCGACATCACACTAATCATTTCGGCACGATAATCGGCCGACCCATGCATATCGCCGTTAATGTTGTCAGTAGAAATTTTTACCGACCTGGCTGCTTCCGAGGTGAAGGATGTATTTAGCTTCGCCTCCATCTCTGAACAGCGAAATACGCTATTTTTCGCACCTGTAATTGCCACCCGCACCCCGCCCGCCCCTTGGCTTACAAAAACGCCTACCAGAGCAAAACGAGACGCGGGCTGCTTGTACTTTATATAAGCAGCCCGCAGAGGAATAGCGAAACTCACCGATGTAATGAGTTCCCCAGCCTCCAGAGCTGTCTCATACAACCCGGTAAAAAACGTATCGCCATCAATTACACGACGATCAGTCTGTATCTTGGCCCCCAAGCCCAAAACGGCAGCTGGATAACAAGCCGCGGGGTCTGCATTGGCAAGTGATCCTCCTAAGGTTCCCATGTTGCGAACCATACGGTCGCCTATACCGCCCGCTAACTCTGCTATCGCCGGAACGGCTTGAAGCACATCCTGCGATCGAGCTACGGTTGCGTGCGTTGTCATCGCACCAATGGTCACGAATCCTTCATGAACCGATATGCCTCTAAGCTCATCGAGCCCACCCAGATCGACCAAACGTTCACATGCGGACAAGCGTAGTTTCATGGCCTGGACCAAACTCTGCCCCCCTGCCAGATATCGTGCATCACCTTGCATGGCAAGCATCGCGCCCGCCTTGTCCACAGGGCGCTGATAATCGAATATATACATGGATAAGCTCCTATTTCCCCGCCTGGACAAGCTGAATCGACTTAACAATATTTTGGTAGCCAGTGCAGCGACATATATTGCCGTCAAGTGACTCTCGAATTTCCTCTTCAGTCGCACGCGGATTCTCGGCAAGCAAGTGCACCGCGGACATGACCATGCCAGGCGTACAGTAACCACATTGCAAACCATGGCACTCACGAAATGCTGCCTGCATAGGATGCAGCTCTCCACCCTGGCTCAATCCCTCTATCGTGGTGATCTGGGCTCCTTGTGCTTGCGCCGCCAGCATTGAACACGACTTAACGGCGTTGCCATTCATATGTACGGTACAAGCGCCGCATTGCGCGGTATCGCAACCAACATGGGTTCCCGTAAGTCTCAGATGTTCACGAATAAACTGAACGAGCAACATACGCGGATCTATGCTCGCCTCAACGTGCTTTCCATTGACAGATAGAGAAATGGAAATAGTCATAGTGTGCCTTTAGAAAAATGACATTGCTATATCCTGCGGGCGTGCCATCCGATCGGAAAATGGCACGCCATGCAAACGCCGTTCAATCAATAAGCAGACCTGCTGAGGAAAGCTTTTTCTTCAGGTTCTCGAAACCGTCCGTGTACTCCCATGTCTGCACAGTATCGTGCGGCGTTTCGATAAAAATGTATTTAGCCGTAATAGAGAGGATCCTATCCAACTTGATCACCTTTTCGACAAAACCATCCGCAGGAACCGGATCGATAATCGGTTGACGATCTTGCGTGTAACCGTGATAAACGTTAGCAGCTCGGATATGAGCGGTAATGTACTTCATGAGTTTTCCTTCTTACTTAAATAAAATGAATAAAACAGAGCAAATTTGTTCTGCAACCACCTTAGTGGTCTGCAATACCGTGCTCGCTCTGATCACGAGCACATTGAATCGCTGTCCAGACCGCCACTGCTGTAGCCGGCATGTCGATATTTGTCACCTTAAGGTCTGCAAGCGCATCTAACACGGCGTTGATAATGGCCGGAGGCACACCTACCGAACCTACTTCAGCGCATCCTTTCGCTTTTAAGGGGTTATGTTCACAAGGGGTACTCTGGATATGGACTTCGAAATTCGGTAGGTCGTCGGCGCGCGGCATGCAATAGTCCTGAAACGAACCGGTAAGCAACTGGCCCGTCTCATCGTGTACGCACTCCTCAAGCAGAGCTTGTCCCACACCCTGGGCGAGTCCCCCATGAAGCTGCCCGTGCACAACCATGGGATTCACCACTTCCCCCACATCATCGACCGCCACAATGTTGACGATACTTACGCGCCCCGTTTCTGGGTCGACTTCCAGCTCGCAAATATGACAACCACACGGATAAGTCCAATTGGCCGGATCATAGAATGCCGTTTCATCCAGACCCGGCTCGACTTCTTCAATCGGATAATTATGTAGCGTATATGCTGCCTTTGCCACATCCTGAAACATCACTGATCGGCCATCAACAGCCTTGAACTGACCATTATCAAAAGTGACATCAGCAACATCCGCATTCAGAAGATGGGCTGCTATCTTTGTTCCCTTAAGAACAATTTTGTCCAGCGCCTTCACAATCGCCGATCCCCCGAGTACCAGCGATCGGGATGCCGCCGTACCCCGGCCAAACGGTATCTGATCCGTATCCCCTTGCACAACTTTCACCTTATCTATGGCAATGCCAAGCCGGTCACAGACCAATTGTGCAAAGGTGGTTTCATGGCTTTGACCATGGCTGTGCGACCCACTGAACACAGTCACTGCGGAACTTGGGTGAACACGCACCTGCGCAGACTCAGCTCTGCCACCACGGCCACCCAGCTCACCCAAAACCTTAGATGGTGTTCCTCCCGCAATTTCAACGTATGTCGAGATTCCGATACCACGATACTTCCCCTGGCGGCGAGCTGCCTGACGACGTGCCTCGAACCCTGCCCAGTCGGACTTTTCCAAGGCCACCCTCAACGTCGCCTCATGATCTCCCGAATCATATGTAAGCCCACCTGGTGTGGCGTACGGGAACTGATCTGACCTTATAAAATTGCGGCGTCTTAACTCCACCCGATCTTGACCAATTTCCCGAGCGGCTTTATCGATCAAGCGCTCGAGTACATAAGTGGCCTCCGGTCGGCCTGCCCCTCGGTAGGCATCGACGCCGCAGGTATGCGTAAAAGTCACGATGACATTACAGTGTAGGACCGGAATTTGATAAACTCCTGCCAGCAATGGCGCGTAATAAAAGGTAGGAATAGCCGTCGCACCACTTGATAGGTACGCACCCACATTCGCCAGCGTTTTGACGCGTAAGCCTATAAACTTCCCCGAAGCATCCAATGCCAGCTCTGCAGTTGTCTGATGATCACGCCCATGCGCATCCGTCAAAAAAGCCTCAGAGCGGTCAGACGTCCACCGTACGGGACGGCCAAGACACCGGCTTGCCCAACTCACGCAGACTTCCTCGGGATACACAAAAATCTTCGAACCAAACCCACCGCCCACGTCCGGTGAGATGACCCGCACACTGGTCTCAGGCATACTTAAAATATTGCAAAGCGTGCCGCGAACTGTGTGGGGATTTTGACTCGTGGTGTAAAGGGTCAAGTCACCCATTGACGCAACGTAGTTCGCGATAGCGGCACGTGGCTCCATCGGATTCGGAATCAGCCGATTGTTCTTCAGCTCGATCCGCGTGACATGCGAAGCACGATTAAAGGCGTCATCAGTAGCGTTCTGGTCACCCAGCACCCAATCGCAACAAACGTTGCCAGGGATGTCGTCCCACACAAGCGGCGCATTTTCCCGAGTAGCACTAGTGACATCCGCTACGGCTTCCAGAGGCTCGAAATCCACATCGACGAGCTCAACCGCGTCCTGCGCCTGAAGCAAGGTTTCTGCGATAACGACGGCAACCGGCTCTCCGACATGCCTCACCTTATCTAACGCTAACGGATAGTGGGGCGGTTCCGCCATCGGCCGACCCTCTCTATCGTGAATCAGCCACCCACAGGGAATGCCTTTTACACCCGCCGAAAGCATGTCGGCTGCTGTATAAACCGCCACTACTCCTGGAGCATTCAGCGCGTTGCTTACGTCGATCCCACGAATCACTGCATGCGCATAAGAAGATCGCACAAAGCGTGCATACAATTGCCCCGGAAAGTGATGATCATCCACATAGCGGCCCGCCCCAGCAACAAACCGTGCGTCTTCTTTTCGCTTGACTGAACGACCAATTCCCGAATCGGCAGCACTCCCGGCGTTTTCGTTGGTATCCAGCTTATTAAGCTCCCGCAGGAGCTGCGGCTTGATGATTTCCATAGCGTCTTATTTCCAAAGATTCATTTCAAAAAAGCTGCTTACCGGTCTTCAGCAAAAAGATGGCAAGCAACTTTACGGCTATCGCACTGATCCGTCTGCACCGGAACCAGCTTCGGAACTTCGGTTTTGCATTTAGGCATGACATGAAGGCAGCGCGTATGAAATCTGCAACCAGCGGGAGGATTCATGGGGCTGGGTAGCTCCCCGTTCATGGAAATCCTGCGGCGACGCGCTTCACTAGGAGGCCGCGCAATCGGAATCGCTGAGAACAAAACCTGGGTATAGGGATGTAAAGGCTTATTCCATAGCTCTGATTTCGGTGCAATTTCAACAATTTCACCTAGATACATAACAGCTATCCGATCGGCCAAATACCCCACCACAGACAGATCGTGGGAAATAAAAATATAAGCAAGACTGTTCTCGCGCTGCAGACGGCGCAGTAAATTAATAATCTGTGCCTGTATTGACACATCCAGCGCTGAAACAGGCTCATCGCACACAACCAGCTTAGGCTCCAGTGCGATCGCCCGCGCAATCGCAATACGCTGGCGCTGGCCGCCTGAAAATTCATGTGGAAATCTGTCGGCATGCTCCGCATGCAAGCCAACGCGTGCAAGCAGCTCATTAACTTTTCCGGCCCTACTACTACGCGTACCAACAGCGTGGACATCGAAAGGCTCGCCCAGAATTTGTCGAACCGTCCGTCGGGGATTCAACGACGCATACGGATCCTGGAAAACGATCTGCACCTCGCGCCGCACCGAACGTAACGCCTTGCGTGACAAATGCGTGATGTCCTCGCCATGAAATAAAATACGTCCCTCGTCAGGCTCATGCAGACGAACCAGGGTTCGGCCAAGAGTAGACTTGCCACAGCCCGACTCACCGACAATTCCCAGCGTCTCACCGGCATAAACCTCAAAGTCCACACCATCTACCGCATGAACCTTGCCCCCCGATGTCTCATGGTGCTTAACCAGATTCTCTACCTTCAGCAAAGGCAACATTTCAGCCTGGTTCATGTATTCACTCCAATTTCATGGGCACGCCGACAAGCCACCCATCGCATAGGGCCAGTGCTCGTCAACAACGGAACGGCTTTTTTGCAGTCATTTTCAGCAAACTGACAACGCTCCGCGAACGAACAGCCAGGGCCTAATCTATCCAGCGGCGGGACAGTGCCCGGTATTTCGGCCAATGAATGGTCATCATCCACGCCCTCTAGATCAGGGCAAGGCACGCTAGCCAGCAAAGCTCTGCTATAGGGATGGCCGGGCATCGTGAAGAACTCCTCACAGTGCGCCTCCTCTACTTTTCTACCGGCATACATGACCATGACCCGCTGCGCCCACTCAGCGACCACGCCAAGGTCATGGGTGATCAAAATAACCCCCATGCCCAGCTCTTTCTTCAAGCGATCTATCAAGGCGAGCACCTGCGCCTGTATGGTGACATCCAGCGCTGTTGTAGGTTCATCAGCAATCAGAATCTTGGGCCGACAAGCCAGTGCGATGGCTATTACAATACGCTGCCTCATTCCTCCGGACAGGTGATGCGGATACTGATTAAAACGTGCAGCGGGTTCAGGAATGCCTACCAATTCAAATAAATCATGGGCACGCTTGCTTGCTTCACTTGCCGAACATTTATCATGTTCCAATATGCTTTCGATGACTTGTTTTCCGACTGTCATCAACGGATTCAAGCTCGTCATTGGCTCCTGAAAAATCATCGAAACATCACGGCCACGAACCCTACGCATTTCCTTTTCAGACAACGCCATCAAATCTCGACCCGCCAACTTGACCTGTCCACCAGCCCGTCTGGCAACAGGATGAGGCAGCAAGCGCATTATGGAACGCGCCAGCATGCTTTTGCCACAACCTGACTCGCCCACCACAGCGAGCGTCTCACCCGCAGCGACCTCCAAATCCACATCATTAACGACGGAAAACCAATCGGCTGCGGCAGACCTGAACTCGGTACGCAACCCCCGTACGCTCAAAAGCATATTTGGTTCATTCATTGCTTCAACCTCGGATTCAGTGCTTCGTTCAATGCATCGCCAACCAGATTGATCGCCAGTACAGTCATTAAAATGGCGATGCCGGGAATCGTAACCATCCACCATGCTGTACGCATTGCAGACCGCCCAGCCCCCACCATGAAGCCCCATGTCATTATGTTTGGATCGCCCAGCCCTAGAAACGAAAGTCCAGACTCGAATAAAATTGAAGTAGCGACCATCAGTGAACCAGCTACGATAATGGTCGACATCACATTGGGCAGTATCTGAACCACAAAAATCTTTAAATCATTCATTCCAAGCGAAATACAGGCATGAACAAATTCGCGATTTTTAATACTGATCACCTCGGCACGCACCAGCCTCGCCAACGGCGCCCATGAGACGACGGCAATTGCACCGATTACGTTGCCCAATGTCGGCCCCAGTACAGCCACAATAACGATCGCGCCAATAAAGGTAGGTATCGTCTGGAAGAACTCAGTCACCCGCATTAAGGCCGTGTCAATCCGCCCCCCGTAGTAACCTGCAAACCCACCAATGCTCGTTCCAAGCACGACAATGACCAGCGTTGCAACGACACCCACCAACAAGGAAATACGGGCCCCATAAACGATACCTGCAGCGATATCCCGACCCAACATATCAGTGCCGAACACATATTCGCCAAATGGCTTGAGAAACGGTCGTCCTACCATTTCAAAGGGCCCGTCGGGGTATAACAAGGGTGCAGTGATGGCGAAAGCAACAACACAGGCCAATATGAGTATGCCAATCACAGCACCAGGATTACGCCAGAAGCGCCCAAATACGCCAGGCCCCGTATAACGCGCATCAGACATTTCCTTTCTCCCCTGCCAACTCTATGCGTGGGTCAATAAGCGTATAGATCAAGTCGACCAGAGCGTTCGTGATAACTACCAAGATTGAACTCAAAAAGAAAATACCCAACAGGAGGTTCAGGTCTCGGGCAAAAAGAGACTCATAGGCCAGCAAGCCGAGGCCTGGCCAACCAAACACGGATTCGACGATCACGGACCCACCTAACATGCTCGAGACCTGCACTCCGGCCATGGTCAACACGGGCAAGATGGCATTACGCAACACATGGCGGCAGACAATCTTCCTGTTGGACAAGCCCTTGGCTTTTGCCGTGGTCACGAAGTCCAGGCGCAATGTTTCAAGCATGGATGCACGCATCAAACGGGTATACAGGGCCATATAAAAGAAAGCCAAGGTAATCGCAGGCAAGACTAGATGTCTGGCTACGTCCAATGCATAAGCCATTCCGGTAAGGCTGCTGCCGACACTGGCGATACCACTAGTCGGGAACCAGCCCAGATTCAACGAGAAGACGATAATGAACATCAAACCTATCCAGAAAAGCGGCGTAGCGTACGAAATAATGGCAAAAATCATAATTACCAATCCCGCAAAGCTGCGTCCCTTAACTGCTGCAATCGACCCCAACAAAATGCCAAAACCTACAGAGATAATCATGGACGCCACCATCAGCAGCGCAGTTGCCCCAAGACGCTCGAAGATCAAGTCGGCTACGGGACGCCCGTGCCTGAAGGAATACCCCATATCAAAGAAAGCGATATTCTTGATGTAGTCAAAAAACTGCAAATAAAGTGGCTGATCCAAGCCAAACTGCGCACGAATCTGAGCCATATATTGCTCACTTGCAGCGCCGGCTTCACCCGCCAGCACCTGAGCGGCATCCCCAGGCGCGAGTCGTATCAGAAAAAAATTGACGGCCACGATCGCAAATATGATTGGCAATCCATTCACCAATCTCTTTAAAACGTACTTTCCCCTAGCTGTCCACATAGACTTCCTTTCGTTACCGTTTCAGGCGCATCAGCTATCGCTGGATGCGCCTGCCTGGGCAATATATTTATTATTGTTTGATCCAGGTGTCATATAGACCACCACGAATACCCAGAGGCGACGTAATCAGGTTCTGCACCCTCGTATCCTGCAGTGCGACCAAGGCCATCTCCATAATCCAGATCACAGGGCTGTCTTCTGCGATTTGACGCTGGAGACCGTGAAATAGCTCGGCGCGTTTTTTGGGGTCAAGCTCAGTCTGAGCGGCCTCCCACAGCCGATCCACTTCAGCGTTTTCATAACGAACTGTGTTGGTGTAGGGGACATTCGGCTTGATATTCTTGGACCAGTATTGCCTCTGAACCCCGAGCGTTGGATCACCCATACCGATAAACCAGCCAGAAGCCATCCAAAAGTCATAGTTGCTTCCGTATACTTGGCGCATAAAGGTCGGAGCGTCACTGGTGCGCAACTCGACATCTATGCCAACCTTGCCCAGCGCCTGTTTGACATACTCAGCCATGCGACGCCAGTCCTCGCCAAACGGCACAACGTCATGCACTATCTTGAAGCGCATACCGTTGGCGCCGCGCTTCAGACCAGCTTCGTCAAGCAGTTTATTGGCAATATCGATACGGTCCTTTACGCCATATTGACGTACGCCCTCTTCCGTATACAACCCTGCTCCGGCATATACAGAAGAAATTGGACCTACAGCAGGCTTACCAAAGCCATACCAAATATTTTCCGTGATCAGATTACGATCTATCGCGTAAGCAATGGCCTGCCGAACACGCTTATCATCGAGTGGCGCACGCTTAGTATTCAACTCCATCAGCATTACGGGCGCCAGGGCTTCGTAACCACCTTCCGCAATTTTTATATTCGGCAAGTCGGCAAGCCGTCTCATTTCCACCGGATTAATCGTACCGAAAGTCGCGACATGAACTTCGCCTTTCTCTAACGCTGCTGACCGGGTCGATGCGTCGGCAATAAACCGAAAGATCACGCGATCAAGGTAAGGCATCCCCTTGCGCCAGTAGTGTTCGTTACGGTCAAGCTGGATAAAATTGCCTTTTTCCCATTTTGCGAACTTGAAGGGCCCTGTACCGATAGGCACATTCACTGCGGGATTGTTTCTTATATCAGTGCCTTCGTATATGTGCTTGGGTAGCATAGGCACTTCCAGACCAGACAATCCTCTCATCATGGGTGGATAGGGATGTTCCAGCTCAAGTATCGCTGTAAACTCGTCGGGAGTTTTCACCGCAGTCACCGGCCCCAAATTGCTCAGCCCACGAGGATGAAACTCCTTCACCACCTTCAATAAAGAAAAAGCCACATCCGCGCTGGTAAACGGCTTGCCGTCATGCCACAGAACACCCTTGCGTAAATTGAACTGGACAGTTTTTCCATCCTCACTGATTTCCCATGACTCGGCCAGCGAAGGAATAGGCTCCAATTTGGAGTCGTATTCCAATAACCCATCAAAAATCTTTGTCGCCACTTCGTTAGTGGTAGGCGCAGAGCTTAGAGCATTCGTAATAATCGACGGCTCAGGTGTCGTCGTGATTATCAACGTACCGCCTTTCTGAGGTTCAACTGCCATTGAAATCGGCATAACCCCTAAAGCGGCAACGGCCAAAACAGCACACTGCGCAAATCTTGAAACTCGCTTCATTAAAACCATGGTCCGTCCTTTTATTTTTAGACAACGAGAGAATCAGTGGCACCTAGCCACGCTTATCACCAAATTTGAAGCACTGAAAAACCTCAGCCAAATGACCGCCGACCCTGGCATATGTTGATACGCATAGTCATCTTCCGCACTGTCTTAAGGAGAAGAAACAAATATCGACACATTGGAAATATTTGATAATTCGGGACAAAAATTATTCTACCGTTGAAAATTACAATAAAAAACAGGTGAAAACCCTATAAGAATCCGAAAAATGGCGTTTATATATACTGGCAGTGTAAATACTTAGAGTCAGCGCCAACAAAAGAAGGGATACTTTGTCCCATTAGCAATTATTAGCGCCCTCTTTAACAGGAAAGGATATGGAGAATTTGGATTTACAGGTGCTGCGAACCCTATGGCAATGGCGTAGAGAGGCCAAACATGCTTGTCTTGTCACTGTTGTACGCACTTGGGGATCTTCGCCCCGTCCCGTTGGATCAGTCATGGCGATTTGCCAAGACGGCAGCGTAATAGGCTCGGTTTCAGGCGGGTGTATCGAAGATGACCTGATTCTTCGTTACCCTAAGATGGAAAAATCAGGTCCGCCGTCATTCATAAAATATGGCATTGATGCGGACGAAGCCCATAAGTTTGGACTGCCTTGTGGAGGAACCATTGAGCTTCTGCTCGAGCACACACCCGATACTGGACTGCTTGCGCAACTCATAACGCAATTGGAACAGGGTCACTTAATGCTAAGAACCGTCAATCTCCAGAACGGCGATGTGCAACTCAACCAAACGCATGCTCCAGCAGCGCTTACAGTCGATTGCTCGACCATGTCCAACACCTTTGGCCCCGAGTATCGGATGCTGCTGATTGGTGCAGGGCAGCTCACCGAGTATCTGGCCATAATGGCTCTATTTAGTGGCTTTGCCGTCACTGTGTGTGATCCACGTATTGAGCACACCCGATCCTGGTCTGTAAAAGGCGTGAAGCTGGTCACCGACATGCCAGACGATACCGTTGACGCTTTCAAACCTGACCGCCGAACTTGTGTTATCGCTCTAACTCACGACCCGAAACTGGACGACCTGGCGCTGCTAGCCGCCCTGCAGTCGGAGGCATTTTATGTAGGAGCAATCGGCTCGCGACGTAACAGCCTCACACGACGACAGCGCATGATCCAGCATCTAGACCAGTCACCGTCGCATGTGGCTGCGCTACGCGGCCCCGTCGGAGTCTATATTGGCAGCAAGACTCCGCCAGAGATTGCGATCAGCATCATGGCAGAGGTCATCGCGATCAAGAATGGAGTTTTGTTACCCAGCGAATTTGACATTTGCCACGCCAAGAAGAAGGCCTTCGTTTCCGCTGAGTCATCTAAGGAAGAAAAGCAGCATGCTCGACAACACGAGTGACTAGAACCAGATGCGAATTGAGCGTTCCTTGCTTCTTCGCAGCCACCCGTAAATGACATTCTGTAGACTGTCATATCAAAACCTACTTAAACCGACAGGCTCATGATGATTCAAAACAAAAATTTATAATATGGAAATGACGGTGAGCAGTACATAACAGCCGATAGCGCTATCGCTATCGGCAAAGAAAAAAGCACATACGTTTCCGACGGAGTATAAAAACATGGCTACGCTTGACCCTTCCACAGACCTCGGGCACCGGCTAAGAAAATTACGAAAAGACCAGCGGCTATCGCTAGCCCAACTCTCCGATTTATCAAATGTTTCGGTCAGCATGCTAAGTCACATCGAAAGGGCGCAAACCACGCCCTCGCTGAAAACCTTAGATAAAATATGCCAAGCGCTTGGCGTTGAGATGCCAGCGGTTTTTCCCGTCAAAGAACCAACAGAAAATAGTTCTAGTTCTCCTGTAGTTCGTGCAAATGAAAGAGCGAGGCTGGATTTTCCTTCTGTAGGCTTGACCAAAGAGCTGCTGTCTCCTAGCAGCTCGGGTAGCAAAACACTTGAGTTCTTCATGATGATAGTAGAACCGGGAGGGGGATCAGGTCCTGAATACCTCGTGCGCAACGGCGAAAAAGGCGGCATTATTCTGCAAGGGAAATTGCTGTTATCTGTCGGAGAACATCAATACAACCTAAGTGAGGGGGACAGCTTTCAGTTCGATAGCGGAAAACCGCATCGCATACACAACATCACCACGGAAGAAACCAAGCTTATGTGGATCATCTGCCCTCACAAGATTGCGGGGGAAATCTAGCGCCCGAGCCTTACGTCATACATTGGCCAACCGAAGCTATTAACTGAGAAGCATGCCGTGCCGTCGGGCGGATAGAGAAGTTCATCTTCGAGTAATTGCGCCTCCCGTAGGTGCTCCGTGAAAAACACCCGCGGAAGATGAGCTGCCCTCAAAAATTGGACATCAATCCAAACTTCACCTCCAACGAACTACGCAGGCGCCCACTCGGCAATATCATCCAACGGATACACCGGGTGCTGCACATTTTTGAAGGGAAACAGCGAATAATTCGAGCTGGTAACGCCCTCGCTGTCGCACTCGACAAAAGCCTTTGCGATAGGCAAGAACACGGGTCGGCAATACATGCGCGATTTGAGCAGCACATACTCTTTTTTGGTTGGATCAACGCCAACGCACGAAAACACGCCCAAATCCCACGGTTCATGAGGGGTTTCAGTGACAATGATTTCCATATCGCCGCTAACAAATAACGCCGTGCGACCCATGCTGAACTTCATGCCATGGTAGGTCGGGCCGGTAATGACATACTCGCCATTACTAAGCCGCTGTACACGACCAGTTAGTGTGACCGGTGTTTTTTGTATGCCCAAACTTGTCAGGGGCCGTTTGTTGCCCAGTGCAATGCTAAGGCTGGCGCCCTCGCCTGCCTCGAACATGGCGGCCACGGCTTCCGGATCGCACAATGGCCCGACTGCAATACTGACGATGCCTTGCGCCCTGGCCTCTTGCAACACATCCATGGTGTCGCAAGTGCCGCCCGACATGCAGTTATCGCTATGGTCCAGCAGTAGCACAGGGCCATTGGCGTCGCCGCATTGCGGCTGCGCCGCACCCTGCTGATTTCCCAACGCGATGGCTTGGCGGATTGAATCAGCCAACGGCGGGCTGCGATAGACAAACCCTTCCTTTTCGGCCCACACTGCTGTGGCAAGCCGGTCGGCAGCCTTTTGGGCCGCAATGGCATCTTCACCGACGACAAGAATGCTCAAGCACGGCGCCGGGATATCGGCCAAAGAAAAGCCGGCCATCACGGTAACGGCAAGCGCATCGCCGTCTTGCTCCATTTGGGTTGCCGTGGCAACGGCCCGCTTCATGGCTGGCGCCTGGGTGGAGCTTGTCAGGGTATGCGTCATCAAAGGCAGTTGCCGCCACGCCGTAACAGGCGTCTTTGCGCCTTTCAACTTATCCAGCAGCAACTGGCCGGCCAGCAATCCGGTCTCGTACATATCGACGTGCGGATAGGTCTTGAACCCCACCAGAATATCGGCGTTATCCACCATTTTCTGGGTAACATTCCCGTGCAGATCCAGGGCAACGGTTATCGGAATCCCTGGGAAACGCGATCGGAGCTGTTCTAGTAAATCGCCCTCGCCATCGTCAGTATTCTCAACCGCCATGGCGCCATGCAGATCCAGCATGAGGGCGTCGCAGCCTGCTGCGGCCTGAACAATACGGTCGCACATGGCGTTGTAGGCGTCAGCATCCACGCGGCCGCTAGGGTTCGCCCATGCCGACAGCGGAGTGACAATATCGGCATGCACGCCTTCGGCCAGTTCGATGAATGCACCCATGGCAGTACGCTCGCCCTTCTGCGCAGCGTAGGCAGCAGCGTCATAATCAGGGCCATGGCCGCCAAATGCGCTCAGCGGCGTGGGGACAGGGGAAAACGTGTTGGTCTCGTGATTAAGCCTGGCAATCAGTATTTTCATTGCTCGGCTTCCCCTGCTTGCGCCAGCATTGCCTGCAACAGCACATTGCATCCGGCTTCAATGTGTTCGGGCAACGCGTCCTCAATTTCGTTATGGCTGATGCCATCTTTACAAGGAATGAAGATCATGGCCGTTGGTGTTACCCGCGCCAAATAAACAGCATCGTGCCCCGCCCCGCTGACAATATCCTTGTGCGAAAAGCCTTGCTGTTTCGCAGCCTGGCGTACGGTATCGACCAGACTGTTATCGAATGGCTGCGGCGGAAAGTAAACGACTTGCTTGAGATCCGCCTCGATCTGCCCGCGCCCCACCACGACATCGACTGCCGCCTTTAACTGAGCTTCCATTGCTGTCAGTACATCGTCGCTGGCAGCCCTAAGATCGACACTGAATTTAACCGTACCCGGAATGACGTTTCGGGAGTTTGGGAACACATTCAGCCAACCTACCGTCGCGCGCGCATAAGGCGCATGGTCCAGGGCAATCTTGTTGATGGCCTGTATCAGTTCAGCGGCGCCCAGCAAAGCATCCTTGCGCAGCTCCATCGGCGTCGGACCGGCATGGGCCTCCATCCCCGTCAGCACGACGTCGTACCAACGCTGTCCCAATGCGCCGCTGACTACACCGATAGTGGTTTCGCTGGCCTCGAGTATGGGGCCTTGCTCGATGTGAGCTTCGAAATAAGCCTTAATGGGAAAAGAAGCACAAGATGCCGTGCCCGCGTATCCAATTTTCTTTAACTCATCGCCGACTGTAAGGCCTTCTGTATCGGCTTGAGCCAGTACATGATCCAGGGTAAACGCCCCGGCGAAGACACCCGACCCCATCATCACAGGCACAAAGCGTGAGCCTTCTTCATTGGTCCACACCACAACTTCCAGCGGTGCCTGAGTACGGATTTGCTGATCGTTCAACGTACGCAAGACTTCTATGCCAGCCAGTACCCCGTAGTTCCCGTCAAATTTCCCGCCGGTCGGCTGGGTGTCGATATGGCTGCCGGTCATGACGGGTGGCAAGCTGTCATCCATGCCAGGCCGATGGGCAAAAATATTGCCGATACCATCAATACGTATAGAGCAGCCGGCCTCTTGCGCCCATTGCACGAAAAGGTCACGCCCCCGCTTGTCCAGCTCAGTCAGCGCCAATCTGCACACGCCGCCTTTGGGTGTCGCACCGATCTGTGCCAGCGACATAAGCGAGTCCCACAACCGCTTGCCATTGATGCGAAGAGTGGTACGTTCAGTAAAAGTAGTATCCATAACGGTCTCGATGTTTATGCCAGGAAATCACGTTAAACAGCTGCAATAAAGCAGCGCGTATTTAGTCGGCTGCGCCCACACTAAGGTATTTGTCCTTGACACTGGTGTCGGCCATGAAGACGGCATTCTCATTTTCGTACACGATGCGGCCTCCTTCAATAATGTAGTGGCGATCAGCAAGCTGCATGCACACTTCCAGGTTTTGCTCGACCAGCAGTACGGCAACGCCGCTCGTCCTGATCAGCTTCAGCTGAGCCACAATTTCCTCCACGATGACAGGCGCCAGACCTTCAACAGGCTCGTCCAGAATCAAGAGCTTGGGCGAGTTCATCATGGCACGTCCTATTGCCAGCATTTGCTGCTCGCCACCCGATAAGTTGGCGCCGCTATTGCGCCGCCTTTCGTGCAGCCGCGGAAAAATCCGATAGATGTCCTTCAGGGACCATTGGGATTTCTTGTTTTCCGCCAGCCTGAGGTTTTCTTCCACGGTCAGCAAGCGAAAAATGCCGCGATGTTCTGGCACCAGGCAAAGTCCCTGAGCAGAAATATCATAGGTCGGCATTGCCGTAATGTCACGGCCCTGGAACAAGATTTTCCCCTCGCGCGCTGGCACCAGGCCCATGATGCTTTTCAAGGTAGTGGACTTGCCCGCCCCGTTACGCCCCAGTAAGCACACCAGTTCGCCTTGTTCGACGGTAAGCGAAACATTCTGGATAACATGGCTTTGCCCGTAGTAGGCATGGATATTCTCGACGACAAGCATTAAGCGCCTCCGGTAATCATGTTGCCAAGGTAGGCTTGGCGAACGCGCTCGTCAGACTTGACTGAAGCGGGCGGTCCTTCTACCAGGACCTTACCCGATTGCATCACAGTGATGACATCCGAAATATCCATCACGATCCCCATGTTGTGCTCAATCAGGACAACGGTAAGGTCTTTACGCAAGCCGTGGATAATGGCTTTCATGGCATCAATGTCATCGATGCCCATGCCCGAGGTTGGCTCATCAAGAAAAATAATTTTCGGCTTGGCGGCGAGCGCCATACCTACCTCCAGACGCCGCTGCTGGCCATGCGAAAGCTGGCCGGCAATATGGTCGATACTGGAGTTCAAGCCCAGACGGGACAGGATGGACTCCGTCAATTCGGCGTGGTCTTTATCCAGATCAGCGCCCGACCAAAGATAAAAGGCCTTGCGCGGCTGCACGCCCTGCGCCGCCAGCCGCAGGTTTTCACGTACGGTAAGGCCAAGAAATAATGACGTGACCTGAAATGAGCGGGCCATTCCCAGTTGAACGCGCTCGTAATCGGCCATGCTGCTGACATTGGTCCCATTCAAAAGGATGGACCCCGAGGTTAACGGAACAGTACCTGTCAGAGCGTGGAACAAGGTGGTCTTTCCTGCCCCATTCGGGCCAATTACTGAATGCACCGTATTCGACCTGACACGCAGGTTGACGCCCGCCACCGCCTGGAACTTGCCGTAACGCTTGACGACGTCTGTAGCATCAAGAATGATCTGGCTCATAATGGCTCCTGTGACTGGCTATCGGCTGCCTGCGGTCGCACCTGTTCGGCGGCGCTGACGGGGGTTTTCCCCCTGATTTTGGCCAGCAAAATCTTCGAAGCCCCCCACAGTCCGCCCTGCATATACAAACTGACTGCCATCAGCAGAAAGCCAAACAGCAATAACCATCGGGGCCAAAGATTGGACAACCAGTCCGAGGCAATAACGTACAGCGCTGCACCCAACAATGAGGCAACCAGATTGCCTGTTCCACCGATCACGGTCACCAGCAAAATCGTTTCACTCATGTGATAGTTGATGCTGGTCAACGGGGCAATACCCGTCATCATGGCGTAGAGCGCACCTGCTAACGCCGTCACCGCGCCAGAGATCATGAACGCCAGCAACTTGAAATGGATGATGTTGTAGCCCAGTGCCGTTGCGCGCGCCGGGTTGTCTCGTATGGCCAGCAAGGTACGCCCGAAGATCGAGTCGACCACGCGTTGCAGTCCCCAGAACACCAGCAAGAAAATGATGGCAATGAAAGAATAGAATTGCCAGGCCGACTTATTGGGAAATAAGGCATAACCAAACACGGTGAGCGGCAGGCGAGGAATATCGAGCAGGCCGTTGTCGCCGCCAGTCCATTCTGGTGTGGAGTACGCCAGAAAATAGAACATTTGCGTCAGCGCCAAGGTCAACATCACAAAATATACGCCCTTCTGGCGGATGGCAAGCCACCCCACAAGCGCAGCAACCAACATGCCCACCGCGAGTGCCGCGAGCAGCACGACAGGCATAGGAATGCCCGTCCTGGTAAGCAGAATCCCCAAGGTATAGCTGCCCACGCCAAAGAATATGCCCTGACCAAACGACAATAGGCCCGTGTACCCGAGGAGAAGATTGCACCCCAATGCCGCCAGGGCGAAAACAAGTACTTCAGAGGCCAATGAACCCGACTCGAGCATCAGCGGCAATATCAGGACGCCGGCAATAGCCAGCAAAAGATAGCGGCGTTTCAAGAAAATCTGGCTCATGTCAGCTCCTTCTTCCCATCAGTCCGTCAGGACGAAGTAACAGTATCATCGCCATGGCAATGTAGATCATCAGGCTGGCGCCTTGGGGCCACAGCGTACTCATCACGCTTTGCACTATGCCCACCAGCAAGCCACCTAACAGCGCGCCACTGAAACTGCCCATGCCGCCAATCACCACCACCACGAAAGCGATGGCAAGCGCCTCTATTCCCATGAAAGGTTCCACCCCGCGCAAGGGCGCGGCAAGTACACCCGCCAGCCCTGCCGTGGCCGCGCCTAGCGCGAAAGTCAAACCGAAAACCTTATAAACATTGATGCTCAGCAAGGTGACCATTTCGGGTGACTCGCTGCCAGCGCGCACGATGCTGCCCAGCTTCGTGCGCTCCAGCAGCAACCAAATCAGCACAGCCAAGACCGCCGTCAAGGCAATCAGGAAAATACGGTATTTTGGATAGATAAAAGAACCCCACATCACGACCCCTTTCAAGGCGTCGGGTGGCGGCACATTCACGCCGACTGGCCCCCAGGTCAGAATCACCAGTTCTTGAATGGCCATGGCCAGCCCAAGAGTGAAAAGAATATGGAATTCGTGCGGCATGTCGTAAACCCTGCGCAACAAAAGACGCTCGACCAGCCAGGCGCTGAATCCCACTATCAAGGGACCGACCGCCAATACCACCCAAAAGTTCATGCCCCACTGCAGGCACTGATAGCACGCGTATGCACCCAAAAGGTAAAAGGCGCCATGGGCAAAATTGACGAAACGCAACAAGCCAAACACGATGGACAGCCCAACGGCCAGCAGGAAATAGATCATCCCAATGCCAACGCCGTTTATGACCTGCAATACATATAAATTCATACCGGTAGGCACCATTAACTACCCCGGCCCCCTGGCATCAAGGGCAGCGTGGAGCCGAGATACTTGAAAGAAGAAAACCTCAGGGGTCAGAATGCCTTACTGCCGCCTGAGTATCACAGCATCAGGCAGGCATCTTGCAGCCAGCATCCGCTGGCGACAGGAAAGACTGGCCTTCGCTAACGATATCGCAATAATCGTCTTTGTCGGCCATTTTTGCCTTGGCTTTACCTTTGAGCAGGTAGTAGTTTTTTAATACCTGATGATCTGCTTTACGGATTTCTTCCTTTCCGGTTAGCCCGTCGTACTGGGCGCCTTCCATTGCCGCTATGACCTTGGCCGTGTCCGTTGAGTTTGCCTTGGCAATGCCATCGAGCATCATCTTGGTGCAGATATAGGCACCCGCCAGGCTGTAGTTTGGCGTGATGTTGAACTTGGCGCGGCATTGCTCGACCAGTGTCTTGTTCATCGGTGCATCAACGGTGTGCCAATACTGAACGCCAAAATAAACATCTTCACATAAGTCCGCCCCCAAAGAGTCGAACTGCTCAAGGCCGGATGCCCATGCCATCAGAATGATGGTATTGGTTTTGAGGCCGAAACTGACAGCCTGGCGTAGCGCTTCTGAACTTTGCGAACCGAAATTCAGCAACACGAGGACATCGGGCTTGGCTGCCATGGCATTCGTCAGGTAGCCGCTGAATTCCCGTTCGTCCAGCGAATGGTAGCTATTGCCGACGTGTTCAAGATTATTTTCCTTCAGTATGTTCTTGGTGTGGCCCAATAAACCTTCGCCAAATACATACTGGGGTGTAATCGTGTACCAGCGTTTCGCCTTGGGATGCAATTTAATCAATGGCCCGACTGTTTCACGAATCGCACCAAAGGTCGGCACCGACCACCGGAAGGTTCCGCGATTGCAATCAGTACCCGTAATTTCATCTGCCCCGGCAGTCGTGACAAAAATCCCGCCCAACTTGTCCAAGGTCTTGCCCATCGCCAGCGCTTCCGACGACAAAATGCCTCCGGCAAAGAAATGGGCCTTGTCTTTCTCGAAGGCATCCTGAACCTGTCGTATAGCGATAGCGGGTTTGCCCTGAGTATCAAGCACTTTATGCGCTAACGACTGGCCCAATACCGTTTTGGTCTGCGACAGAATCAGGTCTGTACCCATGGCGGCAAACTTGCCATTGGCGGCAAAAGGACCCGACATCGGGTTAGGGGCTCCAAACATGATGGGGCCTGATTCTGCAGCAAAAACCGATTTCAGTGAGAGCGGTGACACCAGCGCTGCAGTTGCGCCAGCCTTCAATATGTCGCGTCTATTCATGAGCGTTGTCTCCAGATGGTTCTAATAATTGTGGTTTTGATCTAACAGCATGGTAGTTCGCGAATACTAACGGGCGCATTGTTGTTCAGCAATATGCAGTTTTTCCAAATCAGCCAACCGTATTGGTAAACCTGGAATACTCCGTATTGGTCCATGCTTTTCAAGCGGCGCTTGCATCTTGGGTGCTTTAGGGACGCTGTCCGGCTCTGGTGACGGTGTCTTGCTCTGGTGACGTTGTCTCGCTCTGGTACCGTTGTTCGACTCTGATGACGTTGTCTGGGGCGGGTGAGGCCAGTCCGGCACGGCGTGCTTGT
>NZ_JBEBUX010000008.1:0-57706 GCF_040393045.1 Pollutimonas bauzanensis | reverse complement strand
GCGCGTGAAGCCGAAACAGCCCCCGACACACCCGACTTTCTCAAGAACGAAAAATCTTGGCGCTCATACGCTGCCACGAGTCCTGTAAACACCTCGGCCAAAAATGCGCTAACGCAGCAACTGAGTGCAAGAAATAACCAGTAAGAACGTACTCACAGCGTGCACAAAGGAAAACGATCAGTAAATCCGCCTATCCAACCCCACCTCATCCAGCACCTTCGTCGAAATTTCTTCAATCGACTTGGTCGTCGTCGACAACCATGGAATATTTTCCATCCGCATCAAACGCTCGGCCTCCGCCACCTCGTGGCGGCACTGCTTGATGGAAGAATACTGGCTGTTCGGCCGCCGCTCGTTGCGAACTTCTGCAAGACGGCCCGGCTGAATAGACAGGCCGAACAATTTCTTGCGATAAGGTGCGAGCGTCGCTGGCAACATACCGCGATCAAAATCTTCTGGGATCAGCGGGAAATTGGCGGCCTTCACCGCGTACTGCATCGCCAGGTACAAGCTGGTAGGCGTCTTCCCGCAGCGCGACACGCCCACGAGAATCACATCCGCCTGCTCCAGACCATGTATGAACTGACCATCGTCGTGAGCCAGACTAAAATTGATGGCCTCGATTCGGTTGTTATATTGTTTGGACAAACCGCCCATATGCGAACGGCCAACCGAATGGCTGGATTTCACGCCCAGTGCCGTTTCAATGTGCTGCACAAATGTGCCGAACAAATCCAGGAACGTGCAATTGGCCGACTGTATTTTGAGTGCGATTTCGGGGTCGACCAGTGTGCTGAACACTAAGGGCGGCGCGTTTTGCTCTTCCGCGCAACGATTGATGCGCACCGCTGCAGCAGTCGCTTTTTCCAATGAATCGAGGAATGGAATACGGATCGCTTCGAACTTGATTTGCTCGAATTGCGACAAGACGGAATTGCTGAAAGTTTCGGCAGTAATACCGGTGCTGTCAGAGACAACAAATACAGTGCGTTCAATAATGGGTGTGGTCATGGAATAGTTAATGCAGAAGATGCCGGAAACGGTACAATCGCAAGATTAACAGTCGCCCTACCAGCAGGCAAGGCTGGTTTGCTTAATGCGTAAGCGCGTTGTCCAGTACACAACAGCTGCTTTATTTACCTTGCGCAATAAGCAAACAAGCTTTCTTCTATAGTTAAAGGTGACTTTATGTCTTATGTTGTATCTTTCGAGCAGCTCCGCATGACGGATGTCGACTCGGTAGGGGGTAAAAACTCATCACTTGGTGAAATGATTAGTCAGTTGGCAGGGGCAGGGGTCCGGGTTCCGGGCGGCTTTGCCACGACTGCTGACGCATTCCGCGAATTCCTGCGTTCCACAAAGCTCGATCAACGCATTGCTGATCGGCTGCTTACGCTCGACTCTGAAGACGTGCGTGAACTCGCCAATGCGGGTTCGGAAATCCGTCAATGGATCATCGATACGCCATTTCCTGCCGAATTCGAGCAGGCTATTCGTGCTGCATTCGCCGAACTCGATGCGGATGGCAACGGCTCGTTTGCCGTACGTTCTTCGGCGACTGCCGAAGACCTTCCCGACGCCTCGTTTGCCGGGCAACAGGAAACCTACCTGAACGTCGTCGGCATCGACGAAGTTCTGGAAAAAATTCGCCACGTATTCGCCTCGCTGTATAACGACCGCGCTATTTCCTACCGCGTGCATAAAGGCTATGCCCACGCCGAGGTCGCGTTGTCGGCCGGCATCCAGCGCATGGTGCGTTCTGATCGCGGCGCGGCGGGCGTCATGTTCACGCTCGACACCGAGTCCGGCTTTAAAGATGTGGTGTTCATTACCTCGTCGTATGGCCTGGGCGAAACTGTAGTGCAGGGTGCCGTCAACCCCGATGAATTCTATGTATTCAAACCGACATTGGCATCGGGCCACTATCCCATCATCAGCCGTCGTATCGGTTCCAAGCTGCTCAAAATGGAATTCGACACCGACCGTACTACCGGCCATGCCGTTCGCACGGTCGATGTGCCTGTATCCGAGCGCAACCGCTATTCACTGACCGACGACGAAGTCATTGAACTGGCTCGCTATGCCGTCATTATCGAAAAGCATTACCAGCGTCCCATGGATATC
This sequence comes from Pollutimonas bauzanensis, assembly GCF_040393045.1. Classification (GTDB taxonomy): domain Bacteria; phylum Pseudomonadota; class Gammaproteobacteria; order Burkholderiales; family Burkholderiaceae_B; genus Pollutimonas; species Pollutimonas bauzanensis_A. Next base: position 55,582 of record NZ_JBEBUX010000008.1, on the reverse strand, counting down.
GAATGGGGCCGCGACGGCATCGACGGAAAAATCTATATTCTCCAGGCTCGTCCGGAAACGGTGAAGTCGCAGCAAGGGCACAACGATGTGCAGGAGCGCTATCGCTTGAAGGCGACTGGCGAAGTGCTCATAACCGGTCGCGCTATCGGTCAAAAAATCGGCTCCGGCAAAGTCCGCGTGGTAGGCGATATCTCCCAAATGGACCAAGTGCAGCGCGGCGATATCCTGGTCACCGACATGACCGATCCCAACTGGGAACCGGTCATGAAGCTGGCATCGGCGATCGTCACCAATCGTGGCGGACGCACTTGCCATGCGGCCATCATTGCACGCGAACTCGGTATTCCTGCCGTAGTAGGCTGCGCGAACGCCACTGACGTGCTTGGCGATGGCAGGGAAGTGACTGTGTCTTGCGCAGAAGGCGACGAAGGGCGTATTTACGATGGCCTGATCGAAACCGAAATCGAAGAAGTGCGCTGGGGTGAAATGCCCGACATCGGCCTGAAGGTCATGATGAACGTGGGCAACCCGCAGTTGGCTTTCGACTTCTCGCAAATCCCCAACCATGGCGTTGGCCTTGCTCGCCTGGAATTCATTATCAACAACAATATCAATGTGCACCCCAAGGCTGTGCTTGATTACCCCAACGTTGATACCGAGCTGAAAAAAGCGGTTGAATCGGCCGCTCGCGGTTATGCCAGCCCCAGGGCTTTTTTCGTTGAAAAAATGGCCGAAGGGATCAGCACCTTGGCCGCGGCCTTTTATCCGAAGCCAGTTATTGTGCGCTTGTCCGACTTCAAGTCGAACGAATACCGCAAGCTGGTCGGCGGTTCACGGTACGAACCAGAAGAAGAAAACCCAATGCTGGGTTTCCGCGGCGCGTCGCGTTATGTATCGGCTGAGTTTGAAGAGTGCTTCAAGATGGAATGCGAAGCGCTTAAAAAAGTGCGCGACGATATGGGCCTTACTAACGTCGAAATCATGGTGCCGTTTGTGCGTACATTGCCCCAGGCAGCCAAAGTGGTTGACCTGTTGGCCAAGAACGGCCTTGCACGCGGCGAAAATGGCTTGCGCGTAATCATGATGTGCGAAGTCCCTTCCAACGCCATTCTGGCCGAAGAATTCCTGCATTACTTCGATGGCTTTTCTATCGGCTCCAACGATATGACTCAGCTCACGCTTGGCCTGGATCGCGATTCCGGCATGGAATTGCTGGCAGCCGATTTCGATGAACGCGACGAAGCTGTGAAGTTCATGCTTAGCCGCGCCATCAAAGCATGCTTGGCTGCAGGCAAGTACGTGGGTATTTGCGGCCAAGGCCCTAGCGATCACCCCGATCTGGCACAGTGGTTGCGTGACGAGGGTATCTTGTCAATGTCGCTGAATCCGGATACTGTGGTTGATACATGGCAGCGCTTGGCTGTTAAGTAAAGGCCGGCAGATAGGGTAGTAAAGTGGGGCGCTCTGACAGGGGCGCCCCTTTTATTTTGAGTTATTGCCGTAAACGCGAAGAAAAATATCGACAATATGTGTCGCCTTCCGTTCGGCCTCCTGATCGGTCATGGGAATACCGGCCCCCATCAACGCACGCATAAGATCTGCTTCGCACATACTGCGCAGCAGCGTCGCCATCGCGTCGGGATCTTCATCGCGCAAATTTTTCTTGGCTATTTCTTTGCCAAGAATATGGGATATTTCCTGCCACGCCCTGTGAGAACCAAGCTCGAAGAATTGCCGCCCGACGTTGGACGTCTTGCCAACCGAGATGGCAACCCGCAGATCCTGAATGATTTCTTCGGAATTGATGAGCTTTAGCAAAGACAGGACGAAGCGCTGCAATTGGGTAGAAAGGGCACCCGAGGTTTGCAGAATCTCCAACATGTCGCTTACGTGTTTCTCGGCCGAATGCAGCATGGCCTGTAGCAACAATTCTTCTTTGGACGAAAAATAGTTATAGAGCGTCGCTTTGGAACCCCCGACGCGCGCCGCAATTTGCGACATCGACGCTGCTTCGAAGCCCAATTCCCGGAATACTTCCAAGGCCACTGCCATGATGGCATTACGCCGCATTTCGCTTTTTGTTTTCATGTATGTTCTTGTTGCTATGCAGATCTGTACGGTTTCTCTTGACACCGTATGCGGCCAATCGTAAATTGACCGTACCGTACAGTTATAACCGAGAATGAAATATTGTCTGAATCACCATATTATCCCAGGTTGCGACGAATCGATCGTATGCTTCCAGTAGTATTGACTTTTTACCTAGCCAAGGAACCATGAACAATGAAATCCGAAGCTCATAAAGTTGTCATTGTCGGCGGTGGCGCCGGCGGCCTGGAACTCGCTGCCAAGTTAGGGCGCAAGTTTGGCCCGCAGCATGTCTATCTGGTCGACAAGGCCGGCGACCATATCTGGAAGCCTTCTTTGCATGAAGTCGCCGCAGGCACCCTGGATATACACCGGGAAGGCTTATCGTATTTCATGCTGGCCAAGGATTGTGGCTTTACTTTCATTTTCGGCGAAGTGGCCCACGTTGACCGCGATTCGCGCTTGATACAACTGAAGCCCGTATTTTCGGACCAACAGGTCGAAGTGTTTCCTGCGCGCAACCTGCATTACGATACCTTGGTTCTGGCTGTCGGCAGCAAATCGAATTTCTTTGGCACGCCCGGCGCTTCCGAATTCGCCATTGCACTGGACTCAACCGCCGAAGCGGAACGATTTCGGCTGCGGTTCTTGCACGAGCTGGTAACAGCCAACAAAAAGAAAACCGAACACGCTGACTATGTTTTGAATGTAGGTATCGTTGGCGGAGGGGCAACTGGCGTTGAGCTCGCGGCAGAATTGCGCGAAGCCTGCGCGGACGCGGTGTTCTACGGACTTAATAGCCTGGATACGCACAACGATATCCAGATAACGCTGTTGGAAGGCAGCGACAGGATACTGTCGGCTCTCCCGGAAAAAATGTCCTCGGCAGCGCAAGAACTGCTGCTGGAGCGCGGCATCACCGTGAAAACTTCAGTACGCGTGGCCAGGGTCGAGGCCGACGCTTTATACGACGCACAAGGCACACGCTATCCGGTCGACTTGTGCGTATGGGCGGCGGGTATAGAGGCGCCCGCATTCCTCACGCAACTGCGCCTGGACACCAACCGTATCAACCAGTTGGTCGTTGACAGGCAATTGCGCACCAGTGATCCTGCTGTTTTCGCCATGGGCGATTGTGCTCAAACGCCGTGGGATGCGGAAGGGCAATTTCTGCCAGCCAGGGCTCAAGTAGCCCATCAGCAGGCTGACTTTTTATTGCCGATTATGGCGGCGCGCATGCAGGGCAAAGACATAGGAAGCCGCCGTTTTCGCTTTAAAGATTATGGGTCGCTTGTATCGGTTGGACATAGCCGCGGCATTGGCAGCCTGATGGGTGTGCTGCAAGGAAAGAGCTGGTTTGTAGAAGGCTTGCTGGCTCGCCTGATGTACATGAGTCTGCATCTGATGCACCACATGGCAGTACTGGGTTTTGTCCGTACCGGCTCGTTGGCGCTAGGGCGCTTACTGACAAAACGGGCAGCCCCGCGCGTCAAGCTGCATTAAAATGGATTTGGTCGATGTTTCATAGGCTGCAAAAAGGCAAACCATGACGTTCTATGCACAAATGTCATCGGGTCTGGGGCGCATCCTGTTGTGTTCCACGGGAGATCACCTGAATGGCTTGTATTTTGTCGGGCAAAAAGACTGTCCGCCGCTGGCGGATTTATCTATCCCCTTGCCGCGCGCAAGCGACCCGACAGCGGGATCGATGTCGGGCTTGGCCATAAAAACCTTCAAAGCCAGCAAGTTATCGAATGATGACTTATTCGGAGAGGCCAATCTGCTCCGAACGGCATCCGGTGCGCACACGACGTCCATGGCAAAGGCCGCCGGCGCCATCATCGACTGCGATCCAGATTCCTTGTCTTACATGCAAGCCGAAACCCCAGCTAACGCTCAGGCAATTTTCCTGCAAACCCAAAAAGAGCTGGGCGAGTATTTTCTGGGCGATCGAACTACATTTTCTGTGCCGCTGCTAACCGAAGGCACCGATTTCCAAAAAAAGGTGTGGCGCGCCTTGCTCGATATACCCTATGGCCAGTCTGTTTCTTATGCCGATGTAGCGCGCGCCGCAGGGCTTACCGCGCAACATGGACGCCCTGTGGGCACGGCAGTAGGGCGCAATCCCATTACGATCATTATTCCCTGCCACCGGGTGCTGTCCAGCGTCGGCACGCTGGCGGGCTATACCGGCGGCCTGGAACGCAAGTTTGCATTATTGCAGCTGGAAGGGTTCACCGTAGGGTAGCGGTGAATGCTGGCTATTCGCGCGTGCTCTTTTTCATCAGCTGCTCTTTTTCGCGCAACCAGTCCTTGTCGCGCGCAACGTCGCGCTTATCGTGCAGCTTTTTACCGCGGCCAAGACCGAAATCAAGTTTGATCCGTCCGTTTTTATAATGCAGGTTAAGTGGAACCAAGGTATAGCCGCGCTGCTCGACTTTACCAATAAGCTTGCTGATTTCCTCTGCATGCAGCAATAGTTTGCGGGTGCGGGTCGCGTTCGGGTGAATATGGGTGGAGGCGGTGGGCAGGGCGCTGATGTGCATCCCAATGATCCACAAGGCGCCATCGCGTACGATAACGTAGCTTTCCTTGATCTGTACGTGACCCGCGCGTATGGCTTTTACCTCCCAGCCTTCAAGGACAAGACCCGCTTCGTAGCGGTCTTCAATGAAGTAATCGTGCGTTGCTTTGCGGTTGTCGACAATGCTCATGAATCAATTTAGTTGTAGGCTGTAAAATCAATACATTCTATCCATTAACTACTTTCAATGCATACCGTCCAACGTTCTGTCCTTGTTCCCCATAGTCGCGCACAAATGTTCGACCTTGTCGCTGATGTCGCCAGCTATCCCCAATTCATGCCCTGGTGCGGCGGCACCACAGTGCACAAGCACGATGAAAAGGGCATGGAAGCGTCCGTTACCATCAGCATTGCGGGCATCAAACAAACCTTTACCACCCGCAACGAGCACGATCATCCCCGGCTCATCACCATCCACTTGATTGACGGCCCATTTTCAGCCCTGACCGGAAAATGGGAATTCCAAGAGCTCGCCCCAGATGCCTGCAAGGTGGTCTATACAATGGAATATGCGTTTTCCAGCCGTGCGCTTGAAGCCGTCGTTGGGCCCATATTCAACCGCATCGCCACCAGTTTCATTGACTCGTTTACCCAACGCGCACAAGCGGTCTACGAAAAATGATGGGTGATGCCGCCCGCACTGTTACCGTGCAGCTCGTATATGCTGAACCGGGCTCGGTCTGGCAAGTCGACTTGCAACTGCCGCTAGGCACAACCGTCGAACAGGCTATCGAGGCCAGCCGGTTTGCCAGCACGTTTCCCAATTATCCCTACGATGCGCTGGCGGTAGGCATTTATGGACAGGTATGCGCGCTTGACCGCAAGGTCGTTGACGCCGACCGCATCGAAATCTACAGGCCGCTAACGTTCGACCCCATGGTATCGCGGCTACGCCGGGCGGAACACCGCAAGGCATTCATGACCAAGCCCAAGAACCGGCCCAAGCGACGCAAAGCAAAAATCGCTGCCGGCCTGGAGCAGCCCTGAGCAGGATTGTCGCGCATATGACAAAAAAATGTATGCTAACGCGCTATGGTGGGGAATATAAAAGATAAGCTGGACACGCGGCTTACGATACAACGTTATCTAGGTAGGAGACATACCCATGGATTTTCGGCTAAGTGATGAACAACAAGCCTTTGCGCAGGCAGCCCGCGACTTTGCCATAGGCGAACTCGAACCTAACGCGGCGCGCTGGGACGCTGACAGCCTGTTCCCGCGCGAGGCCTTCGCCCGCGCTGGCGAAATGGGTTTTTGTGCCATCTATGCACCGGAATCAATAGGCGGCCTGGGCCTGCCTCGCCTTGATGCCACCTTGGTGTTCGAAGAGATGGCCGCCTACGACCCCTCTACGACTGCCTTCCTGACCATACACAACATGGCGACATGGATGATAGGGTCTTGGGCTACCGACGCCGTACGCGAGGCCTGGGGGCCTGCCTTGGCTGCTGGCGAGAAGCTGGCGTCCTATTGCCTGACCGAACCAGGGGCCGGGTCCGACGCGGCATCATTGACCACCCGGGCCGAAAAGCGCGGCAACGCCTATGTGCTCAATGGCGCAAAAGCTTTTATCTCAGGGGCCGGCGACACCGATGTCATGGTCGTCATGGCACGTACTGGCGGGCCAGGCGCCAAAGGGGTATCTGCGTTTGTCGTGCCCTCCGATACGCCAGGTATTACGTATGGTCGGAAAGAAGACAAAATGGGCTGGAATAGCCAGTCGACCCGTCCGGTGACCTTCGAGAATGCCCAGATTCCCGCCGAAAACCTGCTGGGCGCCGAAGGAGAAGGCTTTAAATTCGCCATGAAAGGGCTGGACGGCGGGCGCATCAATATCGCCACCTGCTCCGTAGGAGCGGCTCAAGGCGCTTACGAAGCCGCACGGCGCTACATGGGCGAACGCAAGCAGTTTGGCCAGCCCCTGGCTACTTTCCAGGCCCTGCAGTTCAAGCTTGCTGATATGCTTACCCATATTGTCGCTTCGCGCCAAATGGTCCGCCTTGCTGCTGCCAAACTAGATGAAAACGACCCGCAGGCGTCGACTTATTGCGCGATGGCCAAGCGCCTTGCCACCGATCTTTGCTTCCAGGCTTGCCTGGATGCTCAGCAAATCCATGGCGGCTACGGGTATCTTAAAGACTATCCCCTGGAACGTCTGGTGCGCGATACGCGTGTACACCAGATCCTCGAGGGCACCAATGAAATCATGCGCGTCATCATTGCGCGGCAATTACTCGAAAAAGGAGCCGATATCCGATGAACTCTCCAGTGTTATTCCAGGTTCTGGACACAGCCAATCATATGAAAGTGGGTGTGGCCACCCTGAACAGTCCGCAAACCCTTAACGGGCTGTCGCTGGATATGTGCAATCTCTTGGCGGAACAGCTCAGTGTCTGGCAAGACGACGACACGATCGCCCTGGTTGTTTTCAGGGGTGCCGGGGAAAAGGCCTTCTGCGCGGGCGGCGATTTGCACGGCCTGTATAAAGCCATGCAAGAGAACACCAGCGGCGAGGCTTGGAACAATACCTATGCCCGCAAATTCTTCGATGACGAATACCGCCTGGATTATCAAATCCACACTTATCCGAAGCCCATACTGTGCTGGGGCAACGGTATTGTGATGGGTGGCGGGGTGGGGCTGATGATGGGCGCAAGCCATCGGGTTGTCACCGACACCACGCGGTTTGCCATGCCAGAGATCTCCATCGGCCTGTTCCCCGATGTGGGCGGCACCTGGATGCTGGCACGTCTGCCTGGCGGCACAGGATTGTTCCTGGCCCTTACCGGCGCGCAACTGGGCGCCGGCGACTGCCGCTTCCTGGGGCTGGCCGACTATACCTTGGGATCAGGGCAGTGGGACGAGCTGGTGGGCAAGCTGCAAGCAAGCAACTGGTCCGACGCCAGTGGCGACAACGACCTGGCATTGCGCCGCCTATTGGTCGGCATGCAGCCCTCGGCCGACATTTCCTCGGGCCCGCTGCAACAACACTATTCGCTGATCAGGCAGTCGTGCGACGGTACCGATTTCGACGCCATTTGCGCCGCAATCATGGCTTGGTCCGGTCATGAAGACCCATGGTTGCAGCGCGCCGCAAATACCTTCAAGTCGGGGGCTCCGGGTTCTGCGCGCTTAAGCTTTGCCTTGCTCGAGCGCGTTCGCCTGCTGTCGCTGGCAGAAGTGTTCCGCCAGGAATATATTGTGTCCCTGCACTGCGGCGTCCAGGGAGACTTCCAGGAAGGCATACGGGCATTGCTTATCGACAAAGATAAACAGCCGAAATGGAATCCAGCCACACTGGAACAAGCCACCGATACCTGGGTGCAGCGGTTTTTCGAGACCCCATGGCCCGATTTGGTTTCGCATCCGCTGACCAGCCTGGAGCACACAGCGCCCGATGGAGTAGTGGCTGCGCTTTAACATTCAACAAGACAATATTTGATTTTAAAAATAGAGGAGACAACAATGAGTCGCATTGCATTTATCGGCCTGGGTCACATGGGCGCCCCTATGGCTTTGAACCTCGTCAAAGCCGGGCATGAACTGGTCGTATTCGACTTGGTTCCCGCAGCAATTAAAACGCTGGTCGACGCTGGCGCCAGCGCAGCGCCTTCGGCCCAAGCTGCCGTCGCCGACGCAGAGGTGGTGATTTCTATGTTGCCCGCCAGCAAGCATGTTGAAGGCTTGTACCTTGGCGATGCCGGGCTTTTGACCCATATTCCCAGCGGCAGGCTTGTACTCGAATGCAGCACCATAGCCCCGGAGTCGGCCCGCAAAGTCGCCGAGGCGGCCGCTAAGCGTGGCGTGCGCATGATTGATGCTCCGGTATCAGGCGGCACGGGCGGCGCGGTAGCAGGCACCCTGACGTTCATCGTAGGCGGCGAGTCCAGCGACCTGGAAGCCGCTCGGCCTTACCTGGAAAAAATGGGCAAGAATATTTTCCATGCCGGCGACGCCGGAGCAGGGCAGGTCGCCAAGATCTGCAATAACATGCTGCTGGGCATCTTGATGGCCGGCACTTCCGAGGCACTGGCATTGGGTGTTGCCAATGGACTGGATCCCAAAGTGCTGTCCGACATCATTGCCAAAAGCTCCGGCCGAAATTGGGCCACGGAACTATATAACCCATGGCCAGGCGTCATGGATCATGCCCCGGCATCCAAAGACTATGCCGGCGGGTTTGGTGTCGACCTGATGCTTAAAGATTTGGGCTTGGCGGCTGAATCGGCGTTGAATGCCCGGGCCTCAGTTCCCCTGGGGGAATTGGCCCGCAATTTGTATTCTATGCACAGTGCACAAGGCAATGGCGCCCTGGACTTTTCCAGCATCTTGAATTTATTCAAGAAATAAAAAATGCGTGCCGGGTTGCGTGTATAGCACAGGTCCGGCACGCAGGTTTATTGGCGATTGCTGCCGATCATTCCTCGGCGGTTATCCGGTACGGCAAGGGCAAGACTTCAATCAGCGGGCCATCAGCGCTGCCTAAGCGGAAATCGGCACTATCCAGGTCGCCAAGCTGCACCTCCATCAGGACATGAATATTGCCCGATTGCGCCGCATTAATAATGCGGCCGCAGGGGTTGCCGGGGTTTTTAGCGTTAAACGTGTCGGTGCCAGCAAGCGTCAGAACATCAATGCCTTCTGGCTGTTTCACCACACCATAAGCCATGCGTCGCTTGACGGTACCACGGTAATGACTGCGCGCTACGACCTCCTGGCCGGGATAACACCCTTTAGTGAAACTGACCCCATCGATCAGGTCCAGGTTGAGCGTTTGCGGAATGAAAACATCTTGTGTGGCGGCCTGTATCCAGGGCAGGCCGGCGGCAACCTCGGCAGCGCGCCAGCGCTCGCCAGCCTGAATAGCGTCGGGGCTGCCTGCAACCTCGTCTGCCGCGACATAGTCATCGGACGTTGCCACAAACCACCAGCGCGTTACGCCGCTGTCGGTGCTTGGCGCTGCGATCCAGCAACCTGCATCGGTACGGGCCACGCTCCAGGCTGGGGCCTGAGCCGAAAGCACAGCGGCTTTGTTAAGCAGATCGTAGCCGGGAACTTGGGCGGCTTCTTCTTTATAATTAGAAGAGGCGTCCAAGGTAATGCCCAGTACTTTCAATTGGGTCAATTCCAGCTTGGCTTTGGCGCGAAGCACAAACATGGAAAGGCGCTTGATCAAGGCAGGTGCAACATCCGCTTTGGCGATCGCCCTCAGGGCAGGGGCGTCGCCTAGCGAGCTTTGCCATATCACCATAGTGCCCAATAATCGCCCTTTGGGCGTGCAGTATCCCGCATACCGAGCATGGTTTGGCGTCAGGCCCGAAATATCGTGGGTAAGCTGGCCATGTAGAAAACTGGCGGCATCCTGGCCGGAAATTTCGATAACGGCAAGATCAGTTAGCGGGGCAACGAAACTTGAAAAATTGTTCATGGAAGAAACACGACTCGCAACGAAAGACACAAGCAAAGGTAGCGTTTATGATAACGGGCTTCGGGAAATCGTGCTGCGACATCTATTTGCGGCTGACTGCCTGATCTCAACTGGCAAATCTCGCGCTTTGCTGAACTACACTTTGGTTTAATGAAAAAATTCAAACTGATCGCTTTATATTTGCTTTTGCTGGTAGCCATTGCCGCCACCGGCCTTAGCGCTGCTGCCTGGTACTGGGTAGAGCATCCTGTGGCCATGGACAGCGAGCGCGTCGATTACGTGGTCGAATCCGGTAGCCGCCCAAGATCGATCGCGCGCCTGATGAACAAGTCCGGTATTCATATCAACGAAATGGCTTTTGTTGCGCTGGCGCGTTTAACCGGACGCGACATCTTGCTCAAAGCTGGCGCTTATGAAGCCGTTCGCGGCGATACGCCCCGAACACTGCTCGAACGCATGGCAAACGGCGATATGACACAAACCCAAATCACCCTGGTTGAAGGGTGGACGTATCAGCGTATTCGCCAAGTGCTGCGCGAAGATCCGCAAGTCAAGCAAACGCTGTCGACGACGACAGACGAAGAATTGCTCAAGAGGCTAGGTGCACCGGAAGCCAGTCCCGAGGGGCTGTTCTATCCCGATACCTATATTTTTGTGCCGGGCTCGGCTGATTTCGATATTCTTCGCCGCGCCTATCATGCGCAGCAGCAATTGCTGAATGCCGTCTGGGCTGATCGCGACCCGCAGCTTCCCTTGAAAACGCCGTACGAAGCCCTAATCCTGGCATCCATCGTGGAAAAGGAAACCGGCCATAGCGCCGACCGGGATCGGGTCGCCGGTGTTTTCATAAACCGCCTGCGTATAGGCATGCCCTTGCAAACCGATCCCACTGTCATCTACGGGATGGGCGACGCCTATCAGGGCCGAATACGAAAAACAGACCTGACAACGGATACCCCCTGGAACACTTATACCAGGGGTGGCTTGCCGCCCACACCGATAGCCAGCGTCGGGCGCGCCGCCTTGCTTTCCGTCTTGCATCCCGAGACACATAAATTCTTGTACTTCGTTTCTCGTGGCGACGGCACCAGCGAATTTTCCTCGAATCTTTTGGATCACAATCGGGCTGTATCAAAATTCATATTGGGGCGGCGTAACTAATGCATAAACAGCGTGGTTGTTTTATTACCCTTGAGGGCGTGGACGGAGCAGGAAAGAGCACCCATATCCAATGGATGGTCGAGGAGTTACAAAGACTGGGCATAAAGGTAGTATCCACCCGTGAGCCGGGTGGAACGGCTATGGGCGAACAATTACGGCAATTAGTACTGACGCAGCCCATGGCGCTTAAAACGGAAACCTTGCTGATGTTCGCCGGCAGGTGCGAACACATAGAAACAGTCATCAAGCCAGCCTTATCGGCCGGGACATGGGTAGTATGCGACCGTTTCACCGATGCCACATACGCTTACCAAGGCGGCGGGCGAGAGCTGGGCGGCGACTGCATCAAGGTGCTGGAACAATGGGTTCATGCCGATTTGCAGCCTGATCGCACGTGGCTATTCGACGTACCGCTGGCAGTGGCGCGCGAGCGGCTGGCGCGCAGCCGCGAGCTGGATCGCTTTGAACAAGAGGGTGAGGCGTTCTTCGAGCGCACTCGTGGCGCTTACCATGAACGTGTACGGCAATACCCCGAACGCTTTCGTATCGTAGACTCCACTTTGCCCATTGAAACTGTCAGGCAAAGCCTTGCCGATCAAGTTGACGAGCTGGTTCGAACTTTTCAGGCCCGACCGTCAGGCCGTCCGTCATGAGCGACTTGGCGCAATTTCTCCCATGGCAAGAACAACTTGCCGCATCCTGGCTAAACCAGCGGGAGCGCTTTGCGCACGCTTGGTTGATCCATGGATTGCCAGGCATAGGCAAACGCCAGTTCGCATTAGCAGCCGCATCCAGCCTGCTATGCGAGTCGCCGGTCAACGCAATAGCGTGCGGCCACTGTGCCGCTTGCCAATGGTTGATTAGCGGCAATCACCCCGATTTGCGCCGTATTCGCCCCGAGGCCATGGCGCTTGAAGAGGGTGTTACCGCCGGCCGTTCCGATGATGACAGCGATACGGCCTCTGCCGCCAGTAAAAAAGCGCCTTCAAAAGAAATTCGCGTCGATCAGTTACGAAGTTTGAGTTCCTGGTTCAACACGGCCACCCATCGCGGCGGCTGGCGTGTTGCGGTACTGTACCCAGCACACGCCATGAACAGCATTACGGCCAACGCCTTGCTCAAGGTGCTGGAAGAGCCGCCAGAACACACCGTCTTTCTTTTAGTGGCCGATGCGCCGGATCGTTTGCTGCCTACGCTTGTATCGCGCTGCCGTCGCTTGCCTTTGCCCGTGCCGGGACAACAAGAAAGCCTGGCCTGGCTAAGTCAAGAGCACGTCAGCAAGGCCGACCAATGGCTAGCTGCAGCCGGTGGCGCACCGCTGCTTGCCAGGCAGTTGGCGCAAACCGGTGAACACCCTTGCCCCGAATGGTTAAGTCAGCTGATGCTGCCGCTTTCCCGTTCGCAACAGCCCGATATCGGCCCTCTGGCGGACCAACTGGAAAAAATGCCGGTGAATGTTTGGGTCGACAGCTTGCAGCGCCTGTTTCTTGACTTGCTGCTGGCGGCCTCGGGCGCTCCCGTACGCTACTTCCCAAGCCTTGAAAAACTGACCCGGCTCACGGCCGGGCATGCCTCAATGGGCAACCTGGCCGAAACCGCCAAATGGCTTGCACAGCAACAAGCTGTAGCCGGCCACCCGCTTAATGCCAAGTTGCTGGTGCACAGTACCTTGCAGCGCGTCGCGCTGGCATGCGGCCCTGCGTCATAGCACGGCCAAAACCGCTACACTAGGTTTAACGACGGCGCCACACAGCGCGCCGGTCATTCTCAAGACGAATTACACCAAGAAACCATTATGTTTGTAGACTCCCATTGTCATCTGGACTTTCCAGAGTTGGCCAAGAACCTTCCTGATATCTTAAGCGGTATGGCACAGAATCAGGTCACCCATGCGCTGGTCGTAAGTGTGAACTTGCCAAATTGGCCTGGGCTGATGGAACTGGTAGCGCCACACCCGCATCTTTATGCTTCGGTAGGCGTTCATCCTGATTACGAAGATACGCCCGAACCCTCGGTGCAGGAATTGGCCGACATGGCACAGTCGCCCAAGGTGGTCGCCATAGGTGAAACCGGCCTGGATTACTTCAGGCTTGCCGAGCCGCTGGAATGGCAACGGGAACGTTTCCGAACCCATATCCGGGCCAGCCGTCAAAGCGGCTTGCCCTTGATCATTCATACGCGGTCGGCTAGCGCTGACACGTTGCGGATTATGAAGGAAGAGGGTGCGGACGAGTTTGGCGGCGTCATGCATTGCTTTACAGAGTCGTGGGAAGTGGCACAAGCGGCGATGGAGATGAATTTCTATATCTCTCTTTCAGGCATTGTCACCTTCAAAAAAGCTGAAGATTTGCACGAACTTGCCAAGAAATTGCCTCTGGATCGTTTGCTTATAGAAACCGATTCGCCTTATTTGGCACCGGTTCCTCACCGCGGAAAAATGAACAATCCCGCTAATGTTATCCATGTCGCCGAAAAAATCGCCGACTTGCGAGGTGTTCCTGTTGCTGATATTGCCACGCATTCAACAAACAATTTCTTTAATCTTTTCAATAAGATAAATAGATAACTTAAACCATAATAGTTAAAGTAATTTATTTAGTGTAATTTATTAAAAGTAAATTATCTAAAGTAGTTTATTTAAAGCGATACATGAGAAGCCTAGCCTTGAATGTTCAGTTTTAACGGAGTCGGCGCATGAAGCCTGTTTTTTCTTTTACACCCACATTGAATCGTCTTTGCGTAGGCCTGGCCGGTGCGCTGTTATGCGTTGCTGCGCACGCGGCAAACCCATCGGACTGGTGGGTCGATATCGCCAACGACCGGGCGGGAAACGTTAAAACTTTGCTTGCTCAAGGGGCGGACCCTAACGAATTGAGTCCCAAGGGGCAACCTGCTCTGATGCAGGCAATACGTGATGGTGCGTGGGATGTCTACGACGTGCTGGTTGCTAACCGAAAGACGTCGCTGAACGCGATCAATATCAATAAAGAAACGGCCTTGATGTATTTGGCGGTGCTTGGCGAAACCAAACGCGCGCAAGACTTGATCCGGCGCGGAGCCCTGGTTAACCGTCTGGGCTGGACGCCATTGCAATATGCCGCTTCGACAGGCAAAGTAGAAACAGCCAAGATGCTGATTGCAAACAAAGCCATCATTAATGCGCCTGCGCCAGACGGCACGACCGCATTGATGATGGCAGCGCATTCAGGTAGCGCAGCCATGGTTCAGTTATTACTGGATCATGGGGCGGACGTAACGACGCAAAATCTGCAAAAACTTGACGCAGCAGACTGGGCACGGACAAAGAAACATACCGCGCTTGCAGCCAAGCTGGATGCACTGACCGATAAAACGCTGAAAAGCCGCACTGGAAGCCAAGACGAGAAACCTGCCGCACCCGACAACAAGGCAGCACCAAAAGAACCGGCCACACAGCCTTCGTCGGGATCACGTTACTTTGATCTGGACCGCTTTAACGAAACACCGAACCCATAACGTCTCGACACCCAGTCCCCGCAACTTACGCCGGAATGAACTCAGGCCGCAATATGCCTTTCAGGGCGCTATAGGGAATCAACAACTCGGGCTGCCCTGACGAGTAGGGCGCGATAAGGTAGGAGTCATACTTGACCACCAAGCCCTGATCCGTAAAGGCGAAATTATTGCTTGCCTGAAAAGGCCAGATACGTTTATAGGTTTCGGGATCTTCCAGCGCGACCGGATTAGTGGCCAGCCAACGGCCATGCACGTCTTTCAGCGCGGCGACATACGCTGCATGCTGGCCTGGCTCTAACACATTGGTCAGCCCAAGAACCTTGCCAGTGGTGTTATCCCAATTAAGAAACTGCGTGGCCGATATGCCATGGGCGGCGCCTGTCAGATATTGCCAGGTATTCAATTCAACTACCGTAAGGTGCTTATTGCGGTATCGTGTCTTAGCCGCAAGCAACGTAGAATCGCGCTGTGCCGCCGTTTTCCAGAAATAATCTTCGTATTCGGCTATGTTGATATAAGGCGGCGGCTGATTATTTCCTATGCCTGTCATCATGGCCAAGGCGTGGTCAACAAACTCGGTTAGCCGGGGAATCCCTGGAAACACGACAGAGTCCAATTTCAAAACCGGGCAGTCGCCTTTGCAGCCGGGCTTCTTATGTTCCCACTTGACCGCCTGCGTGAACAAACCCTCTTTACTGGCTTGATCGGCCGTCTCGACAGGGATCAGCGATATATTAGGCGACGGACCGCTGGCGCAAGCGGCAAGCATGCCAGCTGCGCCGGCGACCAAGGCGATGCGCAATGCGTTGTTAATACATTTGATCATGGTTCTTTATTTAACGGTTTTGGCGTCTTGGCCGAAAAGAATCTTGCATCATCTCGTAAGGCAGGCCGGCTTCTTCCAAAAACAGGGTGATTTTATGCCCGTTCGGGGTAGTCCAGTAATACAAAGCGATCATGGGTGTCCTCGTTGCATTGTTGCTATGTAGCTCAACCGCTCAAGCTTGTACCGCGATAGCTTGTTGAATGTCGCCGTGCAAAGCTTCGGGTTTTGTCACCGAGCCATAGCGTTTCAGTACATGCCCATCACGGCCAAGCAAAAACTTAGTGAAATTCCACTTGATATTCTGGCTGCCAAGCACGCCCGCCTTCTCGCTTTTCAGCCATGAAAACAGGGGGTGCGCCGTTGGGCCATTGACATCGATTTTATCGAACATGGGAAATGTGACCCCGTACTTGCTCGAACAAAAGCTGGCAATTTCATCGTTGCTACCCGGCTCTTGGTGGCCAAACTGATCGCAAGGGAAGCCAAGCACGGAAAATCCGAGAGCGCGATATTCCTTATACAAAATCTCGAGGCCCTGATACTGAGGCGTAAACCCGCACTCAGATGCGACGTTGACGACCAAAAGCACCTGGCCTTCGTAACGTGAAAGGGCGATGCTTTCGCCATCGAGCGACTGAGCTGAAAAAGAATAAATCGATGTCATGATTGCGCATCACTCTCTGGCCAATGATTTTCTACTTTACCATTGAAAGACGGGTGGGGCGGCCCCCGGTCTGGCGAACGCCGCGCTCAATGTTTGGCGGCGGCCCACCTTTTCACAGCGGCCATCGTGTTGGCGACGTGATTATCCGGATCCTTGCTGCTGTACTCGTAATACACCTTGTGGTCGGGAGTAATCACATAGGAAACACGGTTCGCCATATTTGGCATGAAGGCCATTTTCGCGTCATAAGCCTTGATGACCTTGGCGTCTGGATCGGCGCCCACGGCAAACTTGCTTCGGCAGGCGCTGACCGAAAACTCCTTGAGTTTGTCCAGCTTATCTGCCGAGACCCCCAGCACCGTTGCACCATAGCGCTTGTACTCGTCGGTAGCCTCGGCAAAATCATAGGCTTCTATCGTGCACCCTTTAGTGAAGGCCGCAGGATAGAAATAAAGCACCACAGGCCCTGTTTTCAGCGCCTGCTCCAAAGAAAAAGAAAACGCATTGCCGCCTAGCGTTGCATCAAGGGTAAAGTCAGGAGCTGGCGCACCAGGCTTTAGCTGCGCATAAGCTTGGTATGGCGCGGCGCACACCAGGGCGAGAATAACGTACGAAACCGGGGCGACTCGACGAAATAACTTCATGTTGGCTCCTTGAACACTTGCGAAACTGGGCTAAGATGTTGGTCTATTACATGAACATGACAATTGATATTCACGGCAATGACCACGATCTATCATAATCCTCGCTGCGGGACTTCGCGCACCGTACTGCAAACGCTTCAAGAACGCGGCATACAGGCCGAGGTTATCGAATACCTTCAAACGCCCCTGTCGCGTAGCGAATTGGCCAGCCTGATCAAAGACGCCGGACTGTCTGTACGCGAAGCCATACGCAGCAAGGAAGCCGTGTTCCAGGAACTCAAGCTGGATGCCCCGTCCGTCACCGACGAACAACTGCTTGACGCCATGGTCCAGCATCCCATCTTGATGAATCGTCCATTCGTCGTCACAGACAAGGGCACACGCCTGTGCCGGCCCGCCACAATCGTGGAAGAAATCCTTTAAGTCCCGTCAGCTGCTCATGACCACGCCTTCCCGATGACGCTACAGATCTTTCTACTTGTCGTCATCGCGGCTGGTCTTCATGCTGCCTGGAACCTGATTTCCAAGCAGGCGGCGGGCGCCGGTGTTTCCTTCGTTTTTGCGTATCGGCTTTGCTCTACGATTGTCTACGCGCCCTGGGTTATTTATATCTTGTGGAACGACGGCATGGCCTGGAGCTGGCCTGTGGTCGCGTTTGTCGGGCTTTCCAGCGCCTTGCATCTTGGATACAGTGTTTGCCTGATGCGTGGCTATAACGTAGCCGATCTTTCCGTGGTGTATCCCATCGCCCGGGGTACGGGCCCATTGCTGGCCAGCGCGGGCGCCTTTTTATGGCTGGCTGAAGTGCCATCCACCTTTGGGGTGCTGGGCATTTGCAGTGTCGTAGCGGGCATATTATTAATCGCCACCCAGGGAAACTGGCGCCAGTTTGCACAACCGCAAGCTTGGGTGGGCATACGCTGGGGCATCTTGATAGGCCTGTTCATCGCCGCCTACAGCCTTAGCGATGCCTACAGCGTCAAGGTGCTGCTGGTTGCCCCGGTAATGCTCGATTGGCTTTCCGCCTTCGGAGGCACACTGCTGTTGGCCCCCAGCACATGGGTACGCCGCAAACACATGATGGAACAGATGCGCGGCAAATGGAAGCTTGCGCTTGCGGTAGGCGTCTTGTCGCCAATGGCCTACATTCTGATCTTGTACGCGTTGCAGCAT
Organism: Pollutimonas bauzanensis; assembly: GCF_040393045.1. Taxonomy (GTDB): domain Bacteria; phylum Pseudomonadota; class Gammaproteobacteria; order Burkholderiales; family Burkholderiaceae_B; genus Pollutimonas; species Pollutimonas bauzanensis_A. The sequence goes on along the minus strand of NZ_JBEBUX010000008.1, from coordinate 37,519 downwards.
GGCGCCGACGTAAGTGCCGTCGCGCCTTTGCGTGAAATGTCCATGATGATCGCGACATTTGCCGGCTTCTTCATACTTAAAGAAAAAGTGTCGCCGATGCGGTGGCTAGGGTGCATCATTATTATCGCCGGCGTCATCATGTTGGCATCGCATTAATCAACTCATAGTCAGGCAGCCTGCTCCAGGAAAATGTGAACTTGCCTGGGTCTGACCACCAGCGTCTCGCTCTCTTTCAATTGCAGTTGCAGAAACCGCTCACGCGATATCACCGCCTCGATCGGCTCGTCGGTATCCTGGCGCGTCAACTCCAGCTGGGCCAGCGGACCGATGGCGTGTATACGCTCCAGGCGCACCACCAGCCCTTTGGCCCCGACCGTATAACGCTCGACCTCGATATCGTGCGGACGGACATAAGCGGTACCTTGCGTATCATCCGCAGCATGATGCTCGGGCGCATGGAAGGCGGCGTCGCCGGTTTCCAGGAATCCTTGATGAACTCGGCCATGAAACAAATTCACATTTCCCAGGAAACCGTAGACGAAGGGGCTGGCAGGCTGGTTGTAGACTTGGGCAGGCGCGCCGGTTTGCTCCACCTTGCCATGATTCATCACGACAATTTCATCCGCGACTTCCAGCGCCTCTTCTTGATCATGGGTCACAAAGATGCTGGTGACTTGTAGTTCATCGTGCAAGCGCCGCAGCCAACGCCGCAATTCCTTGCGCACCTGGGCATCCAACGCACCAAAGGGCTCGTCAAGCAACAAGACTCGCGGCTCTACCGCCAAGGCCCGAGCCAATGCGATACGCTGACGTTGTCCGCCTGACAGCGCCGACGGCTTGCGGTCAGCCAGCCAGTCCAGTTGCACAAGCTCTAGCAGCTGGGTAACCTTTTCGCGTATTGCCGTTTCAGAGGGGCGGCTGTGGCGAGGCCTTACGCGCAACCCGAAGGCAATATTCTCGAATACGCTCATATGCTTGAACAACGCATAGTGCTGAAATACGAAACCGACCTGACGTTCCCGCACATGCCGCTCTGTCGCGCTTTCGTTATCCAGCAAAACCTGCCCGGAATCAGGATGCTCAAGTCCTGCGACAATGCGCAGCAAGGTAGTCTTGCCGCAACCCGAAGGGCCTAGCAAGGCGGTCAGTTTTCCATCCGGAAATTTCAAGGACACATCCTGCAGCGCCGTAAAGTTTCCGAACTGCTTGTGTAAATTGCGTACTTCTATGCTCATGTCAGTGCTCCAGTGCGGACGATAAGGGGCTCGGTCTCTTGGATGCGCCATGCAAACCAGGATTTCAGGGCAAGCGTAACCAGGGCCAGCAGCGCCAGCAAAGACGCTACGGCGAACGCCGCGGAAAAGTTGTATTCGTTATAAAGAATCTCGACATGCAGCGGAATCGTATTTGTCATGCCTCTGATGTGACCCGACACAACCGATACGGCGCCGAATTCACCCATGGCCCGGGCGTTGCAAAGAATCACGCCATACAGCAGACCCCATTTGATATTGGGCAAGGTGACGTGCCAGAAGGTTTGCCAGCCCGAGGCGCCCAACACCAGGGCTGCTTCCTCCTCTTCGCTGCCTTGCGCTTGCATCAACGGTATCAATTCACGGGCGATGAAAGGGAAGGTGACGAAAATGGTGGCCAGCACGATGGCGGGCACGGCGAACAGTATCTTGATATCGTGTTCGTAAAGCCATGGGCCTAACCACCCTTGAGCGCCAAAGATCAATACATAGATCAAACCGGAAATAATCGGCGACACGGAAAAGGGCAGATCTATCAGCGTGATCAACAGGTTCTTGCCGCGAAATTCAAATTTGGCGATAGCCCATGCTGCGCTGACGCCAAAGACCAGGTTCAAGGGCACGGCCACCGCGGCCGCCAGCAAGGTCAGCTTAATGGCCGACACCGCGTCGGGCTCGGTAATGGCGGCAATATAGGCGCCCCAGCCTTTACGCAAGGCTTCGGCAAAAACCGCGAATAAGGGAACAAAAAGGAAAAGCGCCAGAAACGCAAAAGCCGTGAAAATCAATGCATAACGCACCCACCGGGGCTCCTGCAGCGCAGACGATGAGCGGGCGGGTTGGCTATATGGAATAAATGTCGCCGGCAAGGCAGTGTCTAGGGAAGCCATATTATTTCCTTGCCGCCTGATTACGCCGGCGCGTCCAGGCTTGCAGTAAATTGATCATCAGTAACAGCAAAAATGAAACTACCAACATGACCACAGCAATGGCCGTGGCCCCTGCGTAGTCGTATTGCTCTAGTTTGGTGACGATTAGCAAAGGCGTGATTTCCGAGATCATGGGCATATTGCCGGCAATGAAAATCACAGAGCCGTATTCGCCAGTAGCACGCGCAAACGCCATGGCAAACCCAGTCATCAGCGCAGGCAAAATCGTCGGCAGCACCACTCTCAAGAATGTCTGCAGGCGGTTTGCCCCCAGGCTGGCTGCCGCTTCTTCCAGTTCGCGTTCGGCATCCTCCAACACTGGCTGCACAGTTCTTACGACAAAGGGAAGGCCGATGAACGTCAGGGCGACAACCACCCCCAGGGGAGTGAAAGCGACCTGAATTCCCAGAGGCTCAAGATGGCGGCCTATCCACCCATTGGGCGCATACAAGGCGGTCAGGGCAATACCCGCAACCGCCGTGGGCAAGGCAAATGGCAAGTCGACCAAGGCATCCACTATCGTTTTCCCCGGAAAGCGATAGCGCACCAGAACCCAGGCCACAACAGTACCGAAAATCACATTGATGACAGCGGCAATCAGCGAGGCGCCAAAACTCAGACGGTACGACGCCATGACACGATCCGATGTGACGACCTCCCAGAATTCGCTCCAACTTAATGTGAACGTCTTCAAAAATACCGCTGACAATGGGATCAATACGATCAGACACAGGTATAGCAAGGTGAACCCCAGAGTGATGTTGAACCCTGGAATAACGCGAAAAGGGGAGGACCCTCGAACAGCCGGAACGGCAATACTGGACATGGTTAAAGGCTTGTTATCGTAAGAGAAATGCGGATCCCGAAGAATCCGCCCTGGACGGAGCCGTCACCCCGCCTATTTTTTGTTTGGCAGATAGATTTGGTCGAATATGCCGCCATCGCCAAAATGACGTTTTTGGGCCGTGGTCCAATCTCCTGCTACGTCGTTGATCGTAAATAGCGTGATCTTTGGATACTGATCAGCAAATTTAGCGGCGATTTTTTCTGTAGTCGGACGGTAGTAGTTTTTCCCGGCAATTTCCTGGCCTTCGTCGCTATAAAGGTATTGCAGATAGGCTTGGGCAACAGTGCGGGTGCCTTTCTTGTCAACGACCTTGTCTACGATTGCCACGGGCGGCTCGGCCAGGATACTGACGGATGGCGCCACGATTTCGACCTTGTCCGGGCCTAATTCTTTAATGGCAAGCAGTGCCTCGTTTTCCCATGCCAGCAACACATCGCCAATACCCCGTTCGACGAAAGTCGTGGTCGAGCCGCGCGCACCTGAATCCAGTACCGGAACTTGCTTGAACAGTTTGCCGACAAAGTCTTGGGCTTTTTCCTCATTTCCGCCCGGTTGCCTCAATGCATAGCCCCACGCAGCGAGATAATTCCAACGCGCACCGCCAGAAGTCTTGGGATTGGGCGTAATAACGGAAACCCCCGGCTTGATCAGATCGTCCCAGTCCTTGATTTGCTTGGGGTTACCTTTGCGCACCAGGAATACGATGGTCGATGTGTAGGGGGAGCTATTGAGGGTAAATTGTTTTTCCCAATCCTGCCTGATGGCGCCGCGCTGCGCGATGGCATCAATATCCGATGCCAGGGCCAGGGTCACGACATCCGCGTCAATGCCATCTATGACAGAGCGAGCCTGCTTGCCGGAGCCGCCGTGCGACTGTTTGATCGTCACCGTGTCTCCAGTACTCGCTTTCCAATGTTTGGAGAATGCCTGGTTGAACTCTTGATACAGCTCGCGTGTCGGATCGTACGACACATTCAAGAGGGAGATATCCGCAGCGTAGCTGGGTGATGCGAAAAACACCCCGGCAACGATGGCAATCTTCAGCGATTTAGGTAACGACATGCATGCATCCTTTAGAAATATTGGCTCGGCAAAAGCTCAAGACTAAAGAGGTATGCATGAAAACAGAACGATTACTTTGATCGTTATTTATAAGCAGAGCGCATTATGCGCGGCGGCTATATAAGAAATGAAGCGCCCCCGAAGACAAATCGCTGCCGCGCTATAGGCGGGTTTATTGCACACAACTTGATAACTCCATAAATGGAGACTAAAATAGCCATAACAGGAGATCATCATGAGCTTGGCCTACGCTTATCCGCTAAGCCGGTTTGAACCGGCCGCCGTCATCGACCTTAACGACAAGGCTGAACGCGAACGCTTGTCCAAATCAGCCTTGCAAGGTTTTTTCAAGCTGGCCCAAGCCTGGAAGCTGCGTGATGAAGACGCCTGCATCTTGCTAGGCGGCGTTTCCAGCAGCGCGTTCTACGAGTGGAAGAAAAAACCCGGCCGCATCCTGGAAGTCGACCGCATTACGCGTATTTCCTACCTGGTGGGTATCTATAAAGCCCTGCATATCCTTTACGGCGACGAACTTGCCGACTTGTGGGTCAGCTTACCTAATCGCAACGTCATTTTTGGCGGCAAGACACCGCTGCGCTATATGCAGGAAGGCGGGCTGCTGGCCATGCAAACTGTGCGTGCTCTGCTCGACGCCCGCCGCGGCGGCATGTAATGCGCGTACCACCGCTGACGCTGGTTCGCCAATTGGATACCTGGCGGCTACTGCCTTCGCGCTTTGCCGACCAAGAGGATTCCGTCCTGGCCCCCTTGTCAAACAATGCCTCCCACTTGAAAGACTTGTTCGACCTGGACAACGCCACCAACCAGCGCCTGAGCGCCGAAAGGGGAGCCATGCCCGGCATAGGCGTTGACGAGCTAGTCTTCGGCGTTCCCAATTTCCGCATCATCAATGCGGCTTACGCTTATCCGCGACCGGAAGGCAGCCGTTTCAATAACGGTGAACGCGGTGCATGGTATTGCGCTTTCGATGAAGCCACGGCACTTGCGGAAATCATATTCCACAAAATCGTGGAATATACCGAAATCGACTACTTCCACGACAAGATCAGCTATCAGGCACTGCTGGCCGACTTCAGCGCAGAATTCCACGATCTTCGCCATGCTGCCGGATTCAAAGCTTGCCTCGACCCCCGCAGCTATGTTGCCTCGCAAACACTCGCACAACAACTGCTGGACTCTGGCTCCATGGGTATTGTGTATCCAAGTGTCAGGCAGCCAGGGGGCACCAATCTGGCCTGTTTCCGTCCTGCACTAGTGGGCAATGTGCGCCGCGGCGCAGCCTATACCCTCAGCTGGACGGGCTCTCAAGAACCAACGGTAAACTACGTTAAATCCGTACCCAAAAAAACCAAATAAAACGACACACATGGAGACCTCATGAGCCTTTACTCACAGCTTGGACAACGCGCGGCAGCCAATAACCCAATACGCATAGGCCTGATCGGCGCGGGCAAGTTCGGCTCCATGTATTTGGCCCAAATCCCGCGCACGCCCGGTGTGCATCTGGTCGGCATCGCCGACCTTTCTCCTGATACAGCGCGCGCTAACTTGGCGCGGGTAGGCTGGCGGGCGGAACAGTCCCAAGCAGTATCGGCACAGGCTGCACTTAGCTCCGGCGCCACCTGGATTACCGACGACTGGAAAGCGTTGGTCAGCCTCCCGGAAATCGATGTCATCGTCGAGTGCACAGGCAATCCAGTGGCTGCCGTCGAGCACTGCCTGGAGGCATTCGCACGTGGCAAGCACGTCGTCAATGTTACTGTCGAAGCCGATGCGTTTTGCGGCCCTTTGCTAGGCCGCAAAGCGGCTCAGGCGGGCGTGGTCTATTCCATGGCTTTCGGGGATCAGCCTGCACTTATTTGCGACTTGGTCGATTGGGCGCGTACCTGCGGCTTCCCCGTCGTTGCGGCCGGACGCGGCCATAAATGGCTGCCCCATTTTTCTGAATCTACGCCGCTGACCGTGTGGGGCAACTATGGTTTGACACCTGAACAAGCCGAACGCGGTGGCCTGAACCCAAAAATGTTCAATAGCTTTCTGGACGGCTCCAAGCCGTCGATAGAAAGCTGCGCAGTCGCCAATGCCACAGGCCTGGGCGTGCCTTCCAATGGCTTGCTATATCCACCGGCCAGTATCGAAGACATCCCATACGTGACTCGCCCCATTAGCGAGGGCGGCGTACTGGAACGCAAAGGCATGGTAGAGGTCGTCTCGTCGCTGGAAGCCGATGGCCGCCGTATTCCTTACGACATCCGTATGGGTGTGTGGGTAACGATAGAAGCCGAAACCGACTACATCAAAAACTGCTTCGAAGAATACAACGCTCATACCGATCCCAGCGGACGCTACTTCACCTTATACAAACGCTGGCATCTTATCGGACTGGAAGTCGGCATGTCGGTAGCATCCGTTGCCTTGCGCGGCGAAGCCACCGGTGTTGCCACGGATTGGGTCGCCGACGTTGTAGCCACGGCGAAGCGCGACTTGCAAGCCGGCGAAATGCTCGACGGGGAGGGCGGCTACACCGTCTGGGGGAAATTGCAACCTGCCGGAAAATCCAAGCAACTTGGGGGCTTGCCTTTGGGCCTTGCCCATAATGTGAAGCTGCTGCGCCCGGTTAAAAAAGGGCAATGTGTCGTATGGGACGATGTCGCTATCGATACCAATACGCCCGCCTACAAGGTGCGCCGCGAGATGGAATCGTTGTTCCAGAAACACACTATATAAAGCATTAAAAATACTCTCCCGACCGGATAAAAAAAGAATAGAATCGCTGTACCTCATCACACAGCAAAATCTTGAAAATCATCCGGTCCTTGTCAGCATGGTGCTGCGCGCTTGTTGTTATAGCAGGCGGCATCAGCACAAGCTGGGCCGGCCCATCGTTGGTTCAATGCAACGGCATCAAAGATCTGGTCTTTGTCCCTCACCAGGACGACGATCTGCTCTTTATGAATCCCGATATTGAATCCACCATCGAAGCGGGCGGTTGTGTAGAAATCGTTTACCTGACTGCCAGCGAAAGGGGCGAGGGAGAGCACTATATGCTAGGCCGCGAGCGAGGGGTGCGCGCGGCCTACGCTTATATGGCCCAGGAACCTAACATCTGGGTCGAAGACTTCGCCGCATTCGGCTCGCGACGCCTTGCTCGGTTCACGCTCAATGGCAATAAGCGCGTGCGCTTGTTGCATATGCGATTGACAGACCCATGGCTAGGAAAAGGGTGGGGCAGCCTGACTCCATTAAGTCAAACCGAATCAGTACCGGGGCACAGCGTGGACTCCCTGGGTCCAGCCGTCGAACACTATTCGCGTCAGGATCTCGTTACGGTAATCAAGCAAATCATCCAGGAGTACCAACCGTCCACGGTACGCCACCTTGACGACAGCATTACGATTCCATATACCGAGCTGTGCTGGCGCTGCATAGGACATGACCATCCTGATCATATCGCCAGCGCAAAACTGGTCCACGAGGCCATTGCCCAAGAACCCGGCAATTATGCGGAAGTCGCCTACGTAGACTACCCCAGCCAGGAACGCGACGCCAATTTGTCGGCCATGGAAACCAGTGAAAAGACGGAAACATTCCGGCGCTATGCCTGGAATGACTATCGATACTGCACTGAAGGCAAACTTTGCCAGGAACCGGCCGGTCCCGCTGCCGCATGGGTGGGACGTAGCTACTATGTATCTCGCCGCAATGCGCCGCCCATTTTATTACCAGGCCCTGGTCTCGGCTTTTCCCTGTTTACCGTAGGCGAAGCCAATCGGGCTGCCAATGTGTGGCAAAGCGCCAGCAGCCATTGGGCCAGCCTTGGCGGTCGCACTTCCGATTCCATCATGGCATTTGATTACCAGGATGGGCTAGCAGGTGTTTTTGCACGTGACGCAAACGGCCTGATGTGGGCCAATACCCAGCAAGCCGCAGGCAACTGGCAGGGCTGGGAAATGATACAAGGCTCCCGTCTGATCGCCTTGCCGACGGTTTCTACCCAAGGTCCGCCAATGGCGATTGCCATGGGCAATGATGGCTTTTTCCACTCAACCACACCGATGCTAACCGGAGCCGGCTGGGCCGCATGGCGTACGCTGCCGCCTTTGCCTGGCGCACTGCCCGGTATCTCTATAGCCGCCGATGGCAATGGCGAGCTTGCGCTTTTTGCGGCAGACACCAGCGGAGGCATATGGGTCAGCCTGCATCCCCCGGCGAAAGAAGTGTGGTCGCCATGGTGGAAACTGCCGTTGCCGGAAAGCAGCGGGGGGCTGGCCGCTTTGCGCAACATCGACGGCCTGATAGAACTGTATTTTCGCGATAAAGTCAGTGGCCATATGTTGCGTGTACTCCAGAAACAAGCAGGTAGCGCCCACAGCGCGTGGTCCAAGCCTGCGGACCTGGGCGTGGCCTATATCGGAAGTCCTGCAGTCAGCCTCAATGAAAAAGGCGCGGTTGCAGTAGCAGCCATAGAAAATAGCGGCGGCGCTTTGTGGCTGATGGAAGCGGGGCAGGCCAGCAAACTTGCGGAACATGTCGCGTCACTGCCCGCCCTGGGTACGATAAACGGCGCGCTCTATGTCGCGGCACGCAGTGCGGACGTCCCTCAAACCTATTGGGTCAGGGCCAGGCGCCAGGGTGTCTGGGCCGACCCAGTGCAAACAAGCGCGCCGCCGAGCAACGGTGGCGGCGCTTTCGGTCAAGTACAACAACACGCTTCCACGTATATCGAGCCGCTTGCAGTCGCCCGACTCCTGGAACCCCGCGCGTCTAAAGTGCTCGCAGCGAACACAACCCAGCCTTAATCCCAATAACCCGATTTCCCATAAAATTCGTGCAGCCGGGTTTCATAATCCCGATCCAACGGCATGTCTTCATCATATTCGGGGCTATTCTTGATTTGATCACGTGTAAGGCTGGACTGCACTGTTGAATCGGTCCAGTCGATACGCGTAATCCATTGCGTTCCCAACAACACCTTTTTCCCGCCTGGCCACCAATTTCTGGTATCAACCAGCAAGTACCGGATGGCCCAATCGGCGTCATCGAAGATAAAATCCTTTACGTGCCCGATTTCATCATCGGTGCCAAGAATATGGTAGCCACTGACTTTCTCGCTGCTACGCAAATGGGTGTCTTGTGGCTGGTCTGAGGCGCGGTCCATCAGATCTTCGGGGCGCTCTGTGGCGCGCGGGACGCTACCTGCATCAGGCATGGGATATTCCGGCAGCCCGCCCACACCCCACAAGTAAGGCCCTGTCCAGTAATTGCCATAACCATAGTATTGAGAATAAGCGCCTTCAAGCTGCCGGGATATGGGTTGGTGCGTATCAATATCTGGGCTGTTCTTTACCTGCTCTCGGGTCAGCGACACGGATATGCTTTCAACAGTGGTGTCGATGCCTGTTACGGAATAGGGCGAGATCAGCACCCGCCGGCTGGATAGCCATGATCCGGTTTCCACCACTAGATAACGGACTCCCCAGCGCTCGTCATCAAAGAACACCTCTTTAACGCTACCTAGATCCCCGTCGGTTGCCTGGATTGTGTATCCTTCGATACTATCTACAGTACGTAACATGCGTATTCTCCTCATTGATCGCGATAACACACCGCCTCGCCACTACGCAAGCAAGCGGTGTGCCCACGCGCAGACAGATCAGCCTGCGCCACCTGTCTTAAGAAGATATTCAATTATTTTCCGCGGTACTTGACCTTGACATGATGGCAAGCCTCATCTTTAGTACGCAGGAAGTTTCCATATGCGCATGTCTTTAAGAAAATCAAAATGAATTCCGCAGTTTCGCTGCTTAGTTTTTCTTGACCGGCGAATAACCCGCATCGCGAATGACGTTTTCAACAGCCTGGGCGTCGACACTGCCGCTTACCCGAACACGGTGAGCGGGCAAGTCGATTTCGACGGTAGCGCCGGGCACTGCCTGGTCAAGGGCTTTGGTGATCACGCCCACGCAATGGCCGCAAGTCATATCATTTACTTCAAATTCAAACATTACCTTCTCCGAGATGAGTTATAACGGGTATAGCGTAAACCTTGCCACGATGGCAGTGTCAAGCGCTTACGACGACGAGATTGATTTTCTTAAAGGTGCGAGCATGAACATTGGTCAGGCGGCGGCAGGTTCCGGGGTTACCGCGAAAATGATCCGGTACTATGAAAGTATAGGCCTGATAAACCAGATTTCGCGATCCGAATCCGGCTACCGCCAGTATTCGGAGCAAGAAGTACAGGTTCTGCGTTTTATAAAACGTTCCCGAGATTTGGGTTTTTCATTGGAACGTATCAAAACATTGGTAGGACTATGGCAGGATAAGGACCGTAAAAGTGCCGACGTCAAACAGCTTGCCCGGCAGTACATTGCGGAACTTGATGAAGATATTGCCAAGCTGCAATCGATCAGAGACGAGTTGACGCATTTGGCGAATTGCTGCCATGGGGATAATCGGCCGGACTGTCCGATTCTTGCGGATTTGGCGAAGGCAGCCTCAACCGCCCAACCGTAACATGAGAAAAACTGCTCAGGCCTGGCTGTGCCAGCCAGACGCGATGATCACCATCCCGAGCACGGTGATGCCGGCGCCTATCCAGTCCAGGGTGCTGAGCTTTATGCCGTCAACCACCCTTAGCCATATCAACGCGCTCGCAACATATACACCGCCGTACGCAGCATAGACCCGGCCGCTTGCCGCAGGGTGCAAGGTAAGCAGCCACACAAACAGCACCAGACTGGCGGCGGCCGGAATCAGCAGCCAGACAGGTCCGCCTTTACGCAGCCATACATACGGCAAGTAACAGCCGATAATTTCGGCCAATGCCGTGGCGGTAAACAGCGCCAGGGTTTTCAAGATCAGCATCAAGCCATCCTTTCGCCATGAACAGGCCTAGGATAATACAAGCAATTTCCGCCGCAGCTTACCACCGGGCATCCGGCGTGTCGTCGGGTCGGCGCTGTGCGACAAACCAATCCACCAAGCCGTCAACGAACGCACGAGTCTTGGCTGAAAGATTGTGCCGAGTCGGATATACGGCAAAAATATTGGCTGAAGGCAAGGTCCAGTCTGGCAGCACTTGGCGAAGCCGGCCTGATCGTAGATAAGGGGCGGCATCCCACTCCGAGCGCATTAAAATGCCATGGCCGTCCAGTGCCCATGCCAAAGCGGATTCCCCGTCATTGGCGCTGACCCGTCCGCGCACTTTGATGGTTTCGCTGCGTGCGCCGCTGGAAAGATGCCAGGTACCGTAGGTTTCGTCGCTTTCCCGGATAATGATGCAATTGTGCGACGGCAGCTCGGCAGGGCGTGCGGGCTCGCCGGCCTCAAGAAGATACTGCGGAGACGCGCATAGCAAACGCCGGTTGAACGCGATGGTGCGCGCCGTTAGCCGGGAGTCCGGAATATCGCCAAATCGAATGGCGATGTCGAAACCTTGTTCGACCAAATTCACCGGCCGATCGGACAAATGCAATTGAACCTCGACCTCGGGATGAGCTCGTATAAACCGGGATATCGCCGGAACGATATGGCGTCGGCCAAAACCCAGCGTCGCATGGACTCTTAACAACCCACGCGGAACCGCCCGGCCTCCGGCCACAGTCTGTTCCAGGATATTCAGTTCGTTCAGCAGCCGGGAACCCTCTGCCAAATAAGCTTCGCCTTCTGCCGTAAGGCTGATTCGGCGTGTCGTGCGATTCATCAACCGTACGCCCAGGCGCTGCTCCACCGCGGCCAGACGTTTGCTGACGGTAGGAGGCGTGATGCCCAATTCCTGAGCCGCGCGCGCAAGCGTTGCACACTTGGCAAGCAAGACAAAGAAACCCAGATCGGAAATCGCATCCATATAAGCACTCGAGTCGAAAGGGGAGCATCAGACGATTAAGTCGCACAAGGAACTAATGAAGTGTTATTTTCGACATTATTTACTTCATTCATTATATTAACATTCACCATATCGCCATTTCCTTAGCGATATAGAAAAAAACCGGAGACAACACAATGACCCGTTTCACTCATGTCCGACGTGCCCTTTGTGGCGCTTTCCTTATGTTGCCCTTGGTCTGTACCGCGCAAGCCTACCCAGACCATCCCATCAAGCTGGTTGTTCCCTATGCTCCGGGCGGAAGCGCCGACATCGCTGCCCGCCTTATTTCAGACGAATGGGCAAAGCTGCTGGGGCAGCCACTGATTATTGAGAATCGCTCCGGCGCGGGCGGCAATATTGGCGTGGATGTCGTGGCCAAGTCCAAGGCAGACGGCTACACCATAGGCGTACAAACGGTATCGCTGGCCATCAACCCGGCCCTATATGCCAAGATGCCTTACGACACATTGAAAGACCTTACTGCGGTGGGCACTGTTGCCACCTCACAGCATGCCTTGGTTGTTAATAACGATTTGCCGGCCAAGTCGGTGCCTGAAGTGATTAGTGCGGCCAAGGCCAACCCCGGCGGACTCATTTATGGTTCGGCGGGTAGCGGGAGCACCTTTCATATGGCCGCCGAATTGTTTAAAGCCGTATCGAAAACCGATATTACACACATCCCTTACCGGGGCGGCGGTCCGGCCATGCTGGACACGATAGGAGGCCACGTCAACATGAGCTTCCCAGTGCTGTCGGCCGCATTGCCGCAGGTTCAAGGCGGAAAGCTGCGCATTCTTGGTGTCACGGGCCCAAAGCGTTCGCCACTGATGCCAGATGTTCCGACGATTGCTGAAGCCGGGCTTCCTGGCTACAGCTTTGAAACCTGGTTTATGGTGATCGCCCCTGCAGGTACCCCCAAACCCATGATAGACAAACTTAATGCCACCCTGAACCAGGCGTTGAACCTGCCGGCGCTGAAAGAACGCATGGTCAAGGAAGCCTATGATCCAGCCCCATCGTCGCCTGCACAAGCGCAATCATTGCTGGTCAACGACATGGCCAAATGGAGCAAACTGATTGCCGCCAGCGGCATCAAGGTCGATTAACCCATCATGATCGCGCGTACGTTATATAGAAAACTTGTGGACTCCCATAAAGTGCTGGAGCTGGACAGCCAAAATGTCCTGCTCTATGCAGACCTGCACTTGATGAATGAATACACGAGTCCGCAGGCTTTCACAGGGTTGCACGAGCAAGAGAGAACCGTGCTCATGCCTGCACAGAACGTGGCCGTTGTCAGCCACATTATCCCGACCCATGCCGTCCGGCATCGCATTATTGCCGACCCGGCTTCGGCCTTGCAGGCCAGCAACCTGAAAAGCAACTGCGAACGGCATGGCATTCCGCTGTTCGACACCAATGACGCCTTGCAAGGTATCGAGCATGTGGTTGCGCCCGAACATGGCTTGATCCGTCCCGGCATGGTGGTCATTTGCGGCGACAGCCATACCACCACTTACGGCGCCCTGGGTGCTCTGGGTTTCGGCATCGGGACTTCCGAAGTCGAGCATGTACTGGCAACCCAGACTCTGGTGTATCGGTTAGCGCAAGATATGCGAATTCGCGTCGATGGCAGCTTGCCACTGGGCACTACGGCCAAGGACTTGATCCTGATGATCATCAGCCGCATCGGCGCCCAAGGCGCCCGAGGATTTGTGGTGGAGTTTTGCGGATCCGCCATCGACGCCTTATCCATCGAAGCCCGGTTTACCTTGTGCAATATGGCGGTAGAGGCGGGCGCCAGAGGAGCCCTGATTGCGCCGGATGCCAAGGCTATCGATTATGTGCTGAAACGCGCCTCCGATATCCAGGGCGCTATCGCCGACCAGGCACAGACGCACTGGGCTACGCTAAAAAGCGATGAGTCCGCCCGATTCGATTGCGAACATCAGTTCGACGCGACTGATGTCGCACCCTACGTTACCTGGGGCACGAGTCCGGATCAGGCCATCCCTATTGACGGTGTCGTACCCTTTCCAGCAGTGCTGGCAGACGGCAGCCCCGATACGTCCACCGCTCACGCCTTGCGTTACACCGGATTATCCAGCGGCGCTTCTTTGCAAGGCGTACCGGTACAGCACGTATTTATTGGCTCGTGCACCAACGCCCGCATCGAAGACTTGCGTTCAGTGGCGGAAATCGTCAAAGACAAACATGTCGCCGCCGGGGTGAGGGCAATGGTAGTGCCGGGTTCGGGCGCCGTACGCAACCAGGCCGAAGCCGAAGGCATTGCCGCCGTGCTGATTGACGCTGGCTTTGAATGGCGTCAGCCGGGGTGCTCAATGTGCCTTGCCATGAACGATGATGTCTTGTCTCCCGGCCAGCGCTGCGCTTCGACCACGAATCGCAATTTCGAGGGAAGACAAGGGCGAGGAGCCATCACTCACTTAATGAGTCCGGCCATGGCGGCAGCCGCAGCCCTTACCGGCGTTATCACCGACATTCGATACCTAAACCAAAAAAGAGGTGCTCATGAATAACAATGGCCATATAGAAGGGATTGCAGCGCCGTTGCCTTTAGCCAACCTCGACACCGATCAAATCATGCCTAAGCAGTTTTTACGCGGTATTGATAAAAGCGGTTTGGACAAAGGCGTGCTATACGATATGCGCTTTGATGGCGCAGGTGCGATACGCGAGGATTTCGTGCTGAACCAGCCTGAATATGCGCAGGCCAGGGTGCTTATTGCCGGTCCTAACTTCGGTTGCGGATCAAGCCGGGAGCACGCGGTCTGGGGACTTCAGCAATACGGAATCCAAGCCGTGATTGCGCCCAGTTTCGGCGAGATATTCTATTCGAATGCCATGAATAACCGATTGCTATTGATCGGATTGACCGAACAGCAAGTGCAGCGCGTGATGGCTGATGCTGCCGACCCGGCTACGTCGATGATCAGTATTGACGTGCATACCATGACTGTGCGTAGTCACAGTTGCAGCGCGACGTTTACATTATTGGACAGACACCGCCACATGTTTATTGAAGGCCTTGACATGATTGGGGCGTCTCTGGTGCATAAAGATGCAATCCTGGCCTTTGCCAGCCGGCACTGGGCTCAGCAACCCTGGCTCAAAGATGTCGCCGGCCGCAGTTGCGAGCGGCTATTTGCGGGCGCCTGACCCGGCAACCAACACTTAAGCCTTCAATGCTTTTTCCAGCAACGCACCCACAACTTCATTGATGCTGAGGTTCTGGGCTGTGGCCTGGGCACGGATTTCATCGACCTGTGTTTGCTTGATTTTCACTGGAAATGAGACCAGGCCTTGGGCCTGATCCAGCTTGCGCTGTTCACGGCGGTCGACCACGCTGGTGGCAGAGTCGGTAGAAAAACGATTGGGGGTACCGCTTTTTTTCATTTTCTCCACTATTTTTAGTGCTTTATTCTTTTCCAGATCGGTTTTCTTCATGGTATTCCATCGCTAGGGTTCTATGGCGGGTAAATCTCGCCAGGGCGTTGATTATACGGTGCTCAGCTAAAAAGCCTAGTGCGAGAAAGGGGAATAGGTGTAGTATCGATAAGCTTGCGGGGAGTGGTGCAGGCATACAAGATACTTCTAAAAAAATGGAGACAACAAATGAACGTTTCAATGCGTGTATCAGCTGTTGTAGTAAGTCTTGCGTTCAGCACCCTGGCCGGCGGCGCGTCGGCTCAGGATAATGTTCAGAAGTTGATGAACATGAATACTACCGGCGCATCGCTTGATGTCCCGACCATACAGCAAACGGGCCCGGCAGCGGATGCCATCAAGCACAACCTGGAAAACATCAAACTTCCGCCCGGCTTTGAAATAGCGCTCTACGCCATTGTTCCGGATGCCCGCCATATGGCCGTGGGGCCTTCGACGGGTGTGGTCTTTGTCGGCACCCGGAAAACCAAGATCTGGTCAGTTACCGACCGGACCAAGCGCCGCGTGGCTGACGACGTAAAACAGTTTTCTCCATCCGTTGCCATGAAAGTGCCCAACGGGGTATGTTTTTCGCGCGATGGCATGCTGTATAGCGTTGAGCACAACCGTGTCATGGTATATCCGGCTGCCGAGTTCTTTTACGAGGGCCCCGATGTCGCTGCGGGCATCGTCGTTCCGCAAGGGGAACTCATTCCGGTCAAAGAAGAAAGCTTCAATCACGGCGCACGAACTTGCCGCGTGGGGCCGGATAACAAGCTTTACATTACCTTGGGCAATCCCTTTAACGTTCCCCCAAAAGACAAGCTCGATCTGTACGCTAAGACAGGCATGATGGGCATTATCCGCATGGATGTCGACGGCAAGAACCGCGAGGTTTACGCAGAAGGCGTACGCAACTCGGTTGGGATGGATTTCAATCCAAAAGATAAATCCCTCTGGTTTACCGACAATCAAGTCGACGGCATGGGGGACGATATCCCTCCCGGCGAATTGAATCGTGCGACGGAAATGGGGCAATACTTTGGCTTTCCCTACTACGGCGGTGGAAAGATCAGGACGGCCGAATACAAGAACGATGAAGCGCCCGCCAATGCCGTCTTCCCTCAGGTCGACATGGACGCCCATGCCGCCGACCTGGGCATGACGTTCTACAGCGGAAAGATGTTTCCGGACAAATACCAAGGCGGCATCTTTTCCGCCCAACATGGTTCCTGGAACCGCACCACGCCAATCGGCGCCAGGGTGATGTTCACCAGCCTGAAAGAAGATGGCACCGCTGATAAAACCGAAGTCTTCGCGGAAGGATGGTTAACGCCGAATAACGAATACCTCGGTCGTCCCGTTGATGTCGCTGTGCTGCCCGATGGTTCATTGCTGGTGTCAGACGATTATGTCGGCGCGATCTACAGGATCTCTTATGCGGGGAAGTAGGGCGTCCGGAAAACCGGCAGGCAGGGGGCTGGCGGCGGTAGCGCTTTGCTTCCTGTTGCCGACGGCCTCAGTACAGGCCGCCGATGTGGCGGCCGGTCGCGCTAAGGCTGTGCAATGCGCGACCTGTCACGGTGCAAACGGAATAGCGACGCTGCCCGATGCGCCAAATCTGGCAGGCCAAAATGAAATCTACCTGGTCAAGGCGTTGAAAGACTTCAAATCCGGAGAGCGGAAAAACGAGATGATGTCGTTGATGGTGGCGAATCTGTCCGATACAGACATCGAAAATCTTGCCGCGTTCTATCAAAGCATCGAGATTACAGTAAAAGGGCCGTAGTTCAGAATTGAACTGCGGCCATCCGAGCCGGGGGCATGCCCCCCTTACGCTCGTATCTCCGGCAACTGCTCGGGGAAGTCCCGTTTTTTATGAAGACTTGCCCAGTTTCTGCCCCTGATCAAAATATGCCAATAAAATGCAGGAAAGAAGCTTTTCTTCAGCCACCAGTAAAAACGCCGGGGGACCCTGGGATCCAGTCCTAGCGTCGGCGAGACTGTCCCGCCGTAGCAGAATTCGGCCAACAGCACTTTACCCGCGGAAGTCGTCAGTGGGCATGCCGCGTAGCCGTCATAATGGGCCGCCGCCTCACGTCCCTTCAAGGCCAGTAACAGGTTGCCCGCTACCACCGGCGCCTGGCTTTTGATTGCCGCGGCTGTTTTGCTATTAGGCGTCGAAGTGCAATCGCCGATTCCAAAAATATTGGTATAGCGCACGTGCTGCAATGTGAGCTTATCGACATCCAGCCAGCCCGTAGCGTCAGCCAAAGAGCTGTTCTGGATAAAATCAGGCGCACTTTGTGGCGGCACAACATGCAGGAAGTCAAAACTCACTGTTTCACGCACTTTGCTTCCGTTCACAACCGACTCAAAAACCGCTGTTTTAGCCGGCCCGTCAACAGAGACCAAATTGCTGCCAAGGTTGGCCTGTGCACCATACAAAGCGATGACTTTGTCCAATGCCTGTGAATAGAATGGAACGCCAAACAAGGCGGGCGCCGCGGTATGAAACCGCAGATCCACCTTGACCTTACGTTTCTTCAAGGCATCAGCGGCAAGATAGAGCGCTTTCTGCGGGGCGCCAGCACATTTTATGGCCCCGGCCGGCTGCGTAAAAATCGCCACGCCCCCCTGCATTCCCTGAACGCACTCCCACGTGTAGGGTGCTAGATCATAACGGTAATTACTGCTTACGCCATTTTTCCCCAAGGTCTCAGGCAAACCTTCGATAGCCTTCCAATTCAGCTGTATTCCCGCGGCCACGACCAGAAAGTCGTAATTCAATTGCTCGCCACTACCAAGGAGGACGGCATTCGTTTCTGGCAAGAAGGCCGTTACGCTATCTTCCAGATAAGCAACGCCGGCGGGTACTACCTGACTAGTCGCACGGCGGGTACGCCCAATGGCGTACTGGCCACCTCCTACCAATGTCCAGGCCGGCTGGTAATAATGAAAAGGCGAGGGGTCAACAATAGCGATATCGAGATCCGGCCTTGCACGGGCTAAACGCGCGGCAACAGCAGCGCCTCCGGTACCTGCACCAATGACGATGACATCGTGTTTCTTATTGGGTGCTACGTGTAATGTGCTCATTTTTGTCTGGCGTCGTGAGGGTTGGACATCGATTATTAATAAATGCTATCGCAATGATTTGTTTTAGCTATTGTAAAGATCTGCCTGAATAGGCCGAAAGACTAAATAGATATTTCGTTATTCCATCCTAACGTCAATGTTCAGCTTGCTGTTGGCTTGATGATTCTATTATCTATCCATATAAGAATTATTATTATTTTTATTTTTTCGGTGGTGTCGCTTATTAACATTAAGGGCGTTAACGATATGAAAGCAGTAACCTTGGCCTTGCTTGCCTTTTATTGCGCTCCGAGTGCCGCCGAATCCAGTCTCATGTTGTATGGCGTTGCGGATATGGGCATCAGCTCCACACACGCTAACGGCCCCAACGGAACCAAACAGAAGCTCACTGGCATTACCTCCGGCGGCCTGGACGATTCACTGATCGGCATGATAGGTCGGGAAGCGCTTTCCAATGGATGGTCCGCCACCTTCCAACTGGAATCTGTGTTCGACGGAGCCACCGGGACATTGGACGATGATGGCGATCACTTTTTCGGCAACGCGGCATGGTTGGGGTTAGGCAATAACCAGTTTGGCGAATTACGCCTTGGTCGACAACATACGGTTGGGCAGGAATTCGGCAGTGAGCTTGAAATTGCGTCGTGGAAAGATATGGGCATGGGCGCCACGTTTATGGCTTCTGACGACTACTCGGTAAACAATAGCGTCAACTACTTTTCTCCTGCCTGGGCTGGGTTGCGTTTCGGCGCAAGTTATAGCTTTGATGTATTAGGTGAACAGCGCAACGGGCAAAAATCCCCTTCATATAGCGCGGCGATTCTATATGAAATTGAGTCGTTTGCAGCAGTTGCTACCTGGGACAAGACATTCATAAGCGACAGGCTGCTTGCCGACGCCCCCCATCCTGAGGCCTGGCAATTGGGCGTATCGTATGATTTCGAGGTTGCGAAGGTATCGGTTGCCTGGAGCCGTCAGAAAAATGGTTACGCTGGACTTAATGGCGGCGATCCGAGCGGGCTTGGCTTAGGCCTGGGCGCCGCCGAATTCGCCCAGGGTGGCCGCCTGGACGCCTACTTGCTTGGCGTCGCCATTCCCGTCACCACTAACGGTACGGCGGTTGCCCAGTGGTCTTTGGTCAAACCCAATTGGGACTGGGCAAATGGTGAAAAAGCCGAAAATGGACAAGTAGCGACCTTGGGCTATGTGCATCAATTATCGCCTCGCACCAGCCTGTATGCGATGGCCGGCATCGCGAAACGCTATTCGCTTGAAGACCAAGTGGTTCAAGGTCAGGGAACAACTACGCGCTATATGGCAGGCATGAGTCATAATTTTTGACTGGATTAGCCTTCGATTATCGTGCTTGAACCATCCGGCAGCACAAACCAGACCTTGGCTTGCTGCGTTACGACAATCTGTTTTGCTCGAGCCAAGCTCATATTGGAAAACGCCGTAGACAAGGCATCGGCAGCAGTCGCGTTGGCCGCGGTCACTGAAACGCTGCGATAACGTGGCTGGCTTTGTCCTGTTTTTGGGTCAAAAATATGCGTGAATTGGCCCGCCGCGTCGATAACCGTGCCATAGCCGCCCGATGTGGCAAGGGCTTGGTTGCGTATTTCAATGGTTTCAAGAACTTGATCAGGATGCTGGGGATCGGCAATTCCCACACGCCATGGCGCGCCGGAATCCGCCTTGTTCAATCCGTGTATTTCCCCCATGTCGACCAAGGCCTGGTCGAGCCCCGCGTTCCTTAGCAGGTGAACAATACGATCAGTGATGTAGCCCTGGGCAATACCGTTCAATGTAATCGCCATGCCGGGCCGTGAAAAACCAATTCGCGTGGTATCGATTTCGATGGCCTGGTAGTCCACCAGCGCCAATGCGGTGTCGACAGCGGCGTTGCTCGGACCTGCAGGATCGGCGCCCGTTACCGAGAAATGTCTGGCATATACATTCCATAATGGTTGCACCGTAGGGTCGAATGCGCCGCCAGTCAGGTGGCTGAAGTATTGACTATCACCGAGCAGGTGCAACAGGTCGGAGGGCGGGTGATCCAGATAGCCTTGGCGGTTAAGCACCGAAAGCGCACTGCTTTCCTCATACAGGCTGAAAATCTTTTCCAGCCGACGCACTTCGGCCAACGCCATCGAAATCAGTTTTCGTGCCATGGCCGAGTCAGAATGGTAAATGCGTAACTCAGCATCGGCACCCAATGCGACGCCGCGCCAATTGACCGGTTTGGGTGCATCCGAAGAGATCGCCAATGCATGCGACAACAAACCAGGTCCCATACTAAGGCCAGACGCTGCAGCGAAAATCCCTATAAACCGGCGGCGAGATTGAATCAATGACTTCATTTTTGTACTTCTCCGGATAAAGGTTTGAGCCCACCAGCAGCGTTTTGCGCAGCGTCGTCATGATGCAAGATGTAGTTCTCCGGTACGTCTTCAAAGGCCAAAACGCGGCCGCCATTTTTTCGGGCAAAATCCTGCGCTTTAGCCTCGTCGCTGAAGGGCAAGGCATCTTCAGCGCCCATCCCGCCGATAAACTGGCTTTCAATGACATAAAAGGCGTTACGCCCATCTATCCACAAGCCAGCTTCCGGTTGCACCCAATTGGTGGCGCGGCCCATATCTTGTACGTAGATTGCACTGATGCCTTTAGGCTCTTCAGGCAGAATCGTGTAGGCGAACATCTGTTTTATCGTAGTGAACCAAACCGGATTTTTACGACCATTGACGAATATTTGCCCCTTAGGACCGGCGTGCTCGTCCAGATTCATGCCGCAATAATGCCCCACGGCATCTATGCTTACCTCTTGCGCTGGCGGTGCCACGGCAATCGTTTCATCGCCCCCCGAACATCCCGCCAGAAGCAGGGCGGCCAATGTCATTGTGGCAATAGGCTTGAATGTCATAGTTGCCTTCTTTGGAAGAACACCGCAGCCAGAGAAAATGGCACGGCGATCCATAGCAGTTGCGCGGCAACCAGCACTGGCATGCTCAGTCCTGCCTGGCCGCTCACGCCCGCCATGCCAGCAAACATTGAAATGTTTTCATAGCCTGTCAGATTAAGCAGACGATAGACATCGGACGGGTTGAACAACAGTATGCCGTTCAGTAACTGGGACGTAATGAAGCGCCCCTGATCCGCGACCAAGGCGCCCAGTAATGCCATATCGTAAATAACCACAAAAAACAGCCAGACACCTATCGCAATACCGGCGGCGGTGGCGCGTTCGCGAACCAGGGCGCTAATCATGTAACCCATGGCGAGAAAACTCGCACCCAGCAATATGCTGGCCAGAATCAGAAAGGCAAATGGCTGCCAGGCGGTAAGATCGGCCGTTCCATGTGCCCATTGCAACGCCACGCCTGCGGAACCATAGCCAACGGTCGTTGCCAGGGTCAGAACAGCAAGATGCCCGAGAAACTTGCCGACCACGATCTGCCAGCGCGAGACGGGATAGCTAAGCAGCAAGGCCATCGTCCCGCGGTCTATTTCGCCGACGATGGCATCATAGGCAAGCAGCATGGCGATCAGAGGAACAAGAAAAATAGATAGACTGGAAAGGCTCACCACGGTCACCGTTAATGGGTCTACCTTGACCGCCCCGGTAGGCGAACTCCCAAGAAAACCAAGCGATAATGCAAGCATTGCCAACAGCAGGGCGGTCGCCAGCACCCAGCGATTGCGCAGGCCGTCGCGGATTTCCTTGCCTACAATAATAAATACAGCGTTCATACGTCTTCCCGCCTAAGAAAATGCGCGTACATATCGTCCAGGCTGGGCGTATGGAATTCGATATCGGCTATTGGCAGGCCTATGGACCCAATGCTGCGTATTGCGGCCACCTTGTCCCGCTCGTGGCAAGCCAATTCAAACTGCGATTCGCTTACACGGCGCCATGCGTCCGGCAATTGGCCAACGGCCGATGTTCCCGCCGGAAGCCGCAGACGTAGCCGAATGGGCAAGCCGGCAGTGTGCCGCAACTGGGACATCGACCCATCGGCAATCTTGCTACCATTTTTCATGACGACGATCCGATCGGTATGGCCGTCCAGTTCAGATAAAGCGTGAGTGCTTAACAGCACCGTAGCCCCATTGTTGCGCAGCTCGCGCACGACTTCGTAGAACATCAGGCGCGATGCCGGATCCAGGCCCGTAGTTGGTTCATCGAACAACAGCACTTTGGGCGCCCCAAGCAACGCTTGCGCCAGCGCCAATCGTTGCCTCATGCCTTTGGAATAACCGCCGACACGACGCTTTGCCGCCTGGGTGATTCCAACCCTATCGAGCAAGGCCGCATTCCCAGATACCGGTTGACCCTTCAACCTTGCATAGAAACTCAGTGTTTCAGCACCGGTCAATGAAGGATGCAGCGCCACGGTTTCAGGTAAATAACCGATATGATTGCGCATACGCACTGCAGCGCTGCCCGATGCGTTATGCCCCAACAACAGCACGTCGCCCGCGCTGGGCCGGATCAAACCCAGTATCAGCTTGATCAACGTGCTTTTTCCAGCGCCGTTATGGCCGGCAAGCGCAACGCATTCACCGGGCCGCAGACTTAGGTCGACCCGGTTGACAGCGCGCTGCGCGCCATAGTCTTTTGTGACGCTGGATAGCGCCACATGAAACATCGTCATTCCAATTCCTTGTATTTCTTGAGCGTCGGCAATTCGGGCGCTTTCATCAGCGGCGCACTGTCGACAACACCGCCAGGTAATATGGCTGGAAACTGCGATTGCGCCCACCGGACAATCGAAACTGCCGGACTATTCAGCAATACGCGGGCAGCCGGCGCCCGCCATACCACCTGATCAATGACATCGTTGGGCCGGTAAGCGGTATCAGCAATGCCGTCGCCGTTCAGGTCGAAAGCGCTGTTGTCGCTCCAGTAGTTGCCGCGGCCGTCTCTGGACCAGTCCAGGTAGCGCGCGCCTACATACTTGACCTGGTTCTGGTTGTTGACGAAAGCGTTATTGGCCATATGGTTGCCTTCCGAACCCGCGGTGAAATGAATGCCAATGTCGCAGTCCTGGAAATGGTTGTCAGCGAACTGGTTGCGATTGGCGTTATAGATAAAAACGCATTTCTCGCCGCCTACGACCACATTTCGGCTAATTGCTGAATCGTTGGCATAGTTCAGCATCAAGCCCTGGTCACGGCTGCCCTTGGAGATGTTGTCCTTGACGATAAGGGAGTGCGAAAACATGATGGCATAAGCGATATCGTTGCCTATAGATACATTGCCGCTGACCTCGCTGTCGTTGGTGTACATGTAGTGCACTGCATAGCGCAGATGGCTAAAGCGGTTGTTGAGAAAAGCGTTGCGCTTGCTGGTATTTACAAAGATGCCGTCGCGGCCCCAGGAAATATCGTTACCGATAACGGTCGAGCCGGGCGTGTTCCACAAGGTGACGCCGTTACCGCGCTCGGCCATTCTTAATTCTTTATTGCCCACGATACGGTTGTTTTGCACCAGCACGTTCGAGGGGCCCCATACATAGACACCTACGGAGTTATCCAGCACATCGTTATTCTCGATAAGGGCGTTATGGGCAGTTTTATCAAGGAAAATCCCGGCGTCCATCTCAGAAAGACTAAGGCCGGAAAGCGTTACTGTCATGCTGCGCACCGTGACATCAGGGGCCTGAACCCAAAGAGCGCGGCCCTGGCGAGTGCCCACGATAACGGCGGAGCGGTCTGCCGGGCCTTCAAGCACCAGCGGTTTGTCAATAATAATATTGCCAGGATAATCGCCTGAGGCAAGTTGCAATACATCGCCAGGCGCTGCCGACGACACTGCCTGCTGCAGGCTGGCGCCGGCAGGAACGCTTATCGTTGCTGCGCACAAGGCGCCAGAAAGACCTAGGCCGACCAGCATCATGCTGACCGGCACCAGCCGCTTTCCAATCGGATACGCGGAAAATATCATAGGAACTTACGCGGATTTTTTAGGATGGACAATCATCCGGCCCGACATTTCCATATGAAGCGCGTGGCAGAACCATTGGCAGTAGTACCAATGCACGCCGGGGCGGCCCGCCGTGAAGGTGATCGACGATGTTGCTTGAGGTCCGATTTCCATGGCGATCCCATGACCTTCCAGTGTGAAGCCGTGGGTCAAGTCTTCGATGACTTCCATGTTGGTCACTACGACTGTGACCTCGTCACCTTCGTTCACTTCAAACTGCTGCAAGCTGAACATAGGGGCTACGGCAATCATGTAGACGCGTACCTTGTTGCCCTCGCGAATGACATTGGCTGCGCCTTCCAGCGTGACCTTGTCTTGTTCCGCCATTTTTCGCGCATCTTCCCACATAGGATCATCACGCTTCCAGGCGTTGAGCGGGTTCACCTTGGAGCGATGCACCAGCAGCATGTCATGTGGTTCGGCAAAGCTGGGGCCATCGTGCACCAGCTTCATTTCATCACCCGAAATGTCTATTAACTGGTCATTTTCCGGTTTCAAAGGACCCACGTTCAAGAAACGGTCCTTCGAGAACTTGTTCAGTGAAACCAGCCATTTGCCATCGGCTTCCTTGGTTTCGCCCATGGTGCTGTGGTTGTGCCCGGGCTGATAGTGAACATCCAGTTTCTGGATGATAGGATCGACCTTTTCGCCTGCATAAGCGCGCTTGGCCTTGTCCAGATTCCACTTCACCATCTGGCTGTCGATGAACAGTGTGGTGTAGGCATTGCCGCGGCCGTCAAAGGCTGTGTGCAGTGGCCCCAGACCGAGCTGGGGTTCCGCGACGACGCAATCGCGCGGCTTGATCTTGTCGGCGAACAGGTCATCGAGCTTGCGCACATCGACCACAGTCACCGTGGGCGACAATTTGCCATTCAGGACCAGATGTATCCCATCGGGTGCGGCGTTGCAGCCGTGGGGCGAGTTGGGCACTGGGATGTAGCGCGTGTACTTGGAACCATGGCGCCCGTCGACGACCGGAACACCACCCATTTCCTTGAAGTCGCCATTCTTGACAGCTTCTTCGATCAGCTTGATGTTAAAGACAACCACCCAGTCTTGTTCGTTGGCAGATATTTCCTCGACTGTGACGCCTTTTTCGGAGTTATAGCAAGTCGAAAACGAATATTTCCCCTGGTAATCGGCATCGCCGTTATCCAGATTGCCATCCACTAGCACTTGCCATGCGACCTTCATGGTGTCGCCGTCAATTGCCGTATAGACTGCCCAATAGTTTTTCTTGGGGTCGTCGATGACGGTACCGTCGTTGACCAATGGGATAATGTGCTCGCCATTGGCAAACACATAGCCAGTGCGAGGGTAGCGCTGAGGACGCAGGCCATGAACGCCTGAAACGTTTGGAATTTCAGTGATCTTGTCGGTTTTCATCACGTCGCAACGGATGCGCGCGACGCGGTTATTTGCCTTGTCGTTAATAAAAATGTATCGCCCGTCGTACGTTTGGTCGGTAAACGACATATGCGGGTGATGGGCATCGCCGTTCAAGAACACATTGCCTTCGCCCAAATACTTTTTGGTTGCCGGTGTCAGCCCCTCGGTCAGTATCTTGATGCTTTCATTCGTACGGCCCCAGCCTGTGGCGCTGCAATGATTGAAAACGGGGATACGCATCAGCTCGCGCATGGAGGGCAAGCCCAAAATGCGCACCTCGCCCGATTGACCGCCCGAGTTAAAAGCATAGTATTCGTCCAGGTCGCCTGGGGCGACTTCAGTCGACTGGCCTTTGGGACCCTTTTTTTCATTCTTTGCGAAAGCAGGCAGGTGTGTGCCGCCAACCAGGCCAGCTGCGCCGGACAACGCAGCCGTTCCCAGAAACCCTCGGCGGCTGAGTACGGTTTTATCGGGTTGTTGATCGGACATGAAAAACTCCTAAGAATGGGTGGCAGCTGCATACGAGCCATCGGATAGCGACCGCCGTTATAAAGTTACTGCTGTTGAAAATGAGTTGTCCTGCCGTGTAAAACATCAGGATTCGGGTTTCATGTCTCGTGGCCGAACCGTTGGCGAACCGGGCGTAAACCGGACCACCGTCTCCTCGGGTATAGAATTGGGCGCCGGCTTGTGCGGCCTTTGCCGCTTCGCGTTTTTCTGAATCAGATGAGGGCATTTTTGGTCGTGGTGATACAGCATCTGGCAATGCAGGCACTGAATACATTCGTTGGGATTGATGTCGCCTTCAGGATTGATGGCCTGAACGGGGCACTCGATGTTGCAGCGTTGACAGGGATTCCCACAGCTGCGGTATCGCTTGAGCCAGTCGAAGACCCGCAAACGAGCTGGAATGGCTAGGGCAGCACCCAGCGGACACAAGTACCGACAAAAGAAACGCTCGATAAACAGGCCTGCAGCCAGCAGCAACACGGCAAACAAGACGAATGGCCAGTAGCGTACAAACTTCAGGATAATGGCCGTCTTGAAAGGCTCGATTTCAGCCAGTTGCTCGGCAACCGACAGTTCGTACAGCGAAAAACCAAACAATACGATGAAGACCACATACTTGATTGTGGACAACCGTTGATTAACGCCATGCGGCACCGTTATTTGTTTTACGCCCAAGCGTTTCGCAATCCGGTTGGTTAGCTCTTGCAAGGCGCCGAATGGGCACAACCAGCCACAGAACGCGCCGCGATTCCAGAACACCATCGAGATCGCAGTGGCGCACCACAAAATAAACACTACGGGGTCCATCAGGAAATACTCCCAACGGAAATCTGTGCGCAAGGCCGAAGTGAAAGTCAGCACATTGACGACAGACAGCTGCGCCTGGCCGTACCAACCCAGCCAGAACAGGCTGAATGTAAGAAACACAAGACGGAAGCGGTCATAGAACACAGGCCGACGAGTTAGCTGGTCTTGGAAAAAGAACACGCCAACCAGCAATAGCAGGGCGCCTAGCACCGCGGCAACCTGACCCGTTTTGGCGCGCCATATTTGCTTCCAGATGGGAGGGGCGGCTTCGAACTCGGTCTCGGCTGTCGTCCTGGCGCTTTCCGTAGTGGTTATCGCTGGCGATGCCGGCGCAGCAACCACAGCGTCAGGGTCAGCCTTGGTATAAGCCTGGGGCAGGGTGTATGCCAGGTCGAAGGTAACAAACGCCTTTTCTTTGACGCTGATGATACGCTGCACCATCAGTTGCAAGCGCCAGGGCTCCAGGGGATCGAAAACCGCATCTTCGGGAACCACGAAAAGCGCCACTTCTTTGAACCGAGGGGCATTTTTGGCGGCGATGTCAGCCAGCCGTTTATGACTGCTATCGGTGAAGCGAAAACTATTTTCTTGCTGGATGATTTCAATGCGGTCGAATATACCGCCACGAACATAACCCGACCCTTTGAAAGAGTAGGGGCCGTTCCCGACCACCAACATAGCTTGCTGGCCAGGCTTCAAGCGTTCTTGCAAGCGCTTCCATTCGGTTTCATCCAACAGGCTGCGCCCTATGGAAGGCACGCTGACCAATGCGACATACAAGTCTATGAACTGGTCATCGGGATCACCTGATTCTGGATGGTCGATTGCATTTTTACGACCGGTTTCCTGGAAGCCTTTATTGATGTCGCCAATAGTAAGATGCATATTGCGTACAGCACCGACTTCAACCAATTCATCCCAGGACATGATCTCGGTCTTGTCCTGATCAATGACGCGTTTGGCCGGTGCTTCGGCTTCTGCCAGTGCCACGCCTGATTGCGTCGCGCCTATGCCATAAACGCGGGCCACGCCGATTGCTGATCGAGTAATGCTGTCGCCGATTACCATCAGGGTAACGGTAGCGCCACTAATGATATCTACCGGCGTAGGGGAACCAGCCCGGGGCGGGCTGTCGACAAAGTTCAGGCCTACATAACCCTGAATGAAATGATCAACTTTGGATTGCGGGATGCCGATGAGCACAATAGGCTCGTGATGCTGTACCAGCTTGGCACCCACGATTTTTCCGTTATTGGCAATAGCGATCAGCGTGTCTATGGGTTTGCTTGAATAACCACGTGTGTTGACCACATCGGAAGTCAGGTAGACATACCCCAGCTGGTTTTCACCAGCATAGGCGCGAGCGACCATAGGCTTGCCTTCGGGTGGACCTAAGCGATCCGCACCGGGAAAGATGTCTGAAGCCTTGATGTCGAGGAATTCGGGAAGGCGCTGGGATTGCGCTGTGAAAGAAGTACAGATACCTAACAACAAAAACATCAGCATGAAACCATGTACTGCGCGGACAAACTTGCTATGTTCTTGGGTCAAGCGGGGCATGCTACAACTCGTTTCAATGATTTGAAACCATGTTAGTCACAAACGCTGTTTGCTCAATTGACAAATATCAATTTAGGCGGCAACGATGGACAATGGCCGGATCCATAACCCATAGCGTTCCGCCCAGACCAGGCGCGACCAAAACAAAATGGGCTCCCGCGGGAGCCCATTTTGTTTTGCTGCTGACGTGCTATTGCACGCCTGACTGTTAGCTACCCAGCTTCAGGGTGCCTGTCATAATTGCCCAGTGACCAGGGAAAGAGCAAAAGAATGCATAGTCTTCGCCTGCAGCCAATTTGGAAACGTCGAAAGTGACCGAATCGGATTCCCCGCCACCAATCACTTTAGTGTGGGCGATGACGCGGGCATCATCTGGCTTGACGTAGTCTTTGTCCAACCCGGCTGTCATGCCTTCCGTTGCCACGGCTTGCTTGTCGGCGGCTTTAGTCAAGACCCAGTTATGTCCCATAGCAGCCTTGGCCAGCTTGCCTGTGTGCTTGAGGTTAACGGTGAACTTCTCGCAGCTTTTATCCACCACCATTTCTTTTGTGTTGAACTGCATGGCATCATTGGACTCGATAGTGGCTTCGCAAGTAGCGGCCAATGCGGGCAGGCTCATAACGGTCAGTAGGGCGGCGAAAGTAGCTTTGACTAACATAGTGAATCTCCGGGACAACAACAGTAAAAAAAAGTCGATGCTGCAACTGCATAAACGACTATATCGTATGTTGATATTTAAATACAATTTTTGAAAACAAGTCTTGATCGACATCAAGTCTGTGCAATGTTTATTGCCCAACAGTGGGAATAAACATGTTAGTGACCTAGTCCATACTGCGTACTGACAATTAGTATTGTACGCTGCATACGGCTCTCTTTATAACGCAGCGGTATCGCCACATCGCGCTTGCCGGTCAGTTCCGCACGCTCATGGAATGCTCTGCCACGCGAGAGCTCCAGGATAGCACCATGGCAATCAGCAAATACACGGCAAACATGAAAACATACACTTCATAGAGCTGATCCGAGTACTGGGGATTGGATAGCACCACCTGACCCGCGCGCACGAATTCCGTCAAGCCAATAATAAACAGCAAGGGCACATTATTGAAAATGTCCAGTACGTTGCCGACCAGGCCGGGCAGGACCGACCGTATTGCTTGCGGCAAGACGATATAGCTGAGCGTGTGGATCTTACGTAAACCCAAAGAGCGGGCGGCATTCCACTGGCCTTCTGACACGCCTTGGAGGCCGCCGCGAATGTACTCGGCAACATAGGCTGCATAAAAAAGCGTGAAACCAACTGCACCGCGCACTAAGTCGTTAATTCGCACATCGCTCGGCAGGATCAAAGGTACAACCATCCAGGCCCAATAAAGAATGGAAATCAAGGGCAGGGATCGTATTAATTCTATATAGCAGGCACTGGCAATGCGCACCCCAGGCAATCTGCTCGTTCTCCCGAGCGCCAGTAAAACGCCGAACGGGAAGCTGGCGATGGCGGCGACCAGCGTAATCAATATGCCTAACAACAAACCGCCTACAACGCGGCCTTCGCCAGGCACCAATATATTCCACATGACGACGGTGCCGACGATCCAAGCTACGGTCAGCCAGGCGCTACCCGATATCCATCGTGCTCCGATCCACCACCCACAAAGGGCAGCCAATACCAAGCCGATACTCAAGGCCGTTGTAGTGTGACCTGCCAACCACAACATTAAAACGAGCAAGACAAAAACGGCCCCCGCAACAAGCAACGCTTTCGAGGCCCGAGCGCGTGTCACCTTGGCCAGGCTGGCGCCGACCAAAAGAAAGAACAGAGTGCTGGCTGCCCAGGCACGCCAAATTGCATCGGCGCTTAAGGAGCCCGCCATCATAAAGCGCAGGCTGTCCCTGATGACGCCCCAGTCGGCTTGAAAAACGGCCCAGTAGGCAAAGGAATAAAGCAGCGCCACCACGATAACTATCGTAGCGATGGACACCAGGCCGTCTGCCCAGCCCGGGAATAGGTTTTTCCTGCAAAACCGGATAATCCTCGACGTGCTCATCGCTTTCCCCGAGCCAGCAAACGCCGGTTATAGATATTCATAAGCAGGCTGATCAACCAGTTAAGCAACAGGTACGCCACCATGACAATAAGAATACCTTCCATACTGCGGCCAGTCTGGTTGGCTATCGTGCCATAAATATTGAACAGATCGGGAAAGCCTATGGCTATTGCCAAAGAAGTATTCTTGGCAAGGTTAAGGTATTGATTGACCAGCGGCGGGACGAGGATTCGCAAGGCCTGGGGCAAAATGATGTACGCCATCGCTTGGCGGCGTTTCAAACCCAACGCAAATGCGGCCATCCATTGCCGCTGAGTAATGGCCTCGATAGAACCGCGCACAATTTCCGCAATAAAGGCAGCGGTATAAACAACCAGCGCCAATAAAATAGCGGAGAATTCCGGGCTGAACGCCCAGCCGCCGCTGGCGCGAAACCGCGATGCCACCGGCAAATCGACACGTAAGGGCAGGCCTAACATTGCCATCGCAAGCAACCACAACAGCAGCAATACACCAATAGCTGGCCATCGCCACGCACGTCGACCCATATCGCGCGTGTAAGCAAGTACCAAAACAACTACGACAACGCTAAACAAGGCCGCCCACCAGAAGTATGGCCATGTGGGGGCAGCAAGAATGCCAGGCATGTAAATACCTTGTCTGCTGGCAATAGCGCCGTAAAAAACCGAAGCATCACGCAATGCAGGCAACTGCAGGACAACGGCAAAGTACCAGAAGAACAGCTGTATCAACAAAGGCGTATTGCGGATCAGCTCAACAAAAGCCAAAGACACTCGATTAAGCGTCCAGTTTTGGGAAACACGCCCCGCACCTATCAGCACGCCTAATAAGGTACTGAAGACGATGCCTATAAAGGCGACCTTAAGGGTGTTGTAGATGCCGAGAGTCAAGGCCTGCAAATTAGTGTGATTAGAGGTAAAGCTTTGCAGACTTAGGCCGTCGGACCAGTCCAGGGTCAGCCCCTCGGTAAGGTGCAAGCCCGACTTTTGCGATAAAAACGAGAAATTGATGGGGATGTTATGGGCAGCAAGACCGTAGTAAATGCTGCCGCCCAAGCCCAGGACGAGCGCAATGGCGCCGACCACCACGGCTATTTGCAGCAGATGGTCGCCGACGCTGTAACGCTCTTGGTTCCCCTTGGCGCGCATAGGGCCTCCTGAGCTTTCAGTCCGCCTTAACGGAAAGGCGGCGAATACATAAGACCGCCGCCGGTCCACAAGTCGTTCAAGCTGCCTTTTCGGGCTATGCCGTAAGGGGTGTCCGGACCGATATTGCGATCATAGATTTCCCCGTAATTGCCAACCCCTGTTATGACCTTCTGGACAAAATCAGGCGCCAGTCCCAAGTTCTTGCCAACATCGCCGTCCAACCCAAGGAAACGCTGGATATCCGGGTTAGGGTCTTTGGCTTTTTCCGCTATATTCTTGGAGGTAATGCCGAACTCTTCGCTCTGAATAAGCGCGTAGTTAATCCAGGTAAGCGCGGTTTGCCACTGATGGTCGTCCTGGCGCACAAAGCCGGCAAGGGGCTCTTTTGAAATGGTTTCGGCCAACACGTCGAAGTCATCCGGCTTGGGAGCATTGCCTTTCCAGCCAACGAGCGCCGACTTGTCGGTGGTCATGGCATTGCAGCGACCGCTATTAAGCGCGGCAAACAGCTTGTCCAGATCCTGATAGGTAAGGACTTGGGTCGTGGGCTGCCATTTGTGTCCTTTGATGTAGTCGGCCCAGACCGCTTCTGTTGTAGACCCCTGCGTTGTGCATATGGTGCCGCCATCAAGATCCGCAATAGCGCCGATCTTGTCGGCTTTCTTCACGAGCACACCGGTGCCATCATA
Organism: Pollutimonas bauzanensis; assembly: GCF_040393045.1. Lineage (GTDB taxonomy): Bacteria > Pseudomonadota > Gammaproteobacteria > Burkholderiales > Burkholderiaceae_B > Pollutimonas > Pollutimonas bauzanensis_A. The sequence continues at coordinate 4,833 of NZ_JBEBUX010000008.1, read as the reverse complement.
AAAATTGACAGGCAAGAAGGCCGCTCCGACCACCGACGCCCGAGTTGCCGTTACCGTTGTATGAAAGAACACCACGTCGACTTCGCCATTTTGCAGGGCATTGAAGCGACTTTTGTCGGTCAGCGCGACCATTTTGACTTTGTTTGCGTCGCCTAGAATGCCTGCGGCGATGGCACGGCAATAATCAGCGTCGAAACCCTCCAGCCTGCCAGATTTCGGATTCATATAGCCGAAGCCTGGCTTGGTATTGTCCGTGCCGCAGATAAGTTCGCCACGCTTGATCACGGTAGCCAGCTTGGATGTTTGCGCATAGGCCTGCGTTGCAGCCAATGTCGAGAATAAAAGTGCGCTTGCCAACCCGGTGCCGATAACTATTGTTTTCATGTTGTCTCCTTGGGGTGATTTGCCTAGCTTCTTATAAAGTGCAGCTCCGTAAAGTTGTGGCGATACTCGCTCACTTGCCGTGCCAGGTCGGTTGAAACCGACTTGGCTTTTAGCGCCTTAGCGATAAATCCGGCAAGGGCCGGCATATCGTCAGGGCGCATGCCAAAACGCACAATTTCAGGGGTGCCAAAGCGCAAGCCGTTTAAATCTCCGGCAACACTGGCAATGGGCAGCCCAATCCCACAAGTCAGGATATTGGCTTGCCGCAACTTCTTGGCCGCAGTCTGCCCGCCACCCCAGGCAGCGGCAGTCAGTGCAAACTGGTGCGACTGGGTAAATCCCTGATCGGCGGCAAATACCGGAATATCGTCGTTATGTAGCGCCTGGGCCAGCGTCTTGGCAGTTTCGCCCATCATTGCCGCATACGATCGCCCATAGACGACCCAGTCCAATAAACTGATTGCCAGGGCGGCTGATTTTCCCGCGTCGAAATTGGCAGTCAACCCGGGATAGGCGATGGCATCCAGTTTTTTAGCCAGGTCCGCATCATTTGTCACGATTAATCCGCCAGCCGCGCAGCCCAGGCTTTTGTAAGTGCTCATCGTCATCAGGTGCGCACCTTCCTGCAAAGGCTGCTGCCAGGCATGTCCGGCTATCATCCCGGACATATGTGCGGCATCGAATAGCACCATTGCGCCGACCTCATCGGCAATATGGCGAATTTCGCGGATGGGGTGGGGGAACAGGTTAAGACTTCCGCCGATAGTAATAAGCCGGGGTCGCAACTTGCGTGCATCTTCGCGAAGATGATCCAGGTCTACCGTATAACCCCGTGCGTTCACCGGTGCACTATGTATGTGCAGCCCATATAAGCCCGCCGCGCCGGCCTCGTGGTGAGTAATATGGCCGCCGATAGAAGGTGGGGGCACAATAATATTGTCTCCGGGCGAGCACGTTGCCATGAACGCATAAAGATTCGCCAGGGCGCCGGACCCTACGCGGATTTCGGCATACTTGGCGTTGAAGACCTCGGCTGCCAACTGAGCGGCAATAACTTCAATCTCTTCAATAGCCTCAAGCCCCATTTCATACTTGTCACCCGGATAGCCCAGCGACGGACGCGAGCCCAAACCTTTTGCAAGCACTGCTTCGGCCTTGGGGTTCACGACATTGGTGGCGGGATTCAGGTTGAAGCAATCCACCTCGTGGATTCTTTTGTTTTCTGTGATCAGGGCGGCAATGCGGTTGTCGATTTCGTCGGGGGAAGCGCCCGCTGTCTTCTGGGCGATGGCCCCAATGAAGTTCTCGATAGAATCGGGCACCCATGTTCTAGGTTCGAGCATGCTGTAGTCTCGCTTGGATGATGAACACACTTATAGACCGGCTGTCTGTGTTTCATGGTAGGCGTGCAAGAGCAGGCCGAGCAAACGATTTATTGTGGACTGCAGACCTAGAATAACTATGCCTGACAGCAAGCATGGCCGCCAGGGGCAGGAAGGCCTAGAGCCTCAGGCAATCTACCAGTAAATCAGCCTTATGGAGCATAGGAGATTCCTGAGGCATTAACAGGCTTAGTTGATCTGGTGCAGGCAGGCGTACGTTGAATGGCGCAATAAGCTGGCCGGTTTCAAGCGCATCACGCACCAGACCGCTGCGGCCGATCAGGACGCCAGCCCCATTAATGGCCGCCTGCAGGGCCATGCTGTATAAAGAAAACTCCGAACCCTTGGATGCATCTATGCTGGTCATTCCTGCAAAATCCAGCCAAATCCGCCAGTAATCGCGCCAAACCGTATCGTGCAGCAGTCGAACCGACTTGAGGTCCATTTCGGTGGCCAGCCCCTTTCTAAGTAAGGAGGGCGCGCATACCGGAAGCAGCTCTTCTTTGCCCAGCAGGATGCGCGTCACACCTTCTATTTCCTTGTCGGTATAAAACAGCGCCAGATCAAAGGGCTCACGTCGAAAATTTGGTGGATATTCTTGCGCCGTAATGGAAAAAAAGCAGTCGGAAAACATCGCCGAAAGCTGCGGCAACCTCGGGGATAGCCACAGTAACGCCACTGAAGGCAGGGCGGCAATGGTGATTTCTGTCGGTTTTCCCGCGTGGTGCAATGCCATCACCGCGTCGCTTAACTGGTCGAATGCCTTGCTTAGCATGGGTAATGCTAATTGCGATTCGGGAGTTAGTTTGATACCTTGTGCGGATCGCTGGAAAAGCGGGCAGCCTATCCAGTCTTCCAGTTGCTTGACTTGCTGCGCAATCGCGCCGGCCGTTACATTCAACTCGTGGGCGGCTTTTACAAAACTTTGATGGCGCGCTGCAGCCTCGAACGCCTTCAATGCATTCAGCGACGGCGACTTGGAGCGTGAAAATGAGCTTGGCATAAGGCTTTTGGAAACCATCGAACACAAACGTCAGGATCTACATGATAGACATAAAACAGGTCAGCAAATGGTACGGCGACACACAGGTACTTAATTCTTGTACCACTAGCGTATCAAAAGGCGAGGTCGTCGTCGTTTGCGGCCCTTCCGGTTCGGGCAAGTCCACACTAATTAAAACCGTGAATGGATTGGAACCCTTTCAAGAAGGCGAAATCATCGTCGACGGCATTTCCGTAGGGGCGCGCAACACTGACCTGCCCAAACTTCGCGCGCGTATTGGCATGGTTTTTCAAAGTTTCGAACTTTTCCCGCACCTATCGGTAACGCAAAATCTGGTTCTTGCCCAAGTCAAGGTGCTGGGACGCAGTCAGGCAGAGGCCGCGGCACGTGCGGGAGTCTTGCTGGACCGCGTCGGTTTACGAGCCCACCAGGACAAGTTTCCGGGTCAGTTGTCCGGGGGGCAGCAACAGCGCGTGGCCATTGCCCGCGCCCTGGCCATGGATCCCATCGCCATGCTGTTCGACGAACCCACGTCGGCGCTAGACCCGGAAATGGTCAACGAAGTGCTGGACGTCATGGTCGATTTGGCGAGCGACGGCATGACCATGATGGTGGTTACCCATGAAATGGGCTTTGCCCGCAAAGTCGCAGACCGTGTGATTTTCATGGATATAGGCCAGATCGTCGAAGATTGCAGCAGCGAAGAGTTTTTTGGAAACCTAGAGGCTCGTACCGAACGTGCCCAGCAATTCCTGTCCAAAATCCTGCATCATTAGCCGGTTACCCTACGCCAATCGCTGAACAATAGGAGTAGGATAAAGAAAAATTCATCGCAGATAACGCTTTCATGTCTCGGGTTGCATTTCGAAAGCGATCGCTTGAGGGGTAAAGAGAGTCATGATCGAGTTCTTCGAAACTTTGAATTGGACGACTGTATTTCAAATCATTCTGGTCGACGTCCTATTGGGGGGCGATAATGCCGTGGTCATTGCGCTGGCCTGCCGCAACCTGCCGCCGGAGCGCCGTATGCAAGGCATCTTGTGGGGTACAGCCGGGGCCATTGCCTTGCGCGTCGTCCTTATTGCATTCGCGCTGACACTACTTGTATTGCCATACGTCAAGGTCATCGGAGGGCTGTTGCTGCTTTGGATAGGTATCAAACTGATGACGCCACAAGACGAGCATTCTGATATCAAAGGCAGCAACACACTTATGGCGGCCATCAAAACGATAATCGTCGCGGACTTCGTCATGAGCCTGGATAATGTCGTTGCCATTGCAGGCGCCGCGCAAAGAGCGCACTCCGATCACCAGGTCGTCTTGGTCATCTTCGGACTACTGGTCAGCGTACCCATTATTATCTGGGGCAGCACGGTATTGCTCAAACTGATAGACCGCTTCCCACTCATCGTTACCTTCGGCGCCGGCTTGCTCGGCTGGATAGCCGCCGGCATGATGATCACTGATCTCGCCGTCATCGAGCATTTCGGCAAGCCAGGCAGCAACATAGCCTTGGCAATAGAAGTGGGTGGCGCTTTATTCGTGGTGCTGGTGGGATACTGGATTACCAGCCGTAAAGCTGCAAGCGTCGATGCAAAGCGAGAAGCGGCTTAGTACGCTTGTTTCACCGCATTTCTACACATACCCCAATGCCAATAATACGAGGACTATCACCAGCAATGCCCCGAGCCCGCCAACAGGCCCGTATCCCCAACTCCGGCTATGAGGCCAGCTAGGAATCGCTCCTATCAGCAACAAAATCAACACGATCAAGAGAATGGTTCCAACGGTCATTTTGTTCCCCTTCAAGTTTGGTTCGAAACACACCGTTAAATCATGCAGCAACCGCCGTGCCCAGGAAGTGCAGGCATGTAACTTGCCTCGAACTCAATTCCAAAGGCGCTCTACAGGCGATCAGCTATTAACCTATGAGTGGAATAAACCAAGACTCCAAGACGCCTGCGCCTAAGTTGGTCTACGTGACAGATACCCGCCCAGGGATTACCCGCCTCAAATCGGGTAAGGGGTTTGGTAGCCGTGAATGCTACATCCATCCCGCCCTGA
>NZ_JBEBUX010000007.1:0-57923 GCF_040393045.1 Pollutimonas bauzanensis | reverse complement strand
GTAGCCCTGGCGAAGCACAGGGCCGCTAAGCGCTGAGCCAGTCCCAGCCCCTGTGACAGCCGCCGCTCAAGAAACGGATAAACGGCTAAAGCCTTACAGCAGCTGGCTCAAGAAACCGATAAATGGCTAAAGCCCTACAGCCGCCGCTCAAGAAACCGATAGACGGCCAAAACCATACAACACGGCAGCTTAGAAACCACCCGCCATCAACGCACCGCCTTTATCCCCGTCAACGTCTTAAAACACGTATCCCTAGCCTGCGTCAAAAAAGCCTGCAAATAATCCGCATCCAGATCCTCAGTGCGCATCGCCGCATACAGCGTACGCCACACACCTTGTGGACCCAAACGGCATACTCGCAGCCAACTCTGATCCACATACTCGGTCAGAGCCCAACTGGGCAAAGCCGCTACCCCGCGCTGACTCGCGACCAATTGTGCAATGACCGGTGTCAGTTCTGCCTTGCGGATAGCCGCAGGCTCTACATCCGCAGGATCAAGAAATACCGTAAAAACGTCCAGGCGCTGGCGATCTACGGGATAGGTAATCAAAACCTGATCCGCCAACTGTTCAGGTTCAATATATTTATGCTGGGCCAATGGGTTGGCTGCGGAGACGGCCAGAACCAGTTCATACCGAAATAGCGGCACGTATTCGACGGCGTCGATTTCTTGCGGGTCTGATGTCACCACGACATCCAGATCGCCCCGAACCAGTGCGGGTAGCGGCGCAAATGAGAATGCCGCCGACAGATCCAGTTCGACGTCAGGCCAGTCTTGCCTGAATGCATCCAGCGCTGGCATCAGCCACTGAAAACACGAGTGGCAATCGATTGCTAAATGAAGCCGGCCGGTGCGCCCTGCGGCCAGCCGTTGCAATTCGCGTTCGGTGGCCTTTAATCGCGGCAGCACTTCGTCGGCGAGAGCAAGGATGCGCAGCGCTGCTGTAGTAAGGCGGGCAGGGCGTGTTCGTCGGTTCAGCAGCGGCGTTTTAAGGCGTACTTCCAGGTCGCGCAATTGGTGGGATAACGCGGATTGGGTGACGTGGAGCCGCTCGGCAGCTTCCTGAAGGCTGCCCGCATCGCGTATGGCGCACAAGGTTTCCATATGGCGTATTTCAAGCATTGCTTTCAAATTTCTCGCATTAAATGAAAATAATTCATACTAAGGATGGTGTATTTGATTTTGATTCAATGAATTGTATAGGCACAATAGCTCCGTTAAGCAAATATATTTCATTCAATAAAGAATTATCATGACTATTACTCATAATCTAGGTTTTCCTCGCATCGGCGTCCAACGGGAACTGAAACGGGCAATCGAAGCGTATTGGGCGGGCAATCTGTCAGCGGAAGAGCTAGAGGACACCGGACGGGAATTGCGGGCCAGGCATTGGAATGTTCAGGCTAAGTCGGGCGTGGCGTTCGTGCCGGTCGGTGATTTCGCCTGGTATGACCATATTTTGGAATGGACTACATTGTTGGGGGCCGTTCCAGCTCGCTTTGCGCAATCGGATAAAGATACTGTTGGCCTCGATACCTTGTTCCGGATGGGGCGTGGGCGTGCGCCTAAGGGGACGCCTGCCGCCGCCTGCGAAATGACCAAATGGTTCGATACCAACTACCACTACATTGTGCCCGAGCTGGCACCCGAGCCCTCTTATCGTATTGCCCGCAGTTATTTGTTTGACCAAATCCGCGAGGCTCAGGCTTTAGGACACAGCGTTAAACCTGTCATACCGGGTCCATTGACATGGTTGTGGCTGGGCAAGGGCGACGCATTCTCCCAAGGCGCGGGTGATGTCTCCAAGCTCGCTTTGCTGGATCAGCTATTGCCTGTCTATAAAGAGGTGTTGCAACAAATCAAGGCCTTGGGCGTTGAGTGGGTGCAGATAGATGAACCTATTTTGGGCCTGGACTTGCCTGCCCAATGGCAGGACGCGTTCAAGAACGTGTACGACACATTGGCCGAAGCTGGCGTCAACGTGTTGCTGGCCACCTATTTTGAACATCTGAAAGAAAATATTGAAGTTTTGAAGGACTTGCCGGTTCAGGGCGTGCATATTGACTTGGTGCGGGCTCCCGATCAGCTTGACGACGTTTTGGCTGTCCTGGGCAATGATCAGGTACTGTCGATTGGGCTGATCGATGGGCGAAATGTATGGCGCACGGACCTTGACCAGGCCCGTACGGTCGTTGAACCTTTGGCGGCAAGCCTTGGCGAGCGCCTCTGGCTGGCGCCGTCATGTTCATTGCTGCATGTGCCGGTAGACCTGGATGCTGAAAAGGATCTTGATGCCGAGCTGCGGGGCTGGTTGTCGTTTGCTACCCAAAAACTGGATGAGCTGGCTTGGCTGGCCGATTCGCTGTCGCCTACGCCAGCAGCGGCTACGCAAGCCGCTTTGGAAGGCCAAAGGGCAGCGCTGAAGGCCAAGAAGGAGTCGGTGCGCATTCATAATGGCGCTGTCCAGGCTCGCCTGGCCAAGTCCTCCACTCTGGTTCGTGACCGCGCGCCTTTTACTCAGCGTATCGTGGCCCAACAGGAAAAACTAGGGCTGCCGGCTTATCCAACAACGACTATTGGGTCGTTTCCCCAAACGGCTGAAATTCGGGTGTCGCGCCGTGACTGGAAGAGCGGGGCGCTTAGCGATGCAGCCTATCAAGAAGCGATGCGCAAAGAAATCGAGCATGTCATTCGTTTCCAGGAAAAAGTCGGCCTGGATGTGCTGGTGCATGGCGAGGCCGAGCGTAATGACATGGTCGAATATTTTGGTGAGCTGCTGGGTGGATTCGCATTTACGCAGAATGGCTGGGTGCAAAGCTATGGTTCGCGTTGCGTAAAACCGCCGATCATCTTCGGTGATGTGGCGCGGCCCGCTCCAATGACGGTGGCCTGGTCTGCTTATGCGCAATCGCTGACCGAAAAGCCAGTTAAAGGCATGTTGACAGGGCCTGTCACCATATTGCAGTGGTCATTTGTGCGTAACGACCAGCCGCGCGAAACGACATGCCGCCAACTAGCCTTGGCCTTGCGCGACGAAGTGGTGGACTTGGAAGCGGCGGGTATTACTGTCATCCAGATCGACGAGCCGGCATTCCGGGAAGGTTTGCCTTTACGCCGCGCTGACTGGGCGCGCTATCTTGAATGGGCTGTTGATTGCTTCCGTTTGTCGACTGGCGGCGTCAAGGAAGCAACACAGGTGCACACGCACATGTGCTATTCCGAGTTCAACGACATCATCGAGGCAATTGCTGCGATGGACGCGGATGTCATCACCATTGAAACCTCGCGTTCCAACATGGAACTGCTCGGTGCATTCGAGGATTTTCATTACCCCAACGATATCGGTCCAGGGGTGTACGACATTCACTCGCCGAATGTGCCCGAAGTGGACTGGATGGTCGCTCTGATGAAAAAAGCCGCCAGCCGCTTGCCTCGCGAGCGCCTGTGGGTCAATCCCGATTGCGGCCTGAAGACTCGCGGTTGGGTCGAAACGGAAGCGGCCCTGGTCAAGATGGTGAGTGCTGCCCAGGCTCTGCGTTATACTTAGAGGGTTATTCGCCATAGATTATTTTGTAAATGCCCCTACCGCCTCCCGACATAGCTCGCGAACCATTGCATACGCGTTCCATACGCGTGAGCTCGTATGCCCGGGAGGATGGGCAGTGGGATCTCGAAGCCGAACTGATCGACGTTAAGGCTTACGATTTCCCCATAAAGGGCGGCGACGCGGTACATCGCGCCGGCGACCCTATTCACCATATGCATCTTCGCGTCACGATTGACGATCAGTTCATGATCACAGCCGCTGTTGCCGATTACGATGCCGCACCGTACAACGAACACTGCACTGCCATCGCTCCCAATTACCGGGATTTAGTTGGCATGAATCTGTTGCGCAATTTTCGTCAGGTCGTCAAAGACCGCTACGGTAAAACGGCAGGCTGCAGCCACATGACAGAACTGTCGTACGTCTTGCCTACGGTCGCAATCCAGACCATGGCGAACAAGCGCCGCAAAGAACAGCAAGCTCCCGGCCAACCGGCCAGGCGCCCCTTTCAACTCGATGGGTGCCATGCCCTTAGGGTTGACGGGCCTGTGGCAAAAGAGTTCTATCCCAAATGGTATGTGGCCCCTAAGGTCGAGGCGAAGTGCGAGTAAGCCATCCTCACAGGGCGGGCAGCCGTGCTTTTCAGCACTGGCGCACGCGTTCTTTTTCTTATTCTTTACGTTCTGACAGGTAATAAATGAAAATTCACGAGTATCAAGGCAAGGAACTGCTGAAGCAATTTGGCGTGACTGTTCCACGCGGAATTCCTGCTTTTTCCGTTGATGAGGCCGTTGCCGCAGCTGAAAAGCTGGGCGGTCCGGTCTGGGTAGTCAAGGCGCAGATTCACGCGGGTGGCCGCGGCAAGGGCGGCGGCGTTAAATTGGGCCGCTCCATTGATGAAGTGCGCCAATTGTCATCTGAAATCCTGGGCATGCAACTGGTTACGCATCAAACCGGACCTGAAGGCCAAAAAGTAGGTCGCCTGCTGATCGAAGAAGGCGCCGACATCAAGAAAGAATACTACGTAGGTATCGTTACCGATCGCGGTACGCAGCGCGTATGCGTCATGGCGTCGAGCGAAGGCGGCATGGACGTTGAAGAAGTCGCTGAAAAAACGCCGGAAAAAATCCTCAAGGTATTCGTAGACCCCAAGACTGGCCTGACCGACAGCGAAGCCGCTGAATTGGCACGCGGTATTGGCGTTCCTGAAGCCTCGGTGTCCAAAGCCGCTGCCGAATTCCAGAAGCTGTACAAAGCTTTCTGGGAAACTGACGCTGAGTTGGCTGAAATCAATCCGCTGATCCTGACCGGTTCGGGCGACATCATTGCCCTGGACGCGAAGTTCAACTTCGATTCCAACGCCTTGTACCGCCATCCTGAAATCGTTGCATACCGCGATTTGGCCGAAGAAGATCCCGCTGAAGTTGAAGCCAGCCAATTCGGCCTGGCCTACATCCAGCTTGAAGGCAATATCGGCTGCCTGGTCAACGGCGCGGGTCTGGCCATGGCAACCATGGACACCATCAAGCTGTTCGGCGGCGAGCCAGCCAACTTCCTGGACGTGGGCGGTGGCGCTACGGCCGAGAAGGTGACCGAAGCATTCAAGATCATGCTCAAGAATGAAGGCGTCAAGGCCATTCTGGTCAACATTTTCGGCGGCATCATGCGTTGCGATGTCATCGCCGAAGGCGTTATTGCTGCTTGCAAGGCTGTGAACCTCAGCGTGCCGCTGGTTGTGCGCATGAAGGGTACCAACGAAGAGCAAGGCAAGAAATTGCTGGCTGAATCGGGCCTGCCCATTATCAGTGCTGACACCATGGCCGAAGCCGCGACTAAAGTCGTAGCCGCCGCGAAATAAGAATATTGCTGAGGATTTGTAAATGTCGATTCTGATCAACAAAGACACCAAAGTCATTACCCAAGGGATTACCGGTAAAACCGGGCAGTTCCATACGCATATGTGCCGTGAATACGGCAACGGCAAAGCTGCATTTGTTGCTGGCGTGCACCCTAAGAAAGCTGGCGAAAACTTTGAAGGCGTGCCAATTTTCGGCAGCGTCAAAGACGCCAAGGCAGAAACCGGCGCCACCGTTTCGGTTATCTATGTTCCCCCTGCTGGCGCTGCGGCAGCCATCTGGGAAGCGGTCGAAGCCGACCTGGATCTGGTCATCTGCATTACGGAAGGCATTCCTGTGCGCGACATGCTGGAACTGCGCAATCGCATGCGCGACCAGAACAAGACGTCCTTGGTCCTGGGCCCTAACTGCCCCGGTCTGATTACACCTGACGAACTCAAGATCGGCATCATGCCCGGCCATATTGCTCGCAAGGGTCGTATCGGCGTGGTCAGCCGCTCTGGTACGTTAACCTATGAAGCCGTTGCTCAACTGACCGAACTTGGTCTGGGCCAATCGACGGCTGTGGGCATTGGCGGCGACCCCATCAATGGTCTCAAGCACATTGATGTGCTTAAAATGTTCAACGACGATCCCGATACCGATGCAGTCATCATGATCGGCGAAATCGGCGGCCCTGATGAAGTCAACGCTGCGGAATGGGCTAAAGACAACATGACCAAACCTGTTGTTGGCTTTATCGCGGGTGTTACCGCTCCTGCCGGCAAACGCATGGGTCATGCAGGCGCATTGATTTCCGGTGGCGCCGATACGGCTGATGCCAAACTTGAAATCATGGAAGCTTGCGGTATGCGCACTACGCGCGACCCATCGGAAATGGGCAAATTGCTCAAATCGGTGCTGTAAAGAAGTATACGGTAGGAAAAAAGAGCCTCCCTCAGGAGGCTTTTTTTCCTATGCAATAATTGAGCAGGGGGCGGGGTGACATTTTTCAGGTAAAAGTCAAAGCAGAATACTGCCTGAATTACAATGAGCCGCTATATTAAATACCTCGACGCAGTGCCGGGGTTCTTAACGCTTTTTCACGTTGAAACAGGAATTTAGATGGTAGAGTTTTTTGAAACACTACACTGGGGCGCGTTGTTCCAGATAGTCATGATCGACATTTTGCTGGGTGGCGATAATGCCGTGGTCATCGCATTGGCATGTCGTAATCTGGGTCCAAAGCAACGCGTGCAAGGCATCTTATGGGGAACGGCCGGCGCTATCATATTGCGCGTTGTTCTTATTGCCTTCGCACTGACTTTGCTTGGCATTCCTTTCCTTAAAATCGTAGGCGGCTTGTTGCTGCTGTGGATTGGTATCAAACTGCTGGTTCCAGAAGACGACCACCACGACAACATCAAGGCTAACGCGTCAATCTGGGCGGCAGTCAAGACGATCATTATTGCCGACTTCGTCATGAGTCTGGATAACGTTATCGCTATCGCCGGTGCTGCACAAAATACCATTCCCGATCACCAATTGGGCTATGTGATTTTTGGTTTGCTGCTCAGCGTGCCTATCATTATCTGGGGCAGCACGATTGTTCTGAAGCTGATTGATCGTTTCCCGCTGGTCGTTACATTGGGCGCGGCATTGCTGGGCTGGATTGCCGGCGGCATGTTGGTTACCGATATCTTCATCGAAAGCCGTTGGGGTGTGCAGCCTAGTACAATCAAGCTAGCCGCAGAGATCATAGGCGCGATTCTCGTGGTCGCGATTGGCAAATGGATAGCCAGCCGTAACAGTGCCGCCAAGGGAAGTACAGATGGGGCTGTTTAAATCTTCGGGTCGCAAAAAGCCTGACGAGGCGGGTTTGTCGCTGCTTCAAGGCTTGGGCATTCTGGCGATTATCGGTATCGTGCTTACCGTTATCTTCTCGCTGTTGGCAGGCTAGGGTATGGTAGTAGCACCCTCCAAGCTGGTTATCGCAACCCGTGCCAGCCGGCTTGCCTTATGGCAGGCCGAGCATGTGCGTGACCGCCTGCAAGCGCTTTATCCCGAATGCCAGGTCAGCTTGCTGACCATGACGACGCGGGGCGATCAGATACTGGATCGCACCTTGTCCAAAATCGGCGGTAAAGGCTTGTTCGTCAAAGAGCTGGAAACCGCGCTGCTGGACGGGCGCGCAGACTTGGCCGTGCATTCGTTGAAAGACGTGCCGGTCGATATGCAAAGCCCGTTTGCCTTGTCGGTCATCCTTGAACGCGACGATCCTCGCGACGCTTTCGTTTCCAATGATTACGCCTCGCTGGACGCCTTGCCTGCCGGGGCGGTTGTCGGTACATCGAGCCTGCGCCGCGAGTCGCAAATACGCCAGCAGTATCCATTACTGAAAATTCAGGCCTTGCGGGGTAATCTCGATACCCGTCTGGGCAAGCTGGATCGTGGCGACTATGCCGCCATCATCCTGGCGGCAGCTGGGTTACGGCGCTTGGGCCTGGCCTCTCGTATACGGGGCTTCCTGTCTGTCGAGCAAAGCTTGCCGGCAGCAGGTCAGGGGGCCTTGGGTATCGAGATTCTCGAATCCCGCAGCGATATGCAGGCTATTCTTGCGCCATTGGCATGCGCTGAAGCTACGGCTTGCACCTCGGCAGAGCGTGCGGTTTCACGGGTGCTTGGCGGATCATGCCAAGTGCCTTTGGCGGCCTTTGCCTGGTTGGATAACGGTACCCTGCATGTCGACGCACTAGTGGCTGAACCCGACGGTTCACAGATCATTCGCTCTCACGCTTCCGGTCCGGTTTCCTCGGCGCAGGCGCTGGGCGAGCAGGCAGCACAAGAATTGCTCGAAAAGGGAGCCAAGGCCATTTTGTCCAGGCTTTTGTCCCCGGACTCGGCCTCCTGATACGTGGCGGCCATTTAGTGGTTGCAGCAACCATGAAAGCCAACGTTGTACTGACACGGCCGCAAGGCAAAAACACGCAGCTTGCCTCCCGCCTGGCAGCCGATGGCTGGCAGGCGCTTACGCTGCCAGCCTTGACCTTGCATCCGCTCATCACCGATGCTGCGCAATTGCCGGCCCCCGACGACTATGATCTTGTCGTTTTCGTCAGTAGCAACGCCGTTAAGTTTTATCTTGATTTATTGGCTCAGCGTGGCAATGGCGATTCCTGGCCGGCGGGCACGCTCGCGGCGACGGTCGGGCACGCCAGCGCGCGGCCCTTGTACGATTCGGGTTTGATCCCGCACGCCCAGATTTTGCATCCAGATGCCGAGGCTCAGGGCCAGGATTCCGAAGCCTTGTGGGCCTTGTTACAGCCCCGGTTGCATCAGCTTGGCCGAGTATTGATAGTACGAGGCGAGTCGGGGCGCGAATGGTTGGGCGCCCAATGTGAAAAGGCCGGTAGCCGTGTGCAGCGGCTGGCCTTGTATGGCCGGACGCCCGCGCAATGGCAAGACGAGCAGGCCGCGGCGCTGCAAGCTGTGCTGGCTTCGTCCCAGCCTTGTGTTTTTTTATTGACTAGCGGTGAAAGCGTCGATGCCGTCTTTGCCAATATTCAGCGATTAGGCTTGGAAACCGCTTGGGTCAAGTGCCGTTTCCTTGTGATACATGAACGCGTTGCAAGCCGTTTACAATCCCTGATTAATGCTACTGGCAATCCAGAGCCGCCAATGGTAAAAGTATGCTCACCCAGCGATGACGCCATTTTCCAGGCCATAGGCCAGATGACGTCGCCTTAAGAAAGCTCCTAGGATTACAATCTCGCCATGACTGATAAAAAACCCGAGATCTCGCAAGCTGCCCCAGGTACTTCTGCTTCCCCTGGGCCGGCAACAAAGCCTCAGCCTAAAGCGGCGCCGCCTGCTAAAAAACCACGCACTATTTTGTTGCCTGCGTTCATTATTGTGTTGTTGCTTGCCGTGGCTTTGGCTGCTGCATTGTGGTATCAGCAAGAACAATTCAAGCAAACTAGCAGTAGCCTGGCTACGCAAGTGAATACTGGCGCCAGTACGGCGAACCAGGCAGCCGAACAGGCCCAGCAAGCGCTGTCGTCGCTTCAGGAGCAGTCCAGGCAAATAGCGGCGTTGGAAAGCGCATTGGGCGAATCCAAGAACCATATCGAAAGCCTGGAGCAGGCATTTCGCAATCTGACCGATAGCGGCTCCGATCTGGTGCTGCTTAACGACGTCGATCATTTATTAACCATCGCCCAGCAGCAATTGCAGTTAAGCGGCAATGTCGCCAATGCAGTTATTTCGCTGGAAACAGCACAAGCGCAATTGGCCCGCGCCAATCGTCCAGGGCTGGCTTCTTTGCTTCAAACCATCAATGGCGACCTCGACCGTTTGCGGGCCGCATCGACCATCGATATTGCCCTGCTGTCCACCGAGCTCGACGAGCTAAGTGCTTTGATCAGCGAAGCTCCTTTGCTGGTTCCCGACGATGCCGCACCCGCTATTGTCGAATCAGAACCGACGCCTCCGGCTGCTGTTTCGGTTTCTTCAGAAAACGGCATTGATAGCACAGCCCCGTGGTGGCGTCAGGCACTTGATACCGCTGATGATTGGTCGCGCAGCGCCTGGTCGTCCATACGCCAGGATTTGGGCCAATTCATTACGGTTCGCCGGGTCGACGACCCCACTGCCTTGTTGATGTCGCCTGACCAGGCCACGCGTTTCCGCGAAAACCTGCGTTTACGCATTATGACGGCGCAGCTGGCCCTGATGATGCGCCAGCCCAAGGTATGGGAAGCTGAAACCGATGCGCTGGTCAAAGCCGTGGAAAGCCGCTATGACCAAAAATCACAGCAGGCTCGCCAAGCGCTGAAGCTGGCTCGCCAAATGGCCGATACGTCCATCGATCTGAAGTTGCCAACGGTCACTAACAGCTTGCAGGCTGTCGAAGCCTTGCGCGAAGCCAGTGCCAAATCGGCCAGGGACAGCGCGGTTGACGCAACCGACCCAAGTGTTTCCGGCGAGCCGCAGGGCGAGCCCGATGCGGGTTCGCAGCAAAGCCCTCAAACCGACGAGTCCGGGCAGGCCGAGCCTTCAGAACAGCCTTCCGCACAGCCTGCCGATGCGGCGCCAGTTACGCCACAGGGGTAAGCAATGAGAACATGGTTTTGGACACTGCTGGTATTCGTAGCTGCCGTCGGATTGGCGCTGGTTTTACGTGACCACAGCGGTAACGTGCTGATTGTGGCGCAACCCTGGCGTGTCGAGCTGTCGCTGACTTTGGCGGTTTTGCTGATACTGGGCTGCTTTATTATTTTGTATGTGGTGTTGCGTGTCCTGGTGTGGATATCCAGGGGTCCGGAGCGTTTTCGGTCATGGCGCGGCCTGCGTGCACAGAATCATGATTACAAGCTGCTGGAAAGCGGCTGGATCAATGTGCTGGAAGGTCGCTATACGGAAGCGGAAAAAGTGCTTTCCAAGCTGTTGGGGCGCACTCGTTCCAGTAGCCGCAAAGTCTTGGCCGGTTTGGCGTCAGCCCGGGCTTCCCATCATTTGGGCGAATACACGCGCCGCGACCAGGCTCTGGCCCTTGCGCAGGAAAGCGCCGGTACAGACCCAAGGTTGCGCGAAGCCGCCGCGACGGTAGCCGCCGAAATGTACCTGGATCAGAATCGGCCGCAAGACGCATTGGTGTTATTGCAGCCGCTGCAAGACGCCAGTTCGCGCTATTTTCATGCAACCCGTTTGCTATTGCGCGCCCATCGCCAATTGCGCAATCATGATCGCGTCTACGAACTTACGCGCTTGCTGTCGCGCCGCGGCGTCATCGACAAGGCCGAAGCCTTGCAACTCATCGAAACGTCTGCGGCGGCTCGCTTGCATGCAGGTGGGGCCGATGGATTCAAATCCATTTGGGGTGACCTGAAGGGCGAAGAGCGGTGCTTGCCTGATATTGCGCTGGCTGGCGCTGCTATTCAGGAAGGGCAAGGCAATTACGAAGAGGCCTCGAAGATTCTCGAGGCGGCAATCAACGTCAAGCTGGAACCGCGCTTGCTTAGCGCTTATTCCCAATGCCCGCCCGACTTGGTCGCCCGCCGGCTTAGCAAAGCCGAAGTTTGGCTCAAATCCCATCCTGAAGACTCGGTCTTGCTGGCTACCTTGGGTAATCTGTGTCTTACTGGACAACTATGGGGGCAGGGCGAACATTACCTGCTGCGCAGCATGAAAATACGCAGCGATATGCGTATTCACGCCTTGCTGGGTAATTTATACGATCGCCTGGGCCGTTCGGCGGACGCAATGACGCATTGGCGCCTGGCATCCGGTGTTGCTGGCGTGTTGCCTGTGTTGCCCATCAATCGGGCTTTGCCGGCGGCTGATACTCGTGGCGACCCTACGCTTATCGATGTGGAAAGTCTGCCGGAAGCCCATGTGGTAAGGCATGTGGACGCTGCACCTGTTGCAGCCAGCGCGGCCGATTTCACCGACGACGATGTCATCGGTTCAGCGCCGTTTCCTGCTTCGCCTCCAAGGGAGCCTGCGATAGCTACGGGTTCATCGCCTCATTCTGCTATAGACGCTGAACTTGACGAATATTTTGACAGCGCGCCAATTCCGGGCGTCGATTTGTCCCAAACTTCCGACCGGCCGCCACGCGGTTCCAGTCGATCCTGATCTTTTTTACATTTAAATTTTAAGGTTGAAAGTAGCATGAGTTTAGACCGTGTGCCGGCCGGCAACAATTTGCCAGAAGAATTCAATGTCATTGTAGAAATTCCCATGAATGCGGATCCGGTCAAATACGAAGTCGATAAAGACTCCGGCGCGGTATTCGTGGATCGCTTCATGCTGACTGCCATGCATTATCCCTGCAACTACGGCTACATTCCGCAAACCATATCTGACGATGGGGATCCCGTCGACGTATTGGTGCTGGCTCCGTTTCCAATCCAGATCGGGGCAGTCATTCGCTGCCGTTCCATTGGCGTCTTGATGATGGACGACGAAGCAGGCGGCGATGCCAAGGTGCTGGCCGTGCCGGTCGACAAGCTATATCCTCCTTACCGCCATATCCAGAAGCCGGAAGACTTGCCGACTGAAGATCTCGCCCGCATTCAGCATTTCTTTGAACATTACAAAGATCTGGAAAAAGGCAAATGGGTCAAGGTCAAAGGCTGGGAAGGCCGTGACGCCGCCATTAAGGAAATCCGCGATGGTGCTGATCGCTACGCGAAAGGTGGCAATTAAATGAACACGATTATTCCTTTGCTTCCTGTTGCTGCGATTCCTGTAGCGGGTTCCGATGCCGTGTTTCCTGTGCGCCGTGTTTACTGCGTTGGCCGCAATTACGCGGAACACGCCAAAGAAATGGGGTTTACCGGGCGCGAGGATCCTTTTTTCTTCAATAAGCCCGCCGATGCATTGCTTAATGTGGCTGATGGGCAGGTCGGCCTGATGGCTTACCCGCCCAAGACGGCGAATCTGCATTATGAAATCGAGCTGGTTGTCGCTTTGGATAAAGGCGGACGCGATCTGACTGTCGAACAGGCCGCTGCATGCGTATGGGGCTACGGTATTGGCCTTGACATGACGCGCCGCGACTTGCAAGGCGAAGCCAAGAAACAGGGGCGGCCATGGGAAGTTGGCAAGGCGTTTGATCAGTCTGCGCCGGTTGGTCCGCTGCATCCGCGCGAACAAGTCGGCACACTGGATTCCGGTGCTATCTCGCTAAGCGTCAATGGCGCCGTCAAACAGTCCAGCGATTTGTCGCAAATGATCTGGAATGTGGCCGAATCCATTGCCTACTTGTCAGGCTTGTTCGAGCTCAAAGCCGGCGATATCATTTTCACCGGAACCCCCGAAGGCGTAGGCCCTGTGGTAACGGGCGATACCCTGGTTGGCGCAATCGCCGGTCTGGGCGAGCTTCATGTGAAAATCGGCTAGTCTTGTATTAGAATCTGTTCACTTGTCATTTAAAATACCTACATCTCGAAAGGAACACCATGGCTACTAAAATTCTTGCATCTCTGGCATTGATCGGTTGTTTTGCTTTGGCAGGTTGCAATACCATGGCCGGCGCTGGCGAAGACATCAGCAAGGCGGGTAATGCTATTACCAGGTCTGCAGATAAATAAAGCATTAGGCCGGGGTTAATCCTGGCCAACTCAGTTTGCATAAAAAGAAGCGCCTGCGTGTAAACGCAGGCGCTTCTTTTTATCTGGCACTATCGTATGCGTGCGGCGACGGTTCAGTCTGTCAACGAAAGTCCGGTTTCTTTCACAAACTTATCCCAGCGCTTATATTGTTCGACCGTATATTTGTCCACGCTGGGGCCATCGGTGCCTACCACGTCAAATCCCAAGGCAGTCAGCTTTCCTTTGACTTCGCTGTCATTCAGCGCTTTCTGGAAAGCGGTAGTCAGCGTGTTGGCTACGTCGTCCGGTGTCGCTGCAGGGGCAAATATGCCTATCCACGAGTAGGCTTCGTAGCCGGGGAAGCCTGATTCCTGCACTGTGGGTGTATTGGGTAAATCGGGCAGGCGAGTGGTGCCAGTAACTGCCAAAGGTTTGATCTTGCCGGCTGCGATGTGCGTTTTCATTGCCGCGTAGCTGAGCATCGTAAAGTTGACCACATTGCCCAGCACAGCTTGCACAGCTGGCCCGCCGCCGCCAAACGGGACATGAAGAATCTCGACTTTTGCCTGGCGCTTCAGATCTTCGGCTGCAAGGTGATTCAGTGATCCGGCTCCTGTCGACCCATAGCTGAACTTTTCAGGTTGGTTCTTGGCTATTGCCAGGAATTCCTTCAGATTCTTACCAGGCGTGGCCTCGGAAGCGCCAATGACCAGCGGGAAGCGTAAGGCAAATGCAATGCCTCGGAAGTCTTTGAAGGTATCGTAGGGAAGATCCGACTTTACGATGGGATTGATGGCGTGCGTGTCAAAGCTGACCAGCAAAGTGTTGCCATCGGGTTTTGCACGTGCAACATACTGGCTGGCGATCTGGCTGGCTGCTCCGGGTTTGTTTTCGACAATAACGTTCCGATCAAGCAGTTCAGCAAGCTTGGGCTGAATAATGCGGGATGCGATGTCGGTGCTGCCGCCCGGGGGGAAGGGTACGACCAGCCTGATAGGTGCAGTGTCGGCGCTGGCAATGCCCACCATTGAGAGCGCCAGCAAACATGAGGCGCCAATTTTGGTCAGAAAAGCTGCTGATGTAGTCGACATTCAAGATTCCTTTATTGAGGCGACTGTAAGTAAAGACCAGTTCAGTATAACTAGTTAGGGAAATGTTCAGTTAGCCGTGTATTGAATGCCCATTCCTTACCATTATTGCCGACCAGCGAGGCCTCAGTGATTTTTGCTTCTGGAACCTTGGCATCGTAACTTACGCGCAGACGAAGGTTAGGCAAGGTAATGACGTAGTTATCTTTGTCATCCTTGTCGATACTGGCCATGGCCAAAGTCGCAAGGGTTTGCGCTACGGATTGCGGTTGTCGTGCGGCAATGACAATGTCGGTCAGATTCTTAGCGCCATTATCGTGCTGCATGAATGGCTCGGCCCACACCAGTTCCGGCGTCAAGTGTTGGCAAAAATAAACCCTTAGCCCTGCTAGGGGTTGTACTGAAAACCTGACTGTGTCGAAGCGTGCCGTATGCGTGGCGCCGTTCAAGACGAGCGCACGTTCCAGCCGTTGAACCGGGTTAACGGCAAACCCTTGGCTTTTCAGGTATTCGAAGGTTTGCCCAGCGTTGTTGCTGCGCAAGACCAGGGCATCCAACCCTTCGGGTGAATCGGCAATTTCCTTGCGTGCGGGCGGTTTGCCTTGTGGCCATCCAAGCAGCTCGATATAGGCGCTGTCCAGGGTAATCAGGCGGTTGATGGAACCCAGATTATGGATAGACAGGTCGGTCAGGGTGTAGCCGTCCTGTTCAAACCGGGGGGCCAGGTCTGTCAGGCGATCTCTCACCATCAGTACTAGGTGGTCAAACGCTAAGGGTTCCATGTCGCTAATCCTATAAGTTGTTCGTACGCAAGCGGCTGGCCGGCTGCTTTCTTGTTCGTCTAGGGATTATATCGGTGGCCTATCCAGGGAAGGGGCCTGCGCGTAATAAAACCGTCACCCGAACGTAATCCTTACGTCATACGCCGTCTCTATGATGCTGGACATCGAAGGCGGCTTGTGTCGCCCGGCTTTTTGGGGATACGTAAATGAACTCAGTGATTCGAGTTAACGGGTTGAATAAAAGCTTCGGCGGCAAGCAAGTCCTATTCAATATGGGGCTGGCAGTCCAGCCTGGCGAAATGGTGGCGCTGATCGGAGCGTCAGGGTCCGGCAAGTCAACGCTGTTGCGCCATATTTCGGGTCTGGCTTGTGGCGATTCCAAAGGGGCAAGCTCAATCGAAGTTCTGGGTCGTCCCTTGCAAGCCGATGGCAACCTTAACCGCCAAGTCCGCCGCTTGCGCGCGGATATCGGCTACATCTTCCAGCAGTTCAATTTGGTAGGGCGCTTAAGTGTTTTGCGCAATGTCTTGTTGGGTTGCCTGGGCCGCATGCCTCGCTGGCGCGGTTCACTGGGAATGTTTACATCCGAAGATAAAGAATTGGCCATGGCAGCGCTGGAAAGAGTGGGCCTCGCCGAATTCGCCCATCGCCGCGCATCCACGCTATCCGGCGGGCAGCAGCAGCGTGTCGCCATTGCGCGGGCATTGACCCAGCGCGCGGAAATTATTCTTGCCGACGAACCCATCGCTTCACTGGACCCCGAGTCCGCACGCAAAGTGATGGAAATTCTGGCCGACATCAACGAGAAAGACGGCAAAACGGTTTTGGTCACATTGCATCAGGTCGACTATGCCATGCGTTACTGCGAAAGAGTGGTGGCGTTGAAGTCGGGGCATATCCATTTCGACGGTTCGGTTGATGCACTGAGCCGTGAATTCTTGAGCGAGCTTTATGGCGGGGACCTGGAAGCGCCATTGGTGCTGCCCGAGCCTGTCGCGCGCCGGCCGGCAACGCGTCCTTTGTCGCTTGTCGCCGCGTAAAGGCTTCGCTCCAACCATTTTCAACTGATTCAGACAAGCTAATGAAGCACTACAGGAGTATTGATATGTTTAAAAATATGAAGCAGCTTGCTTTGGCTTTGGCGCTAACCGGCGTGACAGCATTTGCTTCCGCCAGCGCCGCCGATACCAAAGAATTGAACTTTGGCATTATTTCAACCGAGTCATCGCAGAACTTGAAAGGTATGTGGGAGCCTTTCCTGGCCGAGATGAGTGAGCGCACGGGCATGAAGATCAACGCTTTCTTCGCTCCTGATTACGCCGGCATCATCCAGGGCATGCGCTTTGATAAAGTTGACGTCGCCTGGTATGGCAATAAATCTGCGATGGAAGCCGTAGATCGCGCTAACGGCGAAGTGTTCGCGCAAACTGTGGCAGCCAATGGAAATCCAGGCTACTGGAGTTTGCTGATCGCGCATAAAGACAGCCCCATCAATTCGGTGGAGGACATGCTCAAGAATGCCAAGGACCTCACATTCAGCAATGGCGATCCAAACTCAACATCCGGCTATCTGGTGCCGGGCTACTACGTTTTTGCCAAGAACAATGTCGAGCCGGCCAAGGTGTTCAAGCGCACATTGAATGCCAGCCATGAGGTCAACGCGCTGAGCGTGGCCAATAAGCAGGCCGATGTTGCCACGTTCAACACCGAGGGCATGGAACGTCTGGAAGAAACCAACGCCGCCAAGGCTGCGCAGCTTAAAGTCATCTGGAAGTCGCCACTGATCCCGTCCGATCCTATCGTATGGCGCAAGAACTTGCCTGAAGACGTCAAGAAAAAAATTGGTGATTTCTTTGCCAACTATGGCGCTAACGAGAAAGAACTTGCTGTGCTGGCAGGCTTGCAGTGGGGCAAGTTCCGCGCCTCCAGCGACGATCAGTTGTTGCCTATCCGCCAACTGGAACTGTTCAAGCAACGTAGTCAGGTAAGCGCCGACGATACCTTCAAGGCGGCCGAGAAAGAGGCCAAGATCAAGGAAATCGATGCCAGCCTGGCAAAGCTGAATGCGCGTATGGAAGCGCTAGACAAGAAAGTAGCCAGCGCCAAGTAAATGGCCTATGTCTTCGCCCGGCGCGTGGCCGGGCGAAGATCAATTTATCCGGAACCCGTTTTACATGACTGCTCTTACTGTATCCGCATTGGCTGATTCGCAGCAAAAGCGCCCCTGGTATCAATGGCTGGGCTGGGCCTTGTTGGCCGCCGCCCTGGCTTGGTCCTGGAAGGGCGCCGAAATGAATCCGGCCATGTTGTGGCGCGACGCGAGCAATATGCGCGAATTTGCCGCTGACTTTTTCCCTCCGGATTTCCGGTACTGGGAGCTGTATCTTAAAGAAATGGTCATTACAGTGCAGATTGCACTGTGGGGAACCGTCCTGGCGATCGTGTGCTCGATCCCGCTGGGAATCTTATGCTCGGAAAATATCGCTCCG
The DNA here is from genome assembly GCF_040393045.1 of Pollutimonas bauzanensis. GTDB lineage: Bacteria > Pseudomonadota > Gammaproteobacteria > Burkholderiales > Burkholderiaceae_B > Pollutimonas > Pollutimonas bauzanensis_A. The sequence goes on along the minus strand of NZ_JBEBUX010000007.1, from coordinate 40,084 downwards.
TGGTGGGTGAGCCAGCCAGTGCGCCGGGTGATGGACGCATTTCGCTCCATTAACGAAATGGTTTTCGCCATGTTGTTTGTGGTGGCCGTCGGGCTGGGCCCGTTTGCCGGTGTGATGGCACTGTTTATTGGTACGACTGGCGTGTTGGCCAAGCTTTTCGCCGAGGCGGTCGAAGCCATTGACCACGGACCGGTCGAGGGCGTCAGGGCTACAGGTGCAAGCGCGTTGCAAGAGGTCATCTACGGCGTGATTCCGCAAGTGCTGCCGCTATGGATTTCGTATGCGCTGTATCGCTTTGAATCGAACGTGCGTTCCGCCACCGTGGTCGGCATGGTAGGTGCGGGCGGCATTGGCGTCACGCTTTGGGAAGCCATACGTGGCTTTCAGCTTGCCCAGACCTGCGCCATCCTGATCATCATTATTGTGGTGGTAAGCGCTATCGACATTGTTTCGCAGCGACTGCGCAAATTCTTTATTTAAGGAAACCAGGGTCAATGCCCTTGGTTAGGTATGAATATGACTGTAGAAAATGAACCGGCAGGATCGGCAGGGCGCCAGCACTGGATGAGCGTGCTGGCGCGTGCCGGCGGACAACTCGATGCGTATGGCGAGCAACTGCGCGCATCGGCTTACCGCCTGATTCGTCCGCCTGAAATTGGCATGGTAATGGTGCGAGGTCGTGTCGGCGCCAGCGGCGCCGCATTCAATCTGGGAGAGATGACGGCGACCCGTTGCGTTGTACAACTGGAAAATGGCAGCACTGGCCATAGCTATGTCGCTGGTCGCAGCAAGCCGCACGCGGAACTTGCCGCCCTGGCCGATGCGCATTTGCAGGGCGACCGCCAACAGCATTGGCTGGACTGCCTGATAACTCCTTTGGCCCAACAGCAGGCGCAGACGCGCGCAGCCAAAGCGGCGCAAAGCGCGGCGACCAAAGTGGACTTCATGACGCTGGTGCGAGGAGAAGACTAATGGATAGCACATTACTGCTACCGGCATTTTCCGATGCCGTCGCACAGACTCAACAGACATTCCGCCTTGCCATGACTGCCATGTCGGAACCGGGAACAACTCAGGTCGTTGATGGCGCACCGTCACTGGATGTGCTGGCTCCCGCCACCTACGCCTTGTGCCTTAGCCTGCTGGATGCCGATACACCGGTCTGGCTGGCGCCGGCTCTGGATACCCCTGTGCTGCGTGCGAACCTGGCCTTCCATTGCGGTTGTCCGGTGGTGGAAGATCGGACCGATGCGGCGTTTGCGCTGCTCACAGAAAATGAACTGGTCGATCTTCAGGGCTTTAACCAGGGAACCGATCGCGACCCTGACCAGTCCTGCACGCTGTTCGTCCAGCTGCCAGGGTTGGAGCAGGGGCCTGCCGTGTCGTGTCGTGGACCCGGTATCGAGCGGGAGCGCGCCTTGCGCCTGCCGTTGAAACCTGCTTTCTGGCAAGAGCGCAATGCATCCAACGCCTTTCCCAAGGGGCTGGATATTTTCTTTACTAGCGGGGAAACGCTGATGGCGTTGCCGCGCAGCACCCGCGTGCAGTACAGCGTGCAAGAGGTGGTTTGAATGTATGTAGCCGTAAAGGGTGGTGAAAAAGCCATTGATAATGCCCACGCCTTGCTTGCCGCAAAGCGGCGGGGCGATGTTTCAGTACCAGAGCTGAGTGTCGAGCAGATACGCCAGCAAATGCCGTTGGCTGTTTCGCGCGTGATGAGCGAGGGTTCGTTGTACGACCCGCAGCTGGCCGCCTTGGCAGTCAAGCAGGCGGCAGGTGATTTGATGGAAGCGATATTTCTGCTGCGGGCCTACCGCACGACGTTGCCGCGTTTTCTGGCCAGCCGTCCCTTGCAGACCGAGAGCATGAGCCTGGAGCGCCGTATTTCGGCGACCTTCAAGGATTTGCCAGGTGGGCAGTTATTAGGGGCAACGTTCGACTATACGCACCGTCTGCTGGACTTTTCTTTGCTGGCCGAAGGTCTTGAGCCCCCGGCGCCTGAGGCGGCTCAAGCGCCAGAACATCAAGCACCGTGCCCACGTGTCGTGGATATGCTGGCGGAAGAAGGGCTATTGGCAATTGAAATCGACCGTGGCCTGAACGTTCCCGATATCACACGCGAGCCCATGGATTTTCCCTCGAATCGCCCGCAGCGCTTGCAAGCATTGGCTCGCGGCGACGAAGGATTTCTGCTGGCCCTGGCGTATTCCACCCAGCGTGGATACGGCCGCAATCACCCGTTTGCCGGCGAAATTCGCATCGGCGATATCGAAGTCTGGATAGAGCCTGAAGAACTGGATTTTGCGGTTCCCCTGGGCGATATCGAAGTGACCGAATGCGAAATGATTAATCAATTCGTGGGTAGCAAAGACCAACCTCCTCAGTTTACGCGGGGTTACGGCCTGGCTTTTGGCAACGCCGAGCGCAAGGCTATGGGGATGGCGCTGGTTGACCGCGCCCTGCGCGCCGATGAATACGGTGAAGACATCGAGTCGCCCGCGCAGCAAGAGGAATTCGTCCTTATGCACTGCGACAACGTTGAGGCGGGTGGCTTTGTTTCGCATTTGAAGCTGCCGCATTACGTGGACTTCCAGTCCGAACTGGATTTGATCCGCAAGCTGCGCCGGCCGTCTCCTGCTACAGAAGAGATCATCCAGGAGAAAAGGGCATGAACGGACAGACACAAGAAGCCGGCATGACCGACGGCTATAACTTTGCCTATCTTGACGAGCAAACCAAACGCAGTTTGCGGCGCGGTTTATTAAAGGCTGTAGCGATCCCGGGTTACCAGGTTCCATTTGGCGGCCGTGAAATGCCTTTGCCATATGGTTGGGGGACAGGGGGCATGCAGGTAACGGCTGCCATATTGGGGCAAGACGATGTGCTCAAGGTCATTGACCAAGGGGCCGACGACACGACAAACGCGGTGTCGATCCGACGCTTTTTCACTCGCACGGCAGGTATTCGGACTACCGAGCGTACAGTGGAAGCCAGCATCATTCAGACGCGCCACCGCATTCCTGAGACGCCGCTGCAGAAGGGCCAAATCCTGGTCTACCAGGTGCCTATTCCAGAACCTTTGCGCTTCATCGAGCCTTCCGATTCGGAAACCAAAGCCATGCATGCTTTGAATGACTATGGCGTCATGCACGTCAAGTTGTACGAAGACATCGCGACCTATGGCCATATCGCCACGGCTTACGCCTACCCCGTCATGGTCAACGATCGCTACGTCATGGACCCGTCGCCCATTCCCAAGTTCGACAACCCCAAGCTCAATATGAGCCCTGCGCTGATGTTGTTCGGAGCGGGGCGCGAGAAGCGCCTTTACGCATTGCCTCCGTTTACGCGGGTGGAAAGCCTGGATTTTGAAGACTACCCGTTCGAGCTCCCCACATGGGAGCAAAGCTGCACGTTCTGCGGCAGTGCCGAATCTTATCTGGATGAACTGATTGTGGATGACAACGGAAATCGGGAATTCGTATGTTCCGATACAGACTATTGCCAGGAACGCTGCGCACTTCAAGGGGCAACAGTATGAACCCCTTGTTGTCAGTACGTGATTTGACCTTGTTGTACGGCCCCGAGAAGGGCTGCCAGGCGGTGTCGTTTGATCTTTATCCCGGGGAAGTGCTGGGTATTGTCGGCGAGTCGGGCTCAGGCAAGTCGACGCTGCTTAGCGTCCTGTCGGGTCGCACGACGCCGGACAGGGGTTCGGTCACTTATCGCGATCAAAATAATTGCAACATAGATCTCTATGCGGCCAGCGAAGCGCATCGGCGCACCTTATTGCGGACGGAGTGGGGCTTTGTCGAGCAGAACCCTCGCGACGGGCTGCGTATGGGCGTGTCGGCGGGCGCCAATATCGGTGAGCGGCTGATGGCCCAGGGCGTGCGTAACTACGGTCAACTGCGCCAGTCCGGGCTGTCCTGGCTTAAGCAGGTTGAAATCGATCCGCAGCGCATCGACGACTTGCCTCGCACGTTTTCAGGCGGCATGCAGCAACGGCTGCAGATCGCTCGTAACCTGGTTTCGAGTCCACGTTTGATTTTCATGGACGAGCCGACTGGCGGCCTGGACGTATCGGTGCAAGCGCATTTGCTGGATATGTTGCGCGGTCTCGTACGCGAGTTTCAACTGGCCGTCGTGATCGTGACGCATGACCTGGCAGTGGCGCGCCTGCTGGCCGATCGCCTGATGGTGATGCGCCGCTCGCATGTCGTGGAGGCCGGCCTGACCGACCAGATACTGGATGATCCGCAACACGCTTATAGCCAGTTGCTGGTGTCTTCCGTTTTGCAGCCTTGAGGTAGAAGTATGACCCCCGTTATTGAAGTCAAAGGCTTGGCCAAGACCTTTACCCTGCATCAGCAGCACGGCACCGTATTGAAGGTCTTGCGCGAACTCAGTTTTTCCGTCAAGCCAGGTCAATGCCTGGCGCTACACGGGCGTTCCGGCGCAGGCAAGTCGACCTTGCTGCGCACGCTCTATGGCAATTACCTGCCCAGCACTGGCAGCATTCGTTTGCGCCATGCGGGAGAGGTGCTGGAAATGGTGGGTGCCGAGCCTCGCCAGACGCTTGCCGTACGCCGTTCGACGCTAGGCTATGTAAGCCAGTTCTTGCGCGTGATCCCGCGTGTCAGTTGCCTGAATGTCGTGATGGAACCTGCGCTGGCGCGTGGAGTGGCTCGCAGCGAAGCGCGCGAACGCGCCGAATCCATGCTGACGCGTCTTAACATCCCCGAGCGATTGTGGTCTCTGGCGCCGGGCACGTTTTCCGGCGGCGAGCAACAGAGGGTGAATATTGCCCGTGGGTTCATGGTTCCCTGGCCTTTGCTGCTGCTGGACGAACCCACCGCATCGCTGGACGACGCCAATCGGGCAGTGGTGCTGGAACTGGTTGCCGAAGCCAAGGCGGCCGGATCGGCGCTGATTGCCATTTCCCATGATGCCAAGGCGCGCGAGGGGATGGCTGATTGCTACCTGGACATGACGCTAGAGGAGCCGGCCCATGCCTGCTGAACAAATATTCACGAATGCCCGTGTAGTTACTGCCACTGATGTTTTTACTGGCACAGTTGCGGTGCTTGATGGCATGATCCACGATGTAAGCCATAGTCGCAGCAGTTTGCCCCAGGCCGAAGACCTGGAAGGCGATTATCTGATGCCGGGTTTGATCGAGTTGCATACCGATAACCTGGAAAAGTACATGAATCCGCGCCCAGGCGTGGACTGGCCTTCGGAATCGGCGGTGCTGGCGCATGATGCGCAGGTCATCTCGGCTGGTATCACTACCGTTTTCGACGCGCTGTCCATAGGCGATGTGAATCCGAAAGGCAATCGACTGCAGCAATTGCCGATTATGCTGAATGCGATTACACGAGCCCAAAGCCAGGGCCATACGCGTGCCGAACACCGTTTGCATTTGCGTTGCGAACTAAGCCATGCCAAGACGCTGGATGTGTTCCACGATTTGGTGGAAAGCCCGTTAGTGCAATTAGTGTCGGTAATGGATCACTCGCCCGGCCAGCGCCAATTCGTGAAGATGGAAAAGTACCGCGAGTATTATCAAGGGAAATATCATCTTAGCGATGCTGACATGGAAGCCTTTATCGAGCAGCAGCTTGATAATTCCCGCCAGTACAGCGACCGCTATCGACGCTCCATCGTTCAGGAATGCCACGACCGTTCATTATCGGTCGCCAGCCACGATGACGCGACCCTGGCCCATGCGCAGGAATCCGCCGATTACGGCATGAGCATCGCCGAATTTCCCACCACAGTGGAAGCGGCTGAAGCCAGCCACAGGCTGGGTTTGAAGGTGCTGATGGGGGCGCCCAATATTGTGCGCGGCGGTTCGCATTCGGGCAATGTGGCGGCGGCCGACCTGGCTTCGCAAGGTGTGCTGGATATTTTGTCCAGCGACTATTATCCGTCCAGCCTGCTGCAGGCGGCGCAGAAACTGTCCGATCAGGATGTGGGTTACGACGTCCCCTCGGCTGTCAGCACCATCAGCCTGTCGCCTGCACAGGCGGCCGGTCTGCACGATCGCGGGGAAATACGGGTTGGACTGCGGGCCGATCTGCTGCGGGTTCGTTCATGCGAAAAGCAATGGGTGGTGCGACATGTGTGGCGCAGCGGGACGCGCGTGTTCTGATGATGGGCCGCATCATCTACTTAATGGGGCCCTCAGGCGCAGGCAAAGACACCGTCTTGCAAGGCTTGTCCCGCTTGTTGGGCAGCGGCGGTTATCTTGCGCCTCGACTGGTCACCCGCGATTCGACGGCAGCGGGGCCGGAATCCGTCTCTGTAAGTTCGCAAGAGTTCCAGCGGCTGGAGTCGGCCGGAAAGCTGGCCATGGCCTGGCGAGCCAATGGCCTGTCCTATGGTTTCATGTGCGATATCAACAACCGATTGGTGCAAGGTTGTGATGTGCTGATCAATGGGTCGCGGGCCTATTTGCCGGAGGCGCAGCTTCGCTACGCAGATCTGGTGCCTGTGCTGCTTACCGTCGAACCCGAGCTGTTAAGGCAGCGCCTGCATGCGCGTGGCCGCGAAAACGACCAGCAGATCCAGCAACGCCTGGAACGCAATGCCCAGTTCGTTAGCCTGGATGCGGCCAAGAATGCCAAGCCCACAGTCGTTATTGATAATTCCGGTGATGTCGATCACACGGTCGAGACCTTGTATGCTTACCTGAAGAACGGACGGCCGCCGGAAGCCCTGGTTGCCGGGCGTTCCGCAACCCACGACTATTCGAGCCAGGTATGCAATTACGTTTATTAGGGACCGGGAACGCGCCCCAAGTGCCGGTTTACAACTGCCATTGCCTGGCTTGCGAGCGGGCCCGGCGTATAGCGGACTACCGGCGCGGCCCCTGTTCGGCACTGCTGGAGTGCGGCTCAGCGCGCTGGTTGCTGGACGCGGGCTTAACCGATCTTGCCGAACGTTTTGTGCCGGGCAGCCTGAGCGGCGTTATCCAAACCCACTACCATGCCGACCATGTACAGGGCCTGCTGCATTTGCGCTGGGGGCAGGGCATGCGGATACCGGTGCTTGGGCCGGACGACCCTCAAGGGTTTGCCGATTTATATAAGAACCCCGGCATACTCGATTTTTCGCAGAAGCTGATGCCGTTTCAAACGCGAGAGATGGGCGACTTCCTGCTGACGCCGTTGCCACTGAACCATTCAAAACTCACCTTGGGTTATCTGTTCGAAGGCGAGGGCAGCCGCATCGCTTACTTGACCGATACGGTGGGATTGCCGCCCGACACCGATGCTTTTTTGAAGGAACGGCCACTGGATCTTCTGGTCATGGATTGTTCTTTTCCGCCAATGCCGCAAGCACCGCGCAATCACAATGATTTGACCCGAGCGCTGGAAGTGATTGCGTCCTTGCCGGTGAAGAGAACCGTTTTGACCCACATAGGGCATGATTTCGACACGTGGCTAATGGACCCTGGCAATACGCTGCCTGAAAATGTGTCGATTGGCGTTGATGGCGACATATTGGCGTTAGCCTAACCGATGGGTTTACGCGGGTGGGCATCACGCCCATAGCCGCGCTACATTTTCTTGGCAGCCGACAGGATGTGCTGCATCATTTGCTGAACATAAACAGGCAGTGCGTCGGCGCTTCGCACACATAACAGCAAATTCCTGGATGCCCATTCATCGGTTAGCGGTATCCGTTTAATGCCTGAAGACCGTGCGCAGCGCATGGCCGCTGTCTTGGGCACCACACCGATGCCGATGCCTTGGCCCACCATTCTGCAGACCGCTTCAATGCTGCGCAAGCGTATCCGATAGCTGAGCTTTTTGCCCGCTCTGCGCGCATGATGTGCCACGTGTTCCTGCAGCGCGCTGCCTTCTATCAGGCCCACGAAATCGTAATCGGCGACATCGGCAAGGCTTAGGGAGGCGCGCTGCGCCAGTTCATGGGTTTTGGCTGTGATCAGCGTCAGCATATCAGGGCGGAAAGCATAGGTTTCCAGGCCCTGCAAATTGGCCGAGTCCGCCACGATGCCGATATCGGCTATGCCGTCGCGTATCGCGTCAGTGATTTCATAGCTTAGCCGCTCTTCCAGGTCGACCGATATTTGCGGATGCTGAGCCAGAAAAGCGCTAAGTATGTCGGGCAGGTATTCATCCAGCGCCGCTGTATTGCATAGCAGTCTGACATGCCCTTTAAGCCCTTGGCCGTATTGGTGGAGCTCGCCTTGCATGCGATCCATCTGTTGAAGGACGACGCGCGCGTGATGCAATAAGGCGCGTCCCGCCGGAGTCAACTGAACGCCACGCCGGTTGCGCACCAACAAGGCCACTCCCAAGACGTCTTCCATACCTTTGATGCGCTCGCTTGCCGAAGCCAAGGTCATGTGGGAACGATGGGCGCCGCCAGTGATGGTGCCTGTCTCGTGAACATTCAAGAATAAGCGTAGGTCAGTCAGGTCGAAGCGCATGCGGAAAAGCATAGCATGATCTGACTACGGCTAAACCTAAGCCAGGCTTAGTGAAATCCAGATTTCCAGCGCAGCGGAACCAGGGCAGAATAGGTTTCGTTTTTCACGAGTGGTGAACATCAATGGCCTATATCGAAGCATTTTCCCAACTGCCCCCGGGCATGTTCTGGCTGGTTGTCGGGGTGTTTACATTGGCCGGAGTGGTTAAAGGGGTGGTAGGCCTGGGCCTGCCCACGATTTCCATGGCCTTGCTGGCCTTGTTCATGGCGCCAGTGCAAGCCGCCGCGTTGCTGATTATTCCCTCTTTGGTTACCAACGTCTGGCAAACGAGGCCGTTGCGCGTACTGATGCCATTGCTGCGCCGGGTTGGCGGCATGCAATTGGGTATTGGGGCAGGGACTGTCGCAGGGGCTATAGTGCTTGGCGCGCCCGCAGGAGCATGGGCATCCATTTCGCTAGGTGTGGTGTTGCTGGCTTACGCCGTGTGGGGCTTCTTCGGCAAACCTTTCCACGTACCGGCCCATATGGAAAAATGGCTGGGGCCTGTCGCGGGTATAACGACAGGCTTTGTCACCGCAGGAACCGGCGTTTTTGTCGTGCCTGCCGTACCCTACCTGCAGGCGTTGGGGCTGGGGCGTGATGATTTGATCCAGACCATGGGTGTTTCATTCAGCGTTTCCACCGTGGCGTTGGCCGCGGGGTTGTGGATCAACGACAGCTATTCCTTTGGTGCCGCGGGTGCGTCATTGGTGATGCTGGCGCCGGCTCTGGCAGGCATGTATGCGGGCCAGTTGCTGCGCCAGTCGCTTTCACCCAAGGTTTTTCGCTACTGCATGTTCGGCAGCCTGGCGCTGCTGGGGGTGTATTTGGTCTGGGCGTAAAAGGGCGGATTTTGCCCAACTCGGCATCTCCGAATTGTTCGTGAACCGGCTTGCGTCGACACTGTCATCCTGACTATTTTTCAGGAGAGCGCTGTGCAAAAACGACGTTACGCGCAACGCGGGCAAGGCATGACCGAATACATTATTGTGGTTGCGCTTGTCGCAGTGGCTGCTATAGCGGTGTATCAATTATTCGGCCAAGTGGTCCGTTCCCAGACCGCCGCCATGGCTAAAGAATTGGCTGGGGAAGACGGTTCTGAGCAATCGCGCATGGCGCAAACAGCGGCTGAAGCGGCCGCTGCCCAAACCGCTGCCAAGAGTCTTAAATCTTTCACCGGCAACGCCGGGGCGCAATAATGGACGGCCGTGTCCTGGCGGGCAGACTGAGTGCACAGCAAGGGCAGGCGCTGGTAATGGGCATGCTGCTGGCAGGGGTCGCCATTGTGGTGTTTGTCCGTTACTTTGCCGCAGGCCAGGTCGTCGCAGCCAAAGCCAGGCAATTGCATGCGCTTGATGCGGCTGCTTATAGCGGGGCGCTTACGCAGGCTCGCGCATTGAATATGCTGGCTTACATCAATCGCGCTCAGGTCGGGCATCAGGTGGCCATGGCGCATCTGGTTACGCTGGGGTCATGGGCATCGTTGGGCGGGCATGAGGCACGTCAGGTGTCTGCTGGCAATCCGCCGTCCTATCTTATTGCCATGATGTTCGGGCCACAGCACGGCGCGGCCTATCAGGCGGCGCGAAAGGCCGCCGGTTTCGAGCTTATGGCTAATGCGTCGGGCGAATTGGGCCAGGCTTATGCCGCCCACGACAATACGGTGCGGGAGGTGCTCGCCGCGGTGCAGGGTGATGTCGTTGATGGCTTGCCGCATGTGCGGTGGGCCGCGATGCAGGCAGTCCTTCGGGCCAACTATCCAGATGCTTCTACCGACGACTTCGATCTCGTCATCGATCATGACAACTGGCCTGGTTATGTGCAGGCTTATTCGGGACAGCAGCTAAGGCCTTTTGTGCAGGGCGTTGCCCAGTTGTATGGTTTCTTGTCGCCGCGCGACTACACGGCATCCAACCCGTGGATGGTCGACACCAGTTGTCCACATTTACGGCATGAATTGCGTCGGCGGGGTAATACCGAGCTTGATGCAGCTGGGCGTTGGCATTCCATCGATACGCAGTCTTATCACGCGCTTCGTTCGAATAAGTGGATAGGCTGTTATTACCGCGAATACACGATGGGTTGGGGCTGGATACCCAGCGCTACATCACAGGCTATGTCGGATCCGTATGTAGATAATCCGCCTGCCGATTTTTCGGCACAGGATTTCTGGCGCTGGGTAAAGGAAGCTACCAATTGGGATATCTTGTCAGGCAGTGATAATCCGCTCGCCAACTCCAAAGCAGCGGCAAGCCGGCAGCGCTGGCAGGGCGGCGGTTTGCCAACTTATTTCGATATCGCCAGCGCTGGTAAAGCGCTGAGTTTTGGCGTCACATTGAAGCACTCGGGGCCGCAAGGCCTGATCATGAGTACACGCAGTGCTGCAGAGACTTTCTTTGATCGTCCCTTGTCACGTTTGGATGGCCGGGTCGAGCACGCCAATTTATTCCATCCTTATTGGCAGGCCAGGTTGGCCGCAGATGATAGTAATGGGCCTAACGCGCGAGGCCGGCAATGAATTACTCATTGCTCTGGCATGGTGACCACGTTATGGCTGAATCTGGCCAGCAACCCACAAGCGCCTTTCAGAAGGGGCAGGCTTTACTCGAAGGAATGATAGCGCTGCTTGTGTTGCTGTCTTTGTGGGTAGGGATAACTTGGCTGGGACGGCTTCAGGATATGGGGTTACAGGCAATGCATGCCAGTCGATACGCTGCCTTCGCGCTAGGTCGCGATCCGCTTGCCGATATAGAAACCGAGCTGCGGCAGCACTATTTTTCTGGCTCAGCCCATCAATGGGCAGACCGTCGGGGAAAGCGCTTGCTTGGAGAGGAGCTTGACGAGGTCAGCCTGTCAGCCACCCGCGACTCGGCTCTTGCCGCCGAGGCGCAAGCGGGCGGAGTTGCCGCTCATGCTCAATCCTTGCGGCATGGCTGGCGCCTTGAAGATAGCGGCATATTGGCAAGCCAGGTTTCGGTGGCTCCAGTATTTAAAGCGTCGTCATCGGTCGCTGATTCGTTTGCCGGTGGCTTGGCGGGTTTGGACACCCAGCAACTGGTATTGCGACGGCATACCGCCATTCTTACGGGGGCGGGTCATGCTTCGGGTGATTTGGAGGTTCAAAAAAGGGTGGCGGCATCTTCCGTGGCATGGGGAAACAATGCCAACGATTCGTATGTCCACGGCGCCAAGGTCGCTGGGGCAATGGCTTTGGTCGATGCCGCCTGGAATCGGACTGAGCCGGTATTTGATTGGCTGGAACCTTGGGCGGGGCAGGTGCCCGAGTTCCATATTGGGAACTAGGAGGTAGTATGGTGATCCACTCAGCGGTCAGCGGCGTTAGTCGTCGCAAAGGGGTAAGGTGGCCGCAGACGTGCGCCATCATGACAAGTTTTCTGGTCATATTGTGTGTCGTGGTTTGCTGCGGTGCTTCATTTGCGCAGGCAGCTCATGCTGTACGGGCACGCCTTGACGCGCTCGAGGCCAAGCCATTGCAATGGGAAAGGCTGCAGGCCATGCAGTTATCGGGTGTACCGGTGTATGTCAAAACTTTCTTATCCTCCGGTCCGGCTATCGAGGCAGCTCAATCATTGGCTAATCATGCCGATATATTCCAGCGTGTTCTCACGGCAAAAAACAAGATTGTGCTGTCGGGCATGGAGCCTGACTGGCATTGGCTGGCCGAGATCGAACCTACTGCAGCAGGGGCAAAGGGTTATGTGTCTGCCCTGTATGTGGATGCCAGGCGCCTAAGTCCGGCAACGGCTGGCACCGATGTGCGGTTTGGATGGCTGCCGTTGCATGCGCGCAAGCAGTTCGGCCAGGATATCTCGATCAAGTCGCAAACAGTGGCCCAGTATGTCTACAGTATCGCGCTCCAGCCTCAGGACCTATCAACGTACATTAATGAAAATCTGCGCCGGGAAGGTTGGATTAGCGAGCCTGCGGTTACTGACCTGGAGGGCGCCAGCGCCTGGCGTCGCAAGCATGCGCGGCTGATGCTGTTTCCCCATGCCAATACGGTGGGTACATCTTTGTTTGTCCATTACGTGGAATGAATCATGGCAAAAGGAAATCCCACCAGGCGGCCTTTCTTTAATAAATCCGTGGCAATGTTGCTGCTCGCGCTGGTTGCCGGCCTCTGTGCCGCCTGGGCCGCACGCCAGCATATACAAGGGCGTGTGCAGTTGCTGGAAGCCCAGGCGCGGGTGCCCATGGTAGAGCGCGTGGTTGCTGCTTACGATTTACCTGCGGGCACGCGCCTGGGAACAGAACATCTGGCTGTGCGGTCGATACCCGCTTCGATAGCTTCAAGCGACAGCATTTCTCCAGAGCGTTTCGGTGAGCTAAGCGGTACGGTCTTGCGCTCGCCCTTGCGGGCAGGGGACCCTGTGTTGCCGGCGCATGCCATGGCGCAACAACAGACTGCATTTTCAAACCATCTGGCTAGCGGCCGCCGGGCTATTACCATGCCAGTGGATGCGATCAATTCGGTTTCCGGGTTATTGCAGCCGGGCGATCTGATCGACTTGTATGTATCTTTCGAGTATCAGCGCCGTCGGATTACGGCGCCGCTGCTGCAAGGTGTCTTAGTGCTGGCTACTGGTGCCAATACCCAGCATGTACAGGACTCGGCCCAATTGCGCCAGGGCGCCTACGCTACCGTTACGCTGGATGCGGCTCCCGAAGATGCAGTGAAGCTGGTCGCTGCCCGCCAGGGCGGGACTATTACAGCCGTACTACGTCACCCGCACGATAGCCTCTCTACTCAGAAAGCGGTTCGTGGCGATTTGGCGAGCCTGCTGGGGGTAAGCACAACGCCTCCGCCGACGAGTAAGAAAGTGCCCGTTATCTATGGCAATAGCGCAGTGCGCAGTGTTCCAGGGCTGGCGCCAAAGCCATCTTCGCCGACGCCGGCAACTGGCGTTTTTGATCTGCCATATACCCCTGCTTTGGCGAGTGCCTGGATGCGTTCGGGACTGGATAGCCCCGACACCGCGCACTACTACGAGACTGCGGCGTCCTTGCCGCAGGCAGATGCCGGGCTCGAATAGGCGTTCGTCATGAATCCAAAAATCATTTCCAATACTCTGGCGTCATTGCTTTTAGCAGCGTCCTTTGGCGCTCTCGCACGGCAAACCAGCGTGTTGAGCTTGCAGGTCGGAGAAGTCAAAGTGCTGGCCATACCTGATGTGGCCCGTGTTGCGGTGGGCGACGGCCAAGTGCTCAATGCTGTCACCACCGACGAAAAAGAAGTGATCGTTTTTGCTCGTCACGAAGGCTCCAGTGCCTTGCAGATATGGTCGGCCAATGGGCAACGCCATTTATATCAGGTCGAGGTCGCGCCAGAAGGTACGCGGCAGGCTCAGGAAGAATTGCGTAGCGTACTCGAGCGTATCCCCAATGCGCGTGTGTCGGTGGTCGGCGACAAGCTGATGGTAGAAGGCGATGACTTGTCAGACAGGGAGCGTGAGCGAGTTGCAGAACTGAGCAAGCGCTATCCTCAGCTACTCGACTTTACCAGCCAGGTCGGGTGGGACCGGATGGTGTTGCTGGATGTTCAAGTGGTGGAGGTGCCGCGCACCCAATTACAAGAGCTGGGTGTGCGCTGGAATCCAGCCGCCGATGGCGGTATCAATACCGGACTGTCTTGGGACGGCGGGTCGAAACGTTTAGATGAACGGCCCGGTGAAACTGTACTGCCGATGGCCTTTCCCTCTACCGCGGCGGCGGGGTATTTCGGCCTGAATGCGTTGCTGTCGGCGCGTATCAACGCGATGGCGCAAACCGGCAGCGCAGTCGTATTGGCACAGCCGCAACTGCTTGCTCGCAGCGGAGCCACCGCAGAGTTCCTCGCCGGGGGCGAGGTTCCGTATTCGACAGTGGATGCCAAAGGCAATACGAATACGTCATTCAAGCCCTATGGCGTATCGCTCAGGATCACGCCGCAAATCGAGCGCAATGGCGCGGTGCGTTCCCGTATTGAAGTGGAAGTCAGCTCAGTCGATGCTTCGTTTGCTGCGTCTAACGGACCTTCTCTGAAAACGCGACGAGCATCGACAGAGTTCAATGTGAGGTCGGGGCAGACCCTGGTTTTGGCTGGCTTTCTTTCGCGCGACGAATCACGCAATGTGGATAAGGTGCCGGGGCTGGGCGATGTTCCGATTCTGGGTCACTTATTCAAGTCCACTCGTTTCCAACGCAACGAAACCGAACTGGCCATATTCGTTACGCCGGTTGTGGTGGCTCCTGATCATCCCGATTTGATGCGGCGCGTGCAGAAAGGCTTAGATATCCTCCATGATGCATTTCCCGCAGAGCCTGTTCTGAATGTCCCGGTACACGCCAATAATGGCTTGCCCGCAGGGCAGCAGGCTTACTGGAATCCCTGGGCCGGATCAGGTTCCCAGTGGGACGACTCCAGTTCGCCAGCACCGTCTTCCATGCCTGAAAGTGACCTTCGTACGGGCATGAATCAGCATCATTTTTTGGAGTAAGTCATGTTGGGACTGGATTTGCATTTTGAAGATGGAAGAATAGACAGCATGCAGGCTACTCTACCTTTGGATATCGGCCGGGGCCCGGAATGCGGCCTTCGCATAAAAGCGTGGCGTGTCGCCCGGCGGCATGCCCGCATAGAGCAACGAAATGGTGGCCTTTTTCTCGACGACTTCGGCGCGCTGAGCGGGACGATGGTCAACGGTCAGCGGGTCACGCACTATGGGCCGCTTTGCGCAGGTGATGAGATCGTGATTGGGCCTTGCCTTATTCGCCTGCGTGAAGTTGAGGAGGGCTCTTATTCCAGCGTCCATGCGCATGATCGCATTGCAACATGCAGGGCGGCAGATGAGCCGAATATTCACGGTGTCTTGGCTACAAATGAGTCCGCTCCTGCGGTGGCGTCGATATCGAAAGAAGTTCGTCAAGGCGCCGAGCCTCCGGATTCGGTCGCGCCCGGTCTGGACACGCTGTTGCGACATCGCCGGCGCTTGCATGGCATGCTTCTTGAAACGCTGGACTTGCGTCGCCGCGACATTGCCAGCATGAGCGATGAAGCATTGCACAGCGAAGCAATGGCGGCAATGCGAGACATCATTGCCCAGGATAAGGAGTTGCCGGCGACGGTGAACCACGCCGCGCTGGTGCTTGATGTGGTCAATGAGGCGGTAGGCCTTGGCCCTCTGGAGCCCTTGCTCGCTGATCACGGGGTGACGGAAATCATGGTAAATCGCCATGATGAAATTTTTGTCGAGTCGAATGGCCGGTTAAACCGTCATCCCACGGCATTCAGCAGCGAACAGGCCGTAATGGGTGTAATCGAACGTATTGTTTCTCCCTTGGGCAGGCGGATTGACGAAAGCTCGCCCATGGTCGATGCCCGGCTACGCGACGGATCGCGTGTCAATGCAGTGATTGCGCCAGTTGCCCTGCGCGGCGCCAGTTTGACCATACGAAAATTTCCACAGCATCGTCCTGGCATGGATGACTTGCTGCGCGTCGGGGCGCTAGATGAGTCTATGCGTGCTTTTTTAGCGGCATGCGTGCAGCACCGGAAAAATATTATCGTTTCGGGAGGCACCGGTTCAGGGAAAACCACGTTGCTGAATATTTTGTCCAATTGCATCGGCGATGGCGAGCGTGTCGTCACCATAGAGGATGCAGCAGAATTACGCTTGAATCATCAGCACTTGGTGTCGCTGGAGGCAAGGCCGGCCAACCTCGAGGGGCGAGGAAAAATCGATATACGCGACCTGGTGCGCAATGCCTTGCGGATGCGTCCGGATCGGATTGTCATCGGCGAGTGTCGCGGCGCAGAGGCTTTCGATATGCTTGCCGCCATGAATACGGGGCATGAAGGGTCTTTGACTACCTTGCATGCCAATAGTCCCCGCGATGCACTGGCCCGTTTGGAAACCATGATATTGATGGCTGGCATGGATTTACCGCTGGCTGCCGTTCGTGAGCACATAGCGGCCAGTATCGATTTCATTGTGCAGCAGGCACGTTTAGGTAATGGAAAGCGCTTGATTACCTCCATTGTTGAGGTCACTGGTATAGAAAGCGGCAGGATACAAATTCAGGAGCTGTTCCGTTATGTCCCTGGGCCGCCAGCCGCTTTTTCCGGCTGCGGGGTCGTTCCTGAATCTTTTACCGATAGCCTGGGTTCGGCGTGCCTCCCTATTGCTTGGTTTGGCCAAAGCACACCGGCATTCGCAGAGTCCGGCAGCTTGACTGCAGCCAAAGCCGCTGGCTTCGATGCCGCCGGTGTCCAAATCTGATCAACCGTGAGGCACTTATGGTGATTGTGTTTGTGATTTCCGTTGCTATTGCGGCCGTGGTCCTAAGCTGGTTTCTGCAAAAGTATGCAAGCCAGGCTTACGGGCGGTATCGAAACGCCTTCAAAATAGAGGCTACGGTACGCTTGGGCGAGTTCTTTCTTTTCTTGGATCCCGCGCAGCTCTGGTTTGTAAACCTTGTCGTATGTAGCTTTATTTTCGCTCTTGTTTATCTGGTGTCCGGCTTCGTATGGCTTTCAATGGCGATAGGGGCGCTGACCTTGTTGGCGCCGCAATACAGCATCAATTTGTTGAAACGACGGCGTTTGCAGCATTTCGATGAACAGCTGCCCGACTTGTTGCAGGCTCTGGCGGGTGCCTTGCGTGCAGGGTCTGGCGTACAGTCCGCCTTGCGGCATATCGTCGCGCAGTCACCGGTTCCGCTGGCGCAGGAATTTGGTCTGATGCTGCGTGAGCAACGAATGGGGGTTTCGCTGGAGCAGGCTTTGGCCAATCTCTATCGACGCATGCCGACAGAGGGGACAGGCTTAGTGGTGTCCTCGCTGAAGATAGCAGCGCAAAGCGGGGGCAGCCTGGCCGAAACACTGGAGCGTATCGCCGTGACGTTGCGAGCCCGCTTGCATTTGATGGGCCGGGTGCAGGCGTTGACTTCGCAAGGGCGCATGCAGGCCTGGGTGATGGCTTGTCTGCCCTTTGCGCTGGGCATGGTGCTGAATCACCTTGATCCGGATTCCATGCAAGTGCTTTGGCAAACTCCTTTGGGCTGGACCGTGTTGGCCGTTATTGCCGGCTTGGAACTGACAGGAATAATTTTTATACGACGTATCGTTAATATTCAGGTGTGAGATCAAGCTATGTTTTTCTGGCTCAGCAGTGCGGCGGCGGGGTTGTCGCTTTGTTTATTAGTATGGGTATTCACACGACCTGTGGCTGTAAAAAACGAGCAGGCTCCTGAATATTTTCGTGATGTGGCTATGAAGCTGGCCTGGCCTTGGGTGCTAGCGCTGGCACCGCTTTGCGGTCCATTTATTTCTTGGCGCGCCCGCCAGAGGCTTCGACGGCATATTCAAGTGGCGGGACTAGACGCCGCTTGTTCGCCCGAGCATATCGTTGCCTTGCAATGCCTGGCGTTTGTGGTTGCAGCGGCAGGTGTTTCTATGCTTATGCTTGTTTTCGGAAGCGCTGATCTGCTTAAAAGCTTGATGCTGGGGCTATGCGTGGGCTTGGCGTTGATGTGGTGGCCAAGCCGATGGCTGGGTGAACGCGGGCGACATCGCCAGGCGATGATGTTGCGCGAGTTTCCCTTTTTGCTGGATATGACCACCCTATGCGTGGAAGCTGGTCTTAATCTTCAAGGGGCATTGCAACAGGCGGCAATGCATGGCCCGCAGGGCCCGTTGCGGGACGAGTTGCGTCATGCGTTAAATGATATGCGAGCCGGCATGCCGCGTATGCAAGCCTTGAATGAGTTGGCGACGCGTACCGATCTTCGCGCTGTACGAAGCCTGGTAACTGCACTGAGGCATGCCGATCAGCTAGGGATGAACCTGGGTCCGCTGTTGCGTTCGCAGTCCGAGCAGCGACGTACGGAACGTTTTTTAAGAGCGGAAAAGCTCGCACTGGAGGCGCCCGTGAAGATGCTGTTCCCCATGGTTTTTTGCATCTTCCCCTGCACCTTTCTGATTATTGGCTTTCCGATTGCGGTCAAATTGATGGGGACGACATTTTGAACGGCCCAAGGCATGATCTTGATCTTCAACCGCAGGGGAGGGCAGAGGCCTCGGAAACCCCATTGACGCTATACAAGGCCACGAACTTTTGGCCACGTTTACGTGGCCTGCATGCTGTACCCGCTTTGTCGCAAGGTACGGGTCTATATTTGTCGCCTTGCTGGGCCATTCATACGTTCGGGCTGCCTTATGCCATTGATGTGGTCTTTTTCAATGGCGCGTTGCAAGAGCTAAGGCGTGTTGATGCAATACAACCGAATCGTATGGCTTTTTGTTGGGGGGCGGCGTCGGCTGTAGAGTTGCCCGGGGGATTCTGCGCTTCGTATCCTGCTTATGCGGCAGACATACGCAGGGTATTAACCGCTAACGACAGCCTGGTCGGCGAGCTCGGCAAGCTTGCGTGATTCTTTAAGAACCTTGCTGGAGTAGCTGCGCGCATTACCTGAATATTTGATCAAGGCTTTGGTCAGGCTTCCGCCAGCCAGCTCGATGTACTCTTCCAGAATATCGGCGCCTACCCGAATGTTGACTTCCGGATCAAAAAGCGATTCCGACGGACTCAGCTTTTCACGATGCCAGCGGCGAACGACTTGCATCAGTCCCTGGGCGCCATAGCGGTTCTGCACTTTGGCGCGGAACGCACTTTCTTTCTGCATGATGGCGATAAGAAGCTCGGGCTCTATTCCCTCGCGCTTCTCTGCTTCGGCCCAGGCAAGATCTATGTACTTGCGTATCGCCGTCGGATGTTGCTTGAATTTTTTAGCCAGGTATTTTGCCTGTGCCTCTTTGCCGGCCTCTTCAGCAAGTGTTTGCAGGTGTTGGTCGCCTAGCCGTTCAGGTCTGAAATCTGGCTCTTCCGTGGGCCACTCCTGAAGAGCGAATTGGCTGGATAAGGTGACGTCTTGAAGGCCAACTAAGCCGTTGGCCAGAACACCAGCAGGGGCCAGTAGTCCGCACACAAGCAACACCCGAACGGTAGTTCGATATAGGTTGCGGCGCAGTGGCGTGTGGTGAAGCGTTGTAGTTTGAGTATTGAGGTTTTTTGTATTTATCATCGGCCTTGGCGCCTATGGCACCGCTATTTTCTTTAAGAATCATAGCATTGCAGCGCTCGGTGTCCGTCACGAAAAGTAAGGGAATGGTACAGCTGTTGTAGCGACAAGCGACCTAAAAGTAAAAGGCCCGGGCTCGGTTATGTACCGGCCTCAGGCCTTATGGCTTTAACTTTCTACGGCCCAACGTCTTGGGCTCAGTTGAAATTTAAGCGGCTTTCTTTAGCGACTTTTTCAGCGCTTTGATTTTGTTTTCGTGCTTCTCTACTTTAGCTGTACGAGCTTTGATTTTTTGTTTGATCGATTTCACTTTCTTGGACATGGTGCTTTCCTTGCATTTATTTAGGCTACTCGGTGGATTTATGCTTTTTGATAAATCCGCGAATAAATAGCCTGATTTCACGAGCGGCTGTGGTATCCAGTTCTTCGCATAACTGTAAAAACTGCTCGCGATCGGCGGTGCTAATACGAATCAGCAGCTGACTATCTTTTTTATTGAGCTTCACTTTAGTGGGCTTGTCGGACATTTTAAATACTCAAAAAAATAAAGCTCGAATTGAAAAGATATATGCATTGTATATGCGTTTTTGAGCTAAGGCAAGTATTGGGGATGATGTAACCGGTCTGCGTCCAATATCCGCTAATTGGCTGACCGGCAGAACGTCTTCGTGAAGACCTTCACCTGAATAGAGCGCTTATTTCTCAGGTTGCTTTTTGTATCCAATAGCAAACAATATATTAAGAACTGTAAGAAAGAGAACGTGTCACATAGGCTACTCACGCCATACCTAGAATCGCTTCATCTTTAACGGGGGCCGCATTTCTGGCGACCCTTTGATGACTGCTAGGCGGATTGAGATTCAATGGCTGTATATGCTGACTTATTCACGACGTTCGATATGTCGTCTTCTTGCGGTGAAAACCTGGAGTACAGCCCGGAATTCCTGGCTTTGCAACAGGCGGTGGCAGGCAGGCCCGAACAGCAGTTCGGCTCGACCATCATCCCCGAGCAGGCGCCGAACTGGACATTGATTGAACGCGACGCAGTGCAGCTTTGCGAGCGCACTTGCGACATTCGTATCGTGGTCTTGTTGACTCAGGCGTGGGCTGAACTGAAGGGGCTACCTGGATTTGCCGATGGTATCGAACTGCTGGCTACGACTCTGGAGCAGCATTGGGATCATATATATCCTTTGTTGAATCAGGATGACGAGTACGACCCTATGCCTCGTATCAATGCGCTGGTTGCATTGGGTGACTTGCAAGGCGCAGTTCGCAGTGCACGATCGGCCTCGTTGTTGAAGGGTATGCATGGTCAGGTATCGGTGCGTGAGGCGGAGGCTTTGCTTGATGGCAGCAGGACGCAGTCTGAAACCTATCCGGGGGGGCGTCCCCGCCTGATCGAGGCCTTGCGCCATGCCCATCTGTTGCGGGCGCCCGAGCTGCTGGGGGTCTCGCGATCGCTGGCTGGATTGAAGGCGATCGAAGACACCGTCGCATCGCGGATCGGTTCCGAATGGACGCCTGACTTTTCAGGTATCCGGCGCACCTTGAACGTGATCGCCAATGTGATGGAAACGGCTACGGAAGCAGGGCATCCCGACCAGCAAATTCAGTCCTCGGAAGATGGTGCGCCCAGGTTGGGCGAGGCAATTTCGCCTGAGCCGGCCGGCGCTGTTCGGGTCGGCTTGGCGAGTGTTGCCTGGCAAGAGGTGGCGATTCAGTCCCGCAGCGATGCCTTGCTTGCGCTCGAGCAGGTTTGCAGCTATTTCGAGCGCTACGAACCCAGCCATCCTGCGCCTTTTTTGATACGCCGCGCCCAGCAAACCATTCCCCTGGATTTTTACGAAATGTTGAAGAATCTGGCTCCTCAGGGGCTGGATCAGTTCGAGACATGGGTGCCTAAGGCCGCGGCGGAATGATGCGGTTTCAAGAAGCCCGACCCAGTTTGATTTTTAACCCTGCACAAGGAGTGATGCATGGCGACCAGTAAAAGTGGACAAAAATTTGTAGCGCGTAATAGGGCGCCACGCGTGCAGATCGAGTATGACGTCGAGATCTACGGCGCGGAGCGTACTGTCAATCTGCCTTTCGTGATGGGCGTCATGGCGGATCTGGCGGGAAAGTCGTCGCAGCCGCAGCCCGACGTGGCGGATCGCAAATTCATGGATGTGGATGTCGACAACTTCGATGACCGCATGAAGGCCGTCAAGCCGCGCGTGGCATTTCATGTGCCGAATACGCTTACCGGCGATGGTCAGCTTGCTGTGGACATTGAGTTCAACAGCATTAACGATTTTTCCCCCGCTACGGTGGCCAACAAGGTTGAGGCCTTAAAGGGCCTGCTGGATGCGCGCACGGAACTGGCCAACTTGCTGACCTATATGGATGGTAAGACCGGCGCGGAAGAGCTGATAGGCAAGGTACTTGAAAACCCCGCTTTGATGAGCGCGCTGGCCGCCGCGCCCAAAGCCCAGCCCATCACGCCGGACAGCAGCAGCGACGGCAACGATGCCACTAACCAGGCTTGATACGGAATCCGTTTAATGAACGCAAATACTCAGAACGCTGTGTTGCAGGAGCAGCCCGAAGATCAGTACGCCGAACAGGCGGATGGTTTGTCGGCCTTGTTGCAAAAAGAATTCAAGCCCAAGACCGATCAGGCAAGGCTTGCTGTTGAGCATGCCGTCAAGACACTTGCGGAGCAAGCCCTGGTGCACTCGACCACGATGTCGTCGGATGCTTATCAGTCCATTCAGGCGATTATTGCCGAGATCGACAGGAAGCTGTCCGAGCAGATCAACGTGATCTTGCATCATGAGCAGTTTCAGCAGCTGGAAGGAGCCTGGCGCGGCTTGCACTACCTGGTCAACAACAGCGAAACCGACGAGATGCTGAAGATCCGGGCCATGTGCATTACCAAGAAAGAACTGGGTCGCACACTCAAGCGCCATAAAGGCGCGGGCTGGGATCAAAGCCCGATTTTCAAGCGGGTGTATGAAGAAGAGTACGGCCAGTTCGGTGGCGAGCCGCTGGGTTGCCTGGTGGGCGACTATTACTTTGATCACAGCCCGCAGGACATTGAACTGCTGGGGGAAATCTCCAAGATCTCCGCCGCGGCGCATTGCCCGTTCATTGCAGGCGCGTCGCCTGATGTCATGCAAATGGATTCCTGGCAGGAACTGGCCAACCCCCGCGATCTGACCAATATATTCACCAATACCGAATATGCTGCCTGGCGCAGCCTGCGCGAGTCGGAAGACTCCCGCTATGTGGGTTTGGCCATGCCGCGCTTCCTGGCGCGACTGCCTTATGGCGCGCGCACCAATCCGGTGGACGAGTTCGATTTCGAAGAGGAAACCGAAGGCGCCAGCCACGATCGTTATACCTGGTCGAATTCGGCTTACGCGATGGCGGCGAACATCAATCGCTCGTTCAAAGAGTTTGGCTGGTGCACATCCATACGTGGTGTGGAGTCGGGTGGCGCGGTGGAAAACATGCTGTGCCATACGTTTCCCACCGACGATGGTGGCGTGGACATGAAGTGCCCGACCGAGATTGCCATCAGTGACCGGCGCGAGGCTGAGCTGGCCAAGAACGGTTTCATGCCGCTGGTTCATCGCAAGAACTCTGATTTTGCGGCCTTCATCGGGGCGCAGTCGCTACAAAAGCCAGCCGAATATTACGATGCCGACGCGACGGCCAATGCCCGGTTGTCGGCGCGGCTGCCGTATCTGTTCGCTTGCTGCCGGTTTGCGCATTATCTGAAGTGCATTGTGCGCGACAAGATTGGTTCATTTCGCGAGCGTGACGACATGGAGCGCTGGCTTAATGACTGGATCATGAATTACGTCGACGGTGACCCGGTGAATTCTTCTCAGGAAACCAAAGCACGCAAACCGCTTGCGGCTGCCGAAGTACAGGTGCAGGAACTGGAGGATAACCCGGGCTACTACGCCGCCAAGTTCTTCTTGCGCCCTCACTATCAGCTTGAAGGGCTGACGGTCTCTTTGCGGCTGGTTTCCAAGCTGCCCTCTTTGAAACAGAACGATGGCTAGCCGCTACACCGCGAATGCCAGAAGCTTAAGTTTGCTACGCAGTAGCAAGTAGTGCCCTTTTATTAACACTATTTTCAAATCCGGGAGTGTTTTATGGCTGTAGATATGTTCATGAAAATCGATGGCGCCAATGGCGAATCGAAAGATGCGAACCATAAGGATTGGACCGATATCCAGTCGTTTTCCTGGGGTGCGACTCAGCCCGGTTCCATTACCAGCGGCGGCGGTGGCGGCATAGGCAAGGCCAGCTTCAACGACCTGCATGTGGTGGCACGTATTGACAAGGCCGCACCGGCTGTCATGAAGCATTGCGCCAATGGCAAGCACTTGAGCAGGATTGAGCTTTCCTTGTGCAAGGCTGGCGGCACGCAGATCGAATATTCCAAGGTCACGCTGGAAGATGTTCTGGTGACTTCGGTGCAAATCGCTGCCGACAAAGAGTCGGAAGTCGTACTTGTGAATTATGCGTTTCAGGCGGCAAAGGTCAAGCAGCAGTACTGGGAACAGACCGACGCTGGCGGCAAGGGTGCCGAAAGCCTGGTTGCCTGGGATATCAAGCAGAACAAAGAAGCATAAGTAGAAGGGCGGCCGGGTAGCAGGTTTCATGACATGTTATCCGGCTTTTTTTATTCTAAAAAAGCAGATATGACGACCAGACAGCAAAGTGAGCAGTTCGGCAACGATAAAGTACGCGGCCCCGGCGATGACCCACGTATTGCGCGTGATCGCTTGCAACCCGCACTGCTGGACCGCCTGACCGACGATGCGCCGCGGCGGCGTGCTGAATCCCAACGCGGCATGTTGACGCACGCCCAGCTCAGGATTGCAGTATTGCGAGATCTGAACTGGTTGCTTAATACAGTCAGCATTGAATCGTCTCACGACTTGGGTCATTGCGATCATGTCAGGTCATCGACACTGAATTTCGGTGTGCGCGCCCTGGCTGGAAAGCGTATGTCGGAAGTGGATTGGGTGGACCTGGAATGCGCCATCAAGAACGCAATCATTCATTTTGAGCCGCGCATTTTGGCCGACACGGTTGTCGTCCGGTGCATGACAGACTCCGATGTGCTTGAACACCATAATATTCTAAGCTTCAAGATCAAAGGCTTGCTCTGGTGCGTGCCTTATCCCCAGGAATTTCTGTTCCGTACCGTGATGGACCTTGAAAACGGTCACATGGACCTAAGCGATATGGGCGCGCACTGATGCAGCCTCGCCTGCTCGATTACTACAATCGCGAACTCGAGTATTTGCGCGAACTGGGCGCTGAATTTTCCGAGCGTTATCCCAAAGCAGCAGGGCGTCTCGCCATGAATGGCACCGACGTGGCTGATCCCTATGTAGAGCGCTTGCTGGAAGGCTTCAGCTTCTTGACGGCCCGTATTCAGATGAAGATGGACGCGCAGTTTCCGCGGTTCTCGCAGCGTTTGATGGATGTGGCGTATCCCAACTATCTGGCGCCTGTACCATCCATGACGGTGGTTCAGTTTTCGCCCAGCATGAACGAAGGAACTTTGGCGACCGGTTTCCATTTGCCGCGCGGTACGGTCTTGCGTGCAGGCTTGACGCCGGGGGAGCAGACCCGTTGTGAATTTTCCACCGCGCATGATGTGACCTTGTGGCCATTGCGTGTCGAAAGCGCGGAGCTGACCGGATCGCCGGCGGATCTGCCGTTAAGCCGCATAGGGCTGGCCGGACGGGATTCGCCTGTACGGGCTGCGCTGCGCATCCGCATCGCGCTGTGTGGCGGCGCCTTGCTGCACGAGCTGGATCTGAATCAACTGATGTTCTATTTGAATGGCCAGGACGTGCAGATGAGCCGTTTGCTGGAGTTGGTGGCAGGGCATACGGTGGCGGTGCTATGCCACGATACGGCCCGGCCGGTGACCTGCATAGAGCGCTTACCCAAAACCGTTATTCGACACGAGGGGTTCGAGCCGAATCAGGCGCTTCTGCCAGCGGACCCGCGACTGTTTCAAGGCTACCGCTTGTTGCAGGAATATTTTGCCTTTCCCGACCGCTACCGTTTCTTCAGCATCAATGACCTGAAGCCAGCATTGAAACGGATATCGGCCAGCCAGTCGTGCAAAGCGTTTGAGCTGACGATATTGCTGGATCGCAGCGCGGCGGAGCTTGAAAATCTGATCACGGCAGAGCACTTGGCCTTGTTCTGCTCGCCGGCCATCAATCTGGTGCAAAAGCGGGCCGATCCCATAGCAGTGACGGCCCGGGATCATGAATATCATGTGCTCGTCGAGCGTTCCAGCCCTCTGGACTACGAGGTGTTCAGCGTGACCAAAGTGGTGGGGCGCGATTCGTCCGGCAAGCAGCAGGAGTTCCGGCCCTTTTATGGTTCGCTTGAAAAGGACGGCGGCGACTACGGCGCCTACTTCTCGGCCCGGCGCGAGGCGCGTGTGCTGTCGGACACCGGGCAGCGTGAAGGTACACGTACTGCTTACACCGGCAGCGAGGTTTTCTTGTCGTTGGTGGATCGCAACGAGGCGCCGCATTCAGGTCAGTTGCGTCATTTGAATGTGGAAACCTTATGCACTAACCGCGACTTGCCTCTGTTGCTGCCCCGTGGCGGCGAGACCGATTTTACGCTTCGAGTTTCAGCGCCGGTATCGGCGGTGCGTATTCTTAAAGGGCCGTCGCGGCCCCGTCCCGCCTTGACCGACAGCGCGGCGACCTGGCGTTTGATCAGCCATATGGGCCTTAATTACCTGAGCCTGGTTGACGTTGACGCGCAGCAAGGTGCGCAAGCCATGCGCGAATTGCTCAGTCTGTACAGCAACGCCGCAGACGCGGCAACGGCCCGGCAGATTTCCGGCCTGCGTCATATCCGTATCGAGACTATGCATCGCCGCTTGCCTGTACCGGGTCCCTTGTTGTTGGGACGTGGCGTGAAGATTGATGTCAACGTGGATGAGACCGCGTTTGCCGGTATCAGCCCGTTCATGTTTGCAGCGGTGCTGGAGCAGTTCTTCGCGCGCCATGTGTCCATGAATATGATGACTGAAATGACCCTGTCGACACTGCAGCGTGGGCAAATCGCAGGCTGGCCGGCCCGACTGGGCGGACGCCCCGCGGTGTAAAGGCGGAACTATGCTGAGCGAGTATCCGATAGCGCAACACACGTTTAGGCCTGATGAGCCGGTTGCTGTAATGACTGACACCTTGCCGGTGGATTTTTGGGAAAACCTCGAGGCGAATCCCTATTCGCATGATTTGTTTCATGTGTTGCGATGGATCGATGCCCGGGGCGGCGCAAGCAAACCGTTGGGCCGGGCGAACACCCCCAGGGATGAGCCCGTGAGGATGCGCCAGACGCCGAGCATGGCGTTTTCCCCCTCTACGCTGTCGGCGGCGTCTTGCGGTGCCCCCGATAGTATTCCTGAATTGTCCATATACAGCTTTGGACTATTTGGGCCCAATGGTCCCTTGCCGCTGCATCTGACGGAGTATGCGCGGGAACGGATTCATCATCATGGCGATGAAACGCTGGCTGCTTTTGCCGACATTTTTCATCATAGGCTGATCCTGTTGTTTTACCGGGCGTGGGCCGATGCCCAAAGCACGGTCAGTCTGGATCATGCAGATCAGCCGTTCAGCCGTTACCTGGCCAGCCTGCTGCATATGGGCACCGAGGGCCAGCAAGGCAGAGACAGCGTGCCCGACCACGCAAAGTATTACATGGCGGGTCATCTGTTGCGTCAGACGCGCAATCCGGAAGGCTTGCTGCAGATTTTGCGCATCTATTTTGAAGTGCCTGTACAGATCCAGGAGTTCGTACCGCACTGGATACATCTGGATGAAGACCAGCAATTGGCTCTGGGCGGCGCCGGGATGATGTTGGGGCAGACCACTTTATTGGGCGCTGCCGTGCGGGATGCCCAGCACAAATTTCGCATCGAGTTGGGGCCATTGCGTATGGAGGCCTATATGCAATTCATGCCCGGCACAAGCAAGGCTCGGCAGTTGCTCGACTGGGTGCGTCAGTACGTAGGCCTGGAGTATGAGTGGGATGTGCGGTTGGTGCTGGATGAACGGGATGTGCGGGGACTGATGTTAGGACAATCCTCTCCCTTGGGCATGGCCAGTTGGCTGGGTCAGCGGGATCGACAGCAAGGTGATGCGCGCGATGTCGTGCTGAATCTTGAACGGCGCATGGGCGCTGCGTGAATCAGATTGCGCGATGCCTGTGTCGAAATCTGAAAATTTTTCATTGATAAAGTTGGAACCATGTCGGATATAAGCCGTGTAGAACTTTTCGGAAAGCTGGGCGATTTGATGTACAGGACGCTCGATGGCGCAACCACATTTTGCAAACTGCGGCATCACGCTCATGTTGAACTGGTGCATTGGTTGCATCAATTGACGCACGCACAGAACACGGATGTGCACGCCATCATGGCGTACTTCGATCTGGATACGGCGGCGGTCGATACAGGTATTCTTGCCGCGCTGGACCAGTTGCCGCAAGGCGCAGGATCGGTCTCGGATCTGTCCGAGCATATCGATGAAGCTGTGGAAAGGGCCTGGATTTACGCATCGCTCAAATACAGCGCGCCACGTATACGCAGTGGGCACCTGTTGGCCGGATTGCTGAAGGCGACCAGCCTGCGTCATGTGCTATTGAGCATATCGCCCGAGTTCAAGAAAATTGTTCCCGATCTCCTGCTGATGAAGTTTGACGACATCGTACGGGGTTCGGCAGAGCAGGATGCGGCTTCGCCGGCGGCGCCCCAGCCAGCAGCGGGGGCAACATCCCAGGGTGCTGTCGCCCTGGCCCAGTATGCTATCGACCTGACTGCGCGCGCGCGGGCGGGGGAGATCGATCCGGTATCCGGACGCAATGAAGAAATCCGCCAGATTATCGACATCTTGATGCGGCGCCGCCAGAATAATCCCTTGCTAACAGGAGAGGCGGGTGTCGGAAAGACAGCCGTGATCGAGGGGCTGGCCCTGCGGCTTGTGCAAGGCGATGTGCCGCCGGCCCTGCGTGAGGTGTCCCTGTACATGCTGGATTTAGGCTTGCTGCAGGCGGGGGCCGGGATGAAAGGCGAGTTTGAGGCACGCTTGCGTGCCATCATCGATGCCGTTCAGGCAAGCGAAAAGCCTATCGTGCTGTTCATTGACGAGATCCACACGCTGATGGGCGCGGGAGGCGCCGCCGGCACGGGTGATGCGGCCAATTTGTTGAAGCCGGCGCTGGCCCGCGGCCAATTGCGCACCATAGGCGCCACGACTTGGGCAGAGTACAAGAAGTACATCGAGAAAGATCCGGCACTGACTCGCCGCTTCCAGGTTGTCCAGATAGCCGAGCCGTCGGAAGCGCAGACGGTCGTCATGTTGCGAGGCCTGGCGCAAAACCTGGGCGAACATCATAAGGTGTTGCTGCTTGACGAGGCCATAGAAGCGGCAGTACGCCTATCGCATCGTTATATACCTGCGCGTCAGTTACCAGACAAAGCTGTCGCTTTGCTGGATACGGCTTGCGCCCGGGTTGCGGTCAGCCAGCATGCCGTGCCGGGCGAGCTGGACGATTGCCGGCGCGACATCGAGGCGCTGGAAATCGAATCGGCCATACTGGAACGTGAGCAACAACTGGGTATCGAGCACGTGGCGCGCAACGAACAAGTACAGGCGCGTTTATTGGCGTGTCGGGAAAGGTTGGCCGCACTGGATGGGCGCTGGCAGGTCGAGCATGTACTGGTTACCGAGTTACATGGCTTGCGAGGTGCTTTGGACGAAGTGGAACGAGCGTCCGACGAGCAGGCACGGCTGCGTACGGAACTTAACCATTTGCACGACCGGCTTGCGCAACATCAGGGCGAGACGCCGCTCATTTATCCGTCGGTAGATGCTGCCTCGGTGGCGGCGATTGTCGCCGAGTGGACCGGTATTCCGGTGGGACGCATGCTGCGGGACGAAGCCGCCTCGGTATTGCAACTGGCCGACACGATGGAAAAAAGAGTGGTCGGGCAACGTCATGGGCTGGGTGCCATTGCCCAGCGTATTGAAACGTCGCGAGCCAAGCTGACCGACCCCAACAAACCAGTAGGTGTCTTTCTTTTGTGCGGGCCCAGCGGCGTGGGGAAAACGGAAACCGCCCTGGCGCTGGCCGAAACGCTTTATGGTGGTGAGCAGAATGTAATCTCGATCAACATGAGCGAGTTTCAGGAATCCCATACCGTTTCGACCTTGAAAGGGGCGCCTCCGGGCTATGTGGGTTACGGCGAGGGCGGTGTGCTGACGGAGGCCGTGCGGCGCCGTCCGTATAGCGTGGTCTTGCTTGATGAGGTCGAAAAGGCGCATCCCGATGTGCACGAGATTTTCTTTCAGGTCTTTGATAAAGGCTGGATGGAAGACGGTGAGGGCCGCTACATCGACTTCAGGAACACAGTCATTATCCTGACTTCCAATGTCGGGTCAGACCGGGTGGCTACCCTATGCCAGGATCCGGCGAGTTTGCCGTCGGCCGACAAGTTGACGCAGGCCTTGCGCCAGCCTTTGCTGCAGATGTTTCCCGCGGCTTTGCTCGGGCGGCTGATCGTGGTGCCATACTACCCATTGCCTGACGAGATGCTGGCGCAGATCGTATCGATGCAGCTTGAACGCATACGCGTTCGCCTGTTTGAAAACCATCAGATGCAGATGACGGTACAGCCCGAGGCCGTTGATCTTATTGTGAATCGTTGCACTGAAGTCGAATCCGGCGGACGGATGATAGACACCATACTGACCAACACGGTCTTGCCCAGAATAAGCCGCGAACTACTCACCTCGGCTGTTGCGCTCCAGTCGATGAACTCGGTAATCCTGGGCGCCGCGGGCGGCGAGTTCGTCTACCATTTCTCGTGATATTTCTCGCTGGAATGACCGTGCGCAAGGGCTTCGTCGATGAGGCTCTTGCGCTGCGGCGCCAGGGGGTCCTGAAGGTTCAGGGTGCTTGGTGCAGGATCACTGAAAATATGGCTGTCGTGCTGCCCGGGTTCGGTATTGAAGCGTTCATGGGCTGACTCGTAATCCGGCAGCCTATGCTGATTGTCCTGCAGTCTCATTGGGTCGGGATGATTGCGTGGCGCCTGTGAATCAAGCTCGAAGGGGTGCAAGCCGTTGGTTTCGGCCGGGAGGCCCACAGGCAATACGCCGGGGCCCTCTAGCAACTCCTTGAAGATATCCGACGTATCTTGAATGTCTTGAGCATCTTGAGCGGTGATGTCAGGTTCTGGCCCCGGTTGTATGGTGTCGGCGACTACGACGGCTGCGGCGGGCGGCGCTAAGGTATCGGCCTGGAGCGTATAGGCGCCTATCGTCAGGGTGTCGCCCTGAACGAAGGGCATTTCCTGCATCATGGGCAACTGGCGGCCATTAAGCCGCATTTCTGTGTGGCTGGATACATTCATCAAGCTGCAGTCATCGTTCCTGATGCGAACCACAGCCTGAATCCGGCCTACATCCACGTCTTCGCTGAGCAGGAGATGATTGCCGGGGCATCGGCCTATTGTTCCGCCCGGCTCCGTAAAATCAAATGCTGCCAGGAATGAGGATGATGGGTGGGTGACAACGAATCTCATTTTGCCTTCGCCTTGGAAAATACCGGGCCCCACATGGGGTGATTACGCTCAGAGGGAGCCAGGTCGAAGTCGGGATAGCGTTCAAGCAGTCTGTCAAAGCTGCGTTCGCATTGATAGGTGATTTTTTGCAGGCAATAACTGAAGGCCTGAAGTTTCATCGCCGGTATATAAACACTGGGTGGCGCCGTTTGCAGGGTGGCCGACAGTCCGACGGTTCGGGCAACCTGTGCATAGTTCCCCGCGTTGTAGTCTTGTTCCAGTTCCGCCAGCGCTTGCTGTTGGGCGGGGGTGGCTACCGTATCCGGGCCGTTGGGATGAACGGCGCAGGCGCTTAAGGCAAGGCTGGTCAATAGGACGCTGAGCGGTGTCAGGATGCTGTGAGTCATGAATGTTGTTGATACAAAGTTGCGCAATTCTTGCCATCCTAATGGCTCAATGTGTCTGTTTTCTTACTTAGGCCTTCGCAACTCGTTATTGATGTTTTTTGTTTTTTCTTAATGTAAATGAAGTAAGACTCTGTAGGTTTAACGTAAATGACTTCTGTCTTGTGTTTGATAGCGGTCTTATCCGGGAACCAGAAAAACAGGGAATCATTGCATGATCACACGGCCTTACGGGCGTACGTTTTTAACCGCTTGTTTTTGTTTGGCCTTGGCCGGTTGCGCGGCGACGGCTAGCCGCTTGGCTGTGCCTTATGTGGTCGAACTTCAGGCCATGCCTGACGTGAATCCAGGCGTCAACGGCGAGGCATCCCCCATACAGCTGACCGTTTATGAATTGAAATCGGTCAGCAAATTCCAGTCTACGGGCTACTTTGCATTGCAGGGCGATGCCAATGCGGCGCTTGGCGACGAGCTGCTGGCCACGAGCCGCGTCATTCTGAAGCCTGGCCAAACAGAAATCATTAGCCGTCCCGGAGATGTCAACGCCAAAGCCCTGGCCGTCGTGGCCGGCTATCGGGAACTGGATGCCAGCCAATGGCGTCAAGTCGTTGAATTGCCGGAATCCAGGCGCACGAATATTTACAAGTTCTGGCAATTTTCGCCGGGCGAAAAGCGCATCAGGATTGAAGTTGGAAAGCGCGGCATGACGCTTGTTCCCAGCAACTGATCAGTTATTTCTATAGACAGGCTAAGGTCGATAATGGAACGAAAGAAAGTGGTTTGGTCCGAGGGCATGTTTTTGCGCCCTCATCATTTTCAACAGATGGAACGGCATCTTGAGCATCGCAGCGGCGTTCACACACAATGCGCAGCAGGTGTGTTCTGGGGATTCAGAACTTTGCAGTTGGATCTGGATGCACTGGCGTTGGGTCGCCTGGCCCTGAAGCAGGCGACAGGTGTTTTTCCTGACGGCACGCCTTTTGATTTCAGTTCACCAGAGGATGCGCCTGAAGCGCTTGAACTGCCCGCCGGCGCACATCACAAGAAAATTATGTTGGTCGTACCGCGGCGCCGCCGTGGCGGGCAGGACGTGTCGTTTGAGGATGATGCCGACAAGCTTGCGCGTTACAGCGTCGTGGAAGAAGAGGTTGCCGACTCAAGCGCCGTGGCGCTGGGGCCTGCGGTGCTGCAATTGGGGCGCCTGCGTATGCGTCTAATGCAGGAAGATGACGTGGGCGGCGAATGGCTGGCTTTGGGTGTTGCGATTGCGCTAGAGCGGCGCAGCGACAACCGCCTGCTGCTGGACGAGCGCTACGTCCCCCCGACTTTGGCTGCGGGCTTTAATCCGGTACTTCGTTCATTCGTCCACGAGCTTTATGGCTTGCTCGAAGCGCGCAGTGAGCTTTTGGTTCAGCGGTTGGCAGAGCCAGGGCGGGGCGGCGTTTCAGAAGTATCGGAGTTCTTGCTGCTTAAAACAATTAATCGTTATCGCGGGGCGATATGGCATGCGCGGCAGCTTGAAACCCTGCACCCAGAGCGCATATTCCACGACTTATTGATGTTGGCGGGTGATCTGGCAACGTTTTCCGCTGAAACGCGGCGTTTGGTTTCTTTTCCCGAGTATAGGCATGATGACTTGGCATCGAGTTTCGAGCCATTGATGGCGCAGCTGCGCCGGTCGCTGTCGGCCATTCTGGAAGACAAGGCCATTCAGATTCCGCTGGAAGACAAAGGGCAGGGCGTGCGGGTGGCCCACTTCAATGACCTCGACATGGTGCGCACAGCAGGCCTGGTATTGGCCGTTCATGCACAAATGCCGTCCGAACTTACGCGTACCCGACTACCTGCGCAGGCCAAGCTGGGGCCTATCGAGCGCATACGCGATCTGGTTCATCTGCAGTTGCCGGGCATCACTTTGCGACCTTTGGCTAACGTACCAAAGCCGCTTCCGTATCACGCGGGCTATATCTATTTTGAACTGGAAAAGAGCGGCGAAATGTGGAGACAGTTCGAGCGCACCGGTGGACTGGCCTTGCATCTGGCGGGCGATTTTCCTGGTCTACAGCTTGAGTTTTGGGCGATTCGCGAATGACGCAAGAAAGCTTCACCATGTCCAACAATACGTTGGTCGCCGCCGCCAATTCATTGTTGGTGTTGATACCGCAAATCCGTGCAACGCCAACGCACCCATCCCCGCAATTGTTGCGTGAGCATCTGCTGGATGAAGTGCGCCAGTTCGAGATGCGTGCGCAGCAGGCGGGTATTGCGAACGAAACCATCCTGGGCGCGCGTTACTGTCTATGCACGGCGCTGGACGAAGCGGCTGCCTTGACGCCGTGGGGCGGCAACGGCGTGTGGTCGGCCCATAGCCTCTTGGTCACCTTCCATAACGAAACCTGGGGCGGAGAGAAATTCTTCCAGTTGCTGGCCAAGCTGTCGCAAAACCCCAGGCAGCATATCGATTTGCTGGAGTTGTTGTACTACTGCCTGCTGTTGGGCTTTGAAGGACGATATCGGGTAGCGGATAACGGCCGCAGCCAGCTCGATACCGTGCGTCAGCGGCTGCTGTTGATACTGCGCGACGTGCGTGGGGAATATGCTGCCGCGCTATCGCCGCATTGGCAGGATGCGCCGTTGCTGGCGCAGGTCAGACGCTTGCCGGTTCCTCTGTGGGCGTTCGCCGCCATGGCCGCAGCCATTGGATTGTTTTCCTATTTCGGTATGAGCTGGAGCCTGGGCAGCAAGTCCGATGGCGTGTACACCGCGATGGCAGGGCTTAAACCTCCGGTGCTGCCGGCGCCGGCCCCCAAGGCGCCACCACCCGCACCCGCCGCCGTCCCGTTTGGCCAAACCCTGATGGGATTTCTGGCGCCGGAGATCAGGGAAAACTTGCTGGCAGTTCGTAATGAGGCGGATCGCAGCGTCATCATCCTGCGTGGCGATGGGTTGTTCACATCGGGCTCGAATGATCTGCGTTCTGAATACATTCCGGTGCTGTCGCGTGTTGCTGACGCACTGAACCAAACCCAGGGCAGCATTCTGGTCAGTGGCTATAGCGACAACGTACCCATACGTACTGTGCGCTTTCCGTCGAACTGGGAACTCTCGCAAGCGCGCGCGGATGCTGTCAAGGCGCTTTTGCAGGATCGCGTGATGCAGCCCGAACGTGTTCGCGCCGAGGGCCGTGGTGATGCCAATCCCGTAGCGCCCAATAACAGTCCGGCTAATCGAGCCAGAAATCGTCGCGTGGAAATCACGCTGTTGGTGTCTCCCGTGGCGGCAGGTGCTACCAATCAAGCACAAGGAGGGCCCCGGCCATGATGGGCAATGTAATCAGTATTCTGCTTAGCCGTGGTCTC
Organism: Pollutimonas bauzanensis; assembly: GCF_040393045.1. Lineage (GTDB taxonomy): Bacteria > Pseudomonadota > Gammaproteobacteria > Burkholderiales > Burkholderiaceae_B > Pollutimonas > Pollutimonas bauzanensis_A. Next base: position 5,119 of record NZ_JBEBUX010000007.1, on the reverse strand, counting down.
TGGAACTTTTTTGGTCTGGTCGCGCTGGCGCTGTTGATATGGGTGGCAGGTCCGCTGCTGGCGGTCGGTGCCGTTCGACCCCTGGAATCCGTAACGGCCCGTACTTATGTGATTGTCGCGCTGTTCGCAATCTGGCTATTGCGCGTGCTGTGGAGGAAATGGCGCGAAGGGCGGCTTAACGCACAACTGCTGGGACAGCTGCGGCGTCCGTCGAAAAAGACAGTCGCGCAAGATACCGAAGAGAACGCAGAGATCAAAGCCTTGTCCGATCGCTTCGATGAGGCCATCGGTCTTCTGCGCAAGATGCGGTTCGATGGCAAGGCAAGCCGCTTTTCGTTGGCACGTTTTTCACGCCAGCATTTGTATCAGTTGCCCTGGTATGTATTCATCGGCGCGCCCGGTTCGGGCAAGACCACGGCGCTGGTCAATTCGGGTTTGAACTTTCCTTTGGCCGAACGATTCGGCAAAGTCGCACTAAAAGGCGTCGGGGGTACCCGCAACTGTGACTGGTGGTTTACCGACGATGCCGTCTTGCTGGATACGGCAGGCCGCTACACGACGCACGAAAGCGATTCGGCCGGCGACGAGGAAGAATGGAAAGGCTTTCTTAGCTTGCTGATCCGCTATCGTGGACGCCAGCCCGTCAATGGCGTCATGCTGACGGTCAGTATCGAAGACTTGTTGTCGTCGTCCGACACTGAACGGGTACAGCATGCGGCGATATTGCGCCGTCGTTTGCAAGAGTTGCGGGATCAGCTGGGTATTCAGTTTCCCGTCTATATTCTGGTGACCAAGTCAGACTTGATGTCGGGCTTTAGCGAGTACTTTTCGTCGTGCAGCCGTGAAGCACTGAAGCAGGTATGGGGATTCACGTTTCCTTATGCCGACACCCAGGCCGAAGGCTTCAATCTGCATGAGTCATTCAATAATGAATACGAGCTGCTGAAACAGCGGCTGTATACCGCCTTGCCTGATGTGCTCAGCGCCGAGCCCGATGAAGGCCGACGTGCATTGGCCTATCTGTTGCCTCAGCAGTTTGCGGGACTGCAGTCCATACTCGGCCACTTTCTTAGCGACGTGTTCGCCACGTCCAGGTTCGAATCGTCGCTGATGCCGCGCGGAGTCTACTTCACCAGCGGCACCCAGGGCGGACAGACTTTCGATCATGTTACGGGACCGCTCAAGCGTTATCTGAAAATCGATGGCCCGCCCACCAGTAGCAGTGTGGAAGACGGCACGCCGGGCGGACATGGGCGCAGTTTCTTTCTGCAGAATCTTTTGCAAAAGGTGATTTTCCCCGAGTCGGGGCTGGCCGGACGCAATATGAAGTGGGAGCAACGCTACCGGCGGCTGCAGTGGGGCGGGTACGCCATGGTTGGCACATGTCTGGTGTTGCTGCTGCTTGGCTGGATTAATAGCTATCGCCACAACAGCGCTTATCTGGATACGGTAGAAGCGCGTATTCCTGACGTCGAATCGCTGGGCCGCGACATCAAGCTTGACGCATCCGGCGATGTGCTGGGCTTGCTTCCCTATCTGGATGCGTTGCAGGCATTGCCAGCCGGCGATGGTTTTGAAACGGATGATCCGCCTTTTAGTCATGGCTTTGGGCTTTATCAGGGCAGGAAAATGCAGGCGGGGGCCGATGGCGCCTACCAGGCCGCGCAAGATCAGGTGCTGAGTCCGCAAATAGCGCAGCGCGTCACTGCAGCGCTGGAGTCGGCGCCGGGCGGCGATCTGGAATATTCCTACGAGGCTTTGCGCGCCTATTTAATGCTGTATGACGCCAAACGCTATGACCCGGAGTTCATGCACACCTGGCTTTTGTCCGATATGCGTGCGCTGTTGACCGTGGGGTACACCAGAAAGCAATACGAGCAGTTATCCCTGCATCTGCGCCGGCTGGTCGACAGTCGCGTGTTGACCTCACCGTTCGCCAAGAATGAAGCATTGGTTGCAAAAACACGGGCCAACCTTGATCAGCACGCCCTGTCGACGCGGGCTTATAGCCGCTTGAAACGCTTGTTGCTGAATGACCAGATGACCGACACGACGTTTCTTGATCTGGCTGGACCTTCGGCGATGTCTGTATTCACACGCGCCAGCGGCAAGCCCTTGAACGAAGGCATCCCCGGCCTGTACAGCTATCAGGGTTATTGGGACAAAGTCGATAAGCAGGTTGGCGGGGTTGCCGCCAATTTGAAGCGTGACGATCTTTGGGTGATGGGTTTGGCCGCCGCAGATCGTGACAGTACCGTGCCCAATGCGCAGTTGATTGCGGATATCAAGCGACTGTATTTGGCTGACTACGTCAAGAACTGGGATGCCTACCTGGCGGATCTGACTTTGATCCCCGCCCAGACACTATTGCAGAGTATAGAAATGGCGCGCACGCTGTCGGGCGGCAATTCGCCTTTGGTTCGTCTCATTCAATCGGTTGCCAGGGAAACGACGCTGCTTCGCGACAGCCAGAACGATGAGCGTTCTTTGGTCGATCGCGCCAAAGAAAGGGTGAACTCGACACAGCATTCGCTGGAACGGATGTTTGGTTCTGTATTGCCTGGCGATCCGGCGCGTCAAACGGATCCGGGTGAACGCATCGAAGCGTTGGTCGACCGGCATTTTGGCATGTACCGCAATATGGCAACCGCGCCCCAAGGCGGGCAGGCGCCTATTGTTGCGACCACCGATTTGATTAATGACCTGTACGTGTATCTGACCGCGTCGGATGCGGCGCTGCGCAGTGCCGGCCCGGTGCCGGCATCGCCCGTCGTCACGCAGCTTCAGGCCGAAGCGGGAAGGCTGCCCAAACCGGTGGGAGGCATGTTGACGCAGTTGTCCTTGCAGGCATCGAACGAGGTGTCGGATGTCGAGCGTCAACGCCTGGGACAAACGATTTCCGCCAATCTGGGTGTGTTCTGCCGCCAGGCTATTGCGGGGCGCTATCCCTTCTCGGCTAAATCTTCACGCGATGTGGCCCCCAACGATTTCGCGCGCCTGTTTGCACCGAACGCCATGATGGATGATTTCTTCCAGAAGAACCTGGCGAATCATATCGATATGTCGGGCTCGCGCTGGCGTTTCAAACCCGGCATTGATGGCGAGAAGGGCGAGATGGCGGGCTACCTGGATGCCTTCCAGCGCGCCAGCACCATACGTAGTGTGTATTTCACGGCGACGGGAACCGATCCGTCTTATCGTGTGTCGATCCGGCCTATTCAAATGGATTCGACTATCACGCAGTTCATCATGAACGTAGATGGACAAACGATTAGCTATGCGCATGGTCCGCAGGTGGGCACGACGGTGCAGTGGCCGGGCACGCGTGCAAGCAATCAGGTGAATATTGAACTGCTGCCACAGACCGGGGTGTCGGGTTTGTCGGCTTCAGGACCATGGGCCCTGAATCGCCTTCTGGACAAGGCGACTCTGAAGCGCGGACCTTCACCCGAAATCACCATTGCCACCTTCTCGATCGGTGGACGTCAAGTGGTGCTGGAGCTCAGTGCCAATACCGTGAAAAGCCCGTTCAGGCTGGATGAGATGCGGGGCTTTAGCTGCCCGGGCAAAGGATAGGCAAGCATGCACAAGCAGAATGCCGAGGCATGGTGGGAAACCTTGGGTTGGTACGGAAAAATCCCTGCCAATGGCGATTTCATACACAGGCGCCTAAGTCGCGAGCTGATCTTATGGTGGGACAAGTGGCTGCAGATGGGCGTGGCAGGCATGCATCAGTCAGATGCCGCCAGTATTGAAGCGTCCTATCTGAACGCGCCTTTATGGAATTTCGCCATTCCGGCGGGATTCGGGTCAGGCGTGGTGCAACTGGGCTGTATCGGACCCAGTCGGGATCGGGTCGGGCGCTGTTATCCGCTGGCCGTCATGTTGAGCATGCCGGAGCGAGATTTCCAGCCTGCGGTATTGGCCGGGGCGACTGCTTTCTATCGACAGCTTGGCGTCAGTCTGTTGGCTGCCTTGCGTCATGGGTGTAATCCAGAGCAGTTCGATCTGTCCTTGCGAACGGCCTGCGGTCTGATCAATACGATGCTTACGCCGCAACCTGTTGTGGCTGATGATCCCGGCACTGACATTTTGAGCGTATTGAATGTCGGACATGCGACCCCGTTGTCCGTGACGACGAATGACGACTTGGGGTGGCGCGATCTGCCTTCGTACTTCAACCCAAGTTCGCACACCAGTTATTGGTGGACCAACACGATAGAGGGCGCGGCGTACAAGAGCCACGTCCATGGCGGCGCGCTGAACGCCACCTTGTTCAACAAACTATTTATCTCTCATGCAGGCTATCGCTAATATGACTAACGTACCTCCCGGTTGGATTTCTGTGCGCGACAGTGGGTGGTTGTCTGCCGGGCACAATCTGACCGAAGTTGACCTTAAAAGGTGCATGGCCCAGTTAGCGCAAGCACTGCAACCTTTGCATCGGGAAGATCGCCTGTACGCAAGGATCTCGCTTGATGATGTGTTCATCGATGCTGACGGGATACTGCGGATAGCGGCGGGATTGGCGGTGCCAGCAGACACTTGGGTGGAGTCGGAGGCATTGTGCGACGTGAATCGTGCCGGGTTTGCGGCATTCGAACAGCATGCCGACGATCCGGCCTGGCCGTTGGGGCCATGGACAGATATCTACGGCATGTGTGCGCTGATCCGTACGCTGATCCTCAAGCAATCCCCGCCTGATGCTGTGCAGCGTATGGTGTCGGATGCATGTGATCCCTTGCGGGGTATGGCTATGCCAGCATACTCACGTGAGTTTCTTGGCGTCATTGATCGCGGTATGTCTTTATTGCCGCAGTTGCGCTTTTCCTCTATAGATGATTTTTCCGACCTGTTGGGCTTGTCGCAGCTTGCGCCAGCAGCGCAAGAGCAGAATGTTGCCGCAGTGTCTGTAGCGCCGGCCTTGAACGGTGGCGGTGCGCCTGCGGTATATGACGACATGGAAGCTGATGAGGGTAGCGGCATCCCGGAGGTCCCTAAGAATTCGGCGTCGAAAAAAGCACCTGTCTGGATGATAGGTTTTGTGGCGGCCATGTTGATTGCATTGGGTGCATGGTGGCTGCAGGATGATGCGGTCGACCCATCTGTCGCGGCATCG
>NZ_JBEBUX010000006.1:0-59309 GCF_040393045.1 Pollutimonas bauzanensis | reverse complement strand
TGCCTCAAGAACTTCTCGTCGGCTTTGGACAGCAAACCGGCTTCCCGCGCAGCGGCTATCAAATCCGGACGTCTTGCGCTGGTCAGCGCCAAAGACTGCTGACGACGCCATATTGCAATATTGGCATGGTGGCCCGACATCAATTCGGCGGGAACCGCCAAGCCTTGATATTCTTCAGGGCGCGTGTAGTGAGGGCTATCCAGCAGGCCCGTCAATGCCGTATTGAACGAGTCCTGCAAAGCCGAATCAGCGGCGTTCAATGCGCCGGGCAGCAAACGCACGGCACTGTCGATAATGGCCAATGCCGCAATCTCGCCGCCGGAAAGCACAAAGTCGCCCATGGAGACTTCGTGCGTAACATTGCGATCTATAAAGCGCTGATCTATACCCTCGTAACGCCCGCAAATCAGAATGGCGCCGTCACTGTGAGCCAGCGTCTGGGCCATGGCCTGATCAAAGCGCCGGCCTGTGGGGCTCATGAGAATAACGGGGGTTCCGGATTGGTCTGGCGACACGCCTTCATAAGCAGCCATGCGGGCTGCCCTGGCCGCGGCAACGGCCTGCTCCAACGGTTCAGCCAGCATGACCATGCCCGGCCCGCCGCCATAGGGACGGTCGTCTACCGTGCGATGGACGTCATGCGTGAAATCGCGAGGATTCCACAAGCCCAGCGACCATAGTTGCTGCTTATGGGCGCGACCAGTCACCCCGAGGTCGCGAACCACGGAGAACATATCGGGAAAAAGGGAAACAACATCAAACCGCATAGCGCCCGCCTTATTCAAGGCATTGCTAGAATTCAACAGGCCAATTGCTATCGAGTCGTTTATTGGCGATATCGACCGTGTGCACGTGAGCGCTGACAAATGGCACCAGAACCTCGATTACACGGCCTTTCTCGTTTTGCATCAAGACTAGCTCGCCATCGGCGTTTAAGCTGGCACGATGGACGCGAAGCAAGGCATGCGCACCGTTATCGACAACATCGGCCACCTGCCCGATAAGCGCGGGCTGGCCATCGAGCTCGCCATATAACTGGCAGCCGATCAGATCGACCCAGTAATATTCATCGTCGTCCGCAGCAGGAAAATCGGCTCGGGGCGCCCATACGGTGTGCCCTTTCATGGCTTCGGCACGATCCCGGTCAGCCACGATATCAAGCTGGGCGACGACCGTTGCCCCTTGCGGGCGGCAAGCCACGACGGCCGAGGGAAACGCAGACGGCAAAACGCCCGTGCTTCCAACCGGAACGGGCGCTTTCAACCACCAGGTTTTTGCCGCAAGCAATACCTGAGCATGAGAGGAATGGGGCTGAACCTTGATCCAACCTCGTACCCCATAGGCCGACACAATGCGCCCAAGCTCTACCAGATCCGCAGGAGCCTCGGCGTGCGAAGTATCGGCTTTAGCCACCTTGATTGCTACTGAACAGTGCTATCAGGCAGCGGCTTTAGCCGAGAATTCTTTAACCAGACGTGTAACGGCAGGCGACATTTGTGCGCCATTGTCGGTCCAGTACTGAACACGGTCCAAAGCAAGACGCAGGTTTTCCTGGCCTTCGTTGGCTACGGGGTTGTAAAAGCCCACGCGCTCAATAAAGCGACCATCGCGGCGATTACGCGAGTCGGCTGCTACAACGTTGTAAAACGGACGCTTCTTCGAGCCACCACGGGCTAGACGAATCACAACCATTGGTAATCCTTAAAAAATACTGTGAAAAACAAAAGATTCTAGCACTTTTCAGCATGCCTTCGCAAACCGAACTTGTAGTAAGCACTAACGAACAATCAAAAAGCAACACTACTGCGGCGCTAATTATCGCCTGCGCAAGTAATGCGTGGCCCCGCTATCGGTTTCGACCTGCGCCTCGAGCAAATTGCCGGTTTGCTTGGCGAAGGCCTGGAAATCCTTGATGGCATGGGTGTCGGTGGTAATGACTTTAAGCACCTGCCCGCTTTCCAGCTGCGCCAGCGCTTTCTTCGCGCGCAGTATAGGCAAGGGGCACTTCAGGCCCGACGCATCCACTTCCAGGTCTGCATCGGGCGCACTAACGGTAGTTGTCATGATCAGAATACCCCGCTGCCAGTTACTGCACGCGCTCGCGCACCCAGGCGTCGGCGCTGGCAATCGCGCCGGCAAGCGCGGCCACATCAGTGCCGCCGCCCATCGCCATATCGGGACGGCCACCGCCTTTGCCACCTACCTGGCCAGCTACAAGGCCGACGAGATCGCCAGCCTTGACCTTGGCAGTCAGGTCGGAGGTTACGCCTGCCACCAGGCTGATCTTACCCTCGGCTTCAGTGGCAAGCAGCACCACCGCCGACTTGAGGCGATCCTTAAGCTGATCAACCATGCCACGCAACGCTTTGGGATCTACCCCGGACATGCTGGCGAGCAACAGCTTGGCGTCGCCGCTGAGGACCACTGCACTGCTGGCCAGATCATTGCCGGCAGCGGCAGCAGCCTTGCTTTGCAACTGCTCAAGGTCGCGCTCCAGCCCTTTGACCTGACCCTGTATCAGGGCAATACGATCGACAAGCTCGGCCGGCTGCGTCTTGAGCAAGCTGGCAGCCTGTAATAGCGTCGCGTTGGTTTGCTGCACCCACTTCACGGCGTTATCGCCGGTAATGGCCTCGACGCGCCGTACGCCAGCGGCCACGCCGCCTTCAGACAGTATTTTGAACAAGCCGATATCGCCGGTACGCGCCACGTGGGTTCCGCCGCATAATTCACGCGAAAAACCGATATCGAGCACGCGAACCGTGTCGCCGTATTTTTCACCGAACAAAGCCATGGCCCCGCCCTGCACTGCTTCGTCGTACGGCATGACCTGTGCATTGGCCGGATGATTTTCCAGTACCTGCGCATTCACGATTTGCTCGACTTCAGCGATTTGGCTAGCCGTCATGGGGGCATCGTGAGCAAAGTCAAAACGGGTTTTCTCGGCATCCACCAAAGATCCCCGTTGCTGCACGTGCGACCCAAGCACTTGGCGCAAAGCCTTATGCATAAGATGAGTAGCCGAGTGATTGCGGACGGTGCGAGCACGCTGCACGACATCGACCTGGGCATCGACGGTATCGCCAACGGCAAGCGTGCCTTCCAGCAATTCGCCATGGTGTCCGAAGACGTTGTTCTGAATTTTCTGGGTATCGGCCACCTGAAAGCGTACGCCGCCGCCCTGCAACACGCCCATATCCCCGACCTGGCCGCCCGATTCTGCATAGAACGGCGTGGTGTCGAGCACGACAATAGCGTGCTGGCCAGCGGTAATCGAATCGACAGTAGCACCGTCTACATAGAGGGCGGTAACCTTGCCCTGGGCCTGCAACTGCTCGTAGCCCTGAAAACGTGTATCTACCCCGCTATAGGACAAGCCCTCGACCGCCTTGAACTTACCTGCCGCACGCGCCTGTTCACGCTGGCGATTCATGGCAAGTTCGAACCCTTCGTGATCGACCTGCACGTCGCGTTCACGGCAGATGTCGGCGGTTAGGTCTACCGGGAACCCGTAGGTATCGTAAAGCGTGAACAAGGTCTGACCATCGAGTGTGCCTTTTTCAGCAACCCCTGCCAAAGCGGCGTCCAGGATTTTCATGCCGTGTTCCAGCGTTTCGCTGAAGCGCTCTTCTTCTTGTTTGATGACCTGCTCGACGCGAGATTGCTGGGCAGCAAGTTCAGGATAAGCATCGCCCATTTGCGCGACCAGGTCGCCCACCAGACGATAGAAGAAGGTATTCGATTGGCCCAGCTTGTGGCCATGGCGCAATGCGCGTCGCACAATGCGACGCAAGACGTAACCACGACCTTCGTTGCTGGGAATAACCCCGTCAACGATCAGGAAGCTGCACGCGCGGATGTGATCGGCAATAACCTTGAGCGAATTATTGCCCAGGTCGGTTGTACCGGTTTCACGCGCCGCCGCGTTGATAAGCGCCTGAAATAGATCGATTTCGTAATTGGAGTGCACATGCTGCAAAACAGCGGCAATGCGCTCCAGCCCCATACCGGTGTCAACACAAGGCTTGGGCAGCTGCGGCATATTGCCGGCGGCATCGCGCTCGAACTGCATGAAAACCAGATTCCAGATCTCGATATAACGGTCGCCGTCTTCGTCGGGAGACCCGGGAGGGCCGCCCCAGATTTCGGGACCATGATCGTAGAAAATTTCGGAACAAGGGCCACAGGGGCCGGTATCGGCCATTTGCCAAAAATTGTCAGACGCGTACCGGCCGCCTTTATTGTCGCCGATACGAATAATGCGCTCGGTGGGCACGCCAATTTCCTTGGCCCAAATATCGTAGGCTTCGTCGTCTTCTTGATAAACCGTTATCCAGAGCTTTTCAGCCGGCAGCTTGTAAACCACAGTAAGCAGTTCCCAGGCATATTGAATTGCCTCGCGCTTGAAATAGTCGCCAAAACTGAAGTTGCCCAGCATTTCGAAGAAAGTGTGGTGCCTTGCGGTATACCCCACATTTTCAAGGTCGTTGTGCTTGCCGCCTGCGCGCACACAGCGCTGCGAAGTCGTGGCGCGACCATAAGGACGCGAGTCTTTTCCCGTAAATACGTCTTTGAACTGCACCATGCCCGCATTGGTAAACAGCAAAGTCGGGTCATTGCCCGGCACCAATGGGGACGATGACACAATCTGATGCCCTTTCGACTCAAAGAAGGACAAAAATTTCTGACGTATTTCGGAGGTTTTCATTGCAGAAAAACGCTAATTGATAAGTAACCCTTGATTATAGGGGTGTTTTGCAAAAAGGATAATAAAGTGCAACTACGGCGCTTCCTTTAATCAACGCATAAATAGCCCATCGTACGGCCTTCAGGGAATTCCAGAGGGCCGCTGTCCGCGATCAGGACAGGAGTAGACAAGCCAGGACACGAACAATCACCCGTCACAGGGTTCTCGGTGGACGCATCAGAACGCGTTTTGCAGCCGTATCGCAAATTGATGGAATAGCCGCCGCTACCGGTTCGGCTGGAAGGCCGCCAAATTTTGCCGCTGCAAACCAACAGGCCGCCGTCAGCTCCGCGGGCCACCGCAGTGCTATCTGTACAAGGGCCATGCAAGCGCTCTTGTGCGCCCAAATGCAAATACTGTTGCGCATGCAGGCCGCCCTGGGTGCTGATGTCGCCTTTGACCGAAGCCGTGCCTTGAAAATCCGGATCTCGTAAATCGCCCACCCGCAGAAAATCCAGATGGGAAAGCTGTTCAGATGTAATCGCCAGCGCCACAGTGCCCGGTGGCAAGGCAGCGCCAGGAACGGGAGGATTAGGCATTTCAAATGCAGCCCCCCTGACAAGCTTGGGTTGCGCAAGGGTGACCGACCCGCCCCACCCTTGCGCCGCCAATATCCATTGCGCCACCATTTGCTCATCGACCTGCCCCCCTGAAAGGAGCAAAGGCTGCTTGCTGTACATGAGCGCTTCAAGGCGACACGTCGGGCCGGGACAGACACCATCACGGATCAAACGAATAGATACGCCGCCACCGGGCGAGACGGACTCGGGAAAACCGCGCGACAGTAAGCCATCCGCTTTCAACTCAAACAATTCCGGCGCCGACCAGTCGGCATAACCCTCCGGACGCAAAGCCTCGCTATGCTGCGCCTGGGCCAATGCACCCGCATGACGCCGTATATAGCCGTGCACCGATTTATTCACGGCAAGCATCCAGGCAGCGCTTGCTTGCGCGCTCGCATCATTTATTCGATTGACTAATGTGTTGCTGGCCCAAACTGCCAGCAACGTCAATATGATCGCTGCAACCATCAGTTCGAGAATTGCGAAGCCCTTTTGCCCGCGCATGACAGCCCCTTGCTTAACTAGCGGTAAAGACAAAGGTATTGACATCGCCCTTGGCGCATTTGGACTCCGTCGCCAGAGCGCTGTAATGAATGTTCTGCGCGCTATCCTTGACAGTCGACGTCGCGCCATTCAGGGGAGTCACCGTAATAGAGTCCGAGACCCGCTGCATGACGGAAGCGATGGATGGGCATGCCGCATTGTTGACCTTGTACAGCGTAATGGAAAACGCGTTGCGGGACGCATTGGGCGTTATATTCACTTCGCCATCAGTGCCCAGGCCATGCAATACCTTGACTGCGGATCCTGTTCCCGACACCGCAAAAATGCTTGATTCGCGCACCAGATTGGCAAAATTGGAAGTATCAATGCCATCGTATGGCTCGGTGGACCCATTAGGCGCATTGACCTTCGTCTGCAAAATAAAACGGGCCAGCTCCTCGCCCACCTTCGGCACCTTATTTTCAATCACATAACCGCCTATGGCGGGCACGCCAATAATGGCCAGCAACAACACAATGGCAGTCACAATCGAGACCTCGATAAGCGAAAACCCTTGCTGGGTAGATGTAATGGCAACAGACATGAAAGCTCCTTGAAAAAAACGCATGCCCCTATTGGCTTGCGTAGAAAAGCATCAGCGACCGGCGCAGTTCGTCGATAACGGCGTAGTGCCACAAGCCAAGCCCCAACAAGCACATCAGGCAAGTCAGCAGCAGCCCCCATCGCAGCGCCATCGCTTGTTTGGCGACAGTACCCAGCACGTGGGCGCGCAGCCGCTCACTACCGAGCATTAGGCCTGTCCTGAGACCTCTGGCGAGAACCATGTCGCTGAAAAACCAGAATTGCTCGCGATCAAGCAGTCCTGTGTCGAAAGTGGCCGCGCCCGCCAAACCACTATCGATGCGCAACGTCATGGCGTCGATATGACTGGCCTGCCATTTGGAGGCCCCGGTTTTCTGCATGAGCAGCGCAGTACGCAACTGGGTAGATTCGCTTCCGTCCCGGCCAAGCACAATGGACAGCATCGCCAGAAAACGCAGGGCGGCAACGTACCGGTATAGGCGCCAAAGCGCATAGCGTTCCAGCCGACGGCGCACAGGCCCGCTAGTATTAGGCAGAGACCACAATAAAAGCATGCAGCCTCCCGCCATCAGCACTGCCATGAAAGGCCAGTTATGCTGGATAAAATCCGCAAGCCGGATCAGCGCCTGCGTCAGGCTTCCATGATGATCGGCCGGAACCATGGCGAAGGTATGCAATAGCCGAGGCACCGTAAACCACGGAATCGCCAGCATCATGGCAAACACCACCACCAACGCCACTGCGGCAGACCACAATGTCGTGACCAGAATTTCCGTGGCCTGACGGGTCAATTGCATGACACGCGCGAGTTCGCCCAAGGTCTTGATCAAGACCGCATTACCAAACGACTGAGCCGCCCGTATCAGCCCCAGCTCGCTTTGCGGAAAGCATCCAAGCCATGTCGAATACAGATCGCCCCCGGCGGCTTGGTAACTTAGCATCCAGCGTTGCGATAGTCTGCCCCGCACTGAGTTCACGCCATAACGCCGCGCATCTTGTTCAAACACTTCTTTCAGGGTACGGCGGCCTTGCATGCCCTGCAGCAGGGCAGATAAATAATCGTAGTAATCGGCCCGAGCACCGGAAAACCGCCAGCAATCGACTGCATAGAGGAATGGTCGCACCCATTGTTCAAGGAAATAAGCCCGAATAAATGCACTCATGGCACCGCCCTCAGGCGCGGCGGCGCCTTGGCCCCTGAGCGCAAACCGCGCAAACGCTGCTGGGTTTCAAACGAATGGAAACGCAATTCAATATCCCGTGGATCGATCAAGCCTTGGGAAGCCTTGAACAAGGCGCAATCCATGGCGGAGCGCGCCTCGACCGCAGCGCCGGCATGCTCCGTGCAATAGGTGGGCGCAAGGTCAGGGAAATGCGGTCTGCCTACGCTACATATGCTTTGCAAAAATGCCGGCTGCAACGCTGGCTCGATGATTTCAGCCGCGACCGTGCGCCCGGCATAGCCATTAAGCTCGGGCAGATGTGGTCGGCTGCAGGTCGTGCAGCCTTCAGGATTGCGAATACGAAACGCATCCGCCGAACCACCGTATAAGTCTTGCAGGAGATCGAGCCAGGCCCGCCACTCCTGAACCGTGCGATATCGCCCATCGGGCTGCAGTTTGTTGTCTTGCGCCAGACTATCGACCTGCAGGGAGCAATGAATACAGAGCGTCGGCAGCAGCACTTGAAAGACAAGCAGTTTGAGCATACCGGGCGTCGCCAGAAAATGGCGGGAAACCCCGATAAAGTCGGACGCCAGGCGCTCGGGAATAAGCTGCGCGGACGGCGCATGCACCGTCGTATAAACATTGACCCCGGAACCTGCCAGATCCATGAATGCTCTGCCTGTTTCCAGATCGCGGATTTCGCCCAGCAACACATCGCTCATGGCAGAGCGTTTAAGTGCCCTTAGCTTGGCCGAATAGTCCTGATGGGCCGCGACGTCCAGGTTTCTTGCCACGGTATTCTGAATTGCCTTTGGAATAAGATATTCCACAGGGTCTTCTATGGTGATCACCTTGCGATCAGAGGGAATGCCGCCAATCAACGAGGCAAGCGTCGTGGACTTGCCAGAACCTACCGTACCCGCAAAGATCACAGCCCCGCCTTCCGACAACATGATCCGCTCGATAAGCTGAACCTGATCAGGCAAGTAACCCAGGCCGCTCAGGGTCGGCAGGCAGGCGCAGACATCACGTTCAAGCAGGCGCAAACACACACTGGGCCCCCGGTCGGCCGCGAGCGACGCCCAGCGCAGCATGATTTCCCGGCCATCCACTACTCTCATCATGCTTCCCTGCTGCTCGACAGTAGGATCGAACACGGCGCCATTGCCGCCCGCGATATCCATCCATGCCACAGCAAGCATATCAACCAACATGCTGGTGGGCATGCGGCGAAAACGCTCCGGCGACACGTAACGCCCTGACAGCGAGTACCTCACTTCTGATTCAGGTTCGCGCAAACAGATGTTGACATGCAGGTCGCTAGCGCCGTTGCGTACGCCCCACTCGACCAGATCATGAAACGCATCGGCCAATGCTGTCTTCGACTGGGCGACCCTGACACCTGGCTGACTTACCAGGGACTGCGCCGTAATCTGATCGCGGGCGATAGCCAGCAACAATGGCGCAGCCAAAACATAACGGGGAGGATCGGCCGGCGCATAACCCAGCCTGGTAATTTGCCGGGCGAGTTCGTCGGCCTGATCGCTGCCGACATGCTCGGCAAGGGCGAAGATGGCCACCGACTGGTCTGTCAGCAATACCGGGCACAGGCGGGCAGCAAGGGCATTGACATGGAATTGCGAACTTAATGAACGCACAAACCCCGGCGACATACGGGCCAGCTCGTCGGAACTGGCCACGAGAACCGCCTGGGCGGTAGCAAAACGCGACGAGGTGTCGGCGCTGTCGGCTGGCAGGGCCGACGAAGGACGGCGCCAGGAAACGAACGCGCCCATTACCGCGCCGTCCATGAGGAAGGATAAAGGCATAAGGTATGCGCCTCATCATTACGTTCAAGCTGAACGCAAGAGCCTGAAATACCTCGCAGCATATATGCGGAAGAGTCGGCCTTCACCCCTACAGGCAAGGCCTGCCCATGCATGTAAACGTACGGTTGCGTTCCAACCGTGACTTCGGCCAATAGTTTTTTTCCAACACCATATATAGCAATCAGCTTGAGTACACCGCTGCGCGCATACTGGCCGCTGCCATCGGAATCCACCCCTTCCCCTTTGCGCAACGAACGTTTGGCATGATTAAGCGCAAGCTCGGTATCCAGCCTCATCAGCTCGCGTACGGACATTTGCTCGGCAGCCAGGTCGTCAGCCGGGGGGACGGCCGCCTGCGCCATGCCAGGCGCAAACATGGCGGAAGCTACCAGTACGGCGAGTTCAAGGCCGCAATAGCCCCGTCGGCGGCGTAACGGGCGAAACCCCAGCGGGGTCATCAACGGTTCGGCCAACGGCAGGCTCAGACTCGATTTCATAAAGCACTCCTTGTAGCGACAGGTTCAAACTGCTACTTTTCAAGCCAGGGTTATCGATATTGCGCAAACTAAGTACCGCTTTGTTCCACTGCATGGAAGCGGTATAGGGCAGCAGCAGACTGGCAGAGCGCAAAGGCCCACCAAGTTGTATGGGCCGGCTCAAATGATGGGCCAGCCCTGGCGGCCGCGGCAACGGCTGACCAGAATCGTCTTGCGGAGCAGCTACATGCAAGGGTGCTGGCTTGCCGACCTGCATTTGACTGAATGCCGGCTTTATCGCTTGCAGTGCGCTGAATAGATCACGCTCGTTTTGCAAAGAGGTTTTCAATTGCTGAGCAAGCAGCCCAGCCCCATGCCCGGGGATATCCCATACAGGCTGCGCCTGTTCCATGGAAATGAACTCAACTGTCCAGTGCTTGGGCGAACCGGCCAGAAACTGACTGTTGCTGGCTTGCATATCACGCCTTTCATAGCGCGCCTGACACCGCCACTGACTTAATTGCGCCGCACATTCAGTTTGCAGCAAGACCCAGCCATTGATATGTATCGGCAACTCATATAACTCGTCCAGCAAGGCTCGCGTACCGCGAGCGCCATGCACCACACGGCCATGGGCAGCCTGTTCAACAGCCCTTTTCCATGCCTGAACGGGATTGACATTCGCCACGGGCACCCGCGCTTGACGCTTGGAAGCCAGCACTGTCCCAAGCTTGGGAATAAGCAGCACCAGGACCAGAACCAGCACAAACCCCTGCACCGGCCACGGCAGCACCGGCGCCCAGCGGCTCAAGACACGCAACCGGCTCTGCGTCGAACAGGCGGCTTCGATAGCTGCCAGGGCAGGCTGATCGGGCGCGCCATGACTACCCAGCAACAAGAACTGGGGATATGCCTGACGCAATTCATCGAGCACAGGCTCGGTATCTTCGACGCAACGATATAAGCGATCAGTTCTGGCAACTACTGCACCCTCATGAACTGCCACTAGCCAATACCCTACTTGTTCAAGCTCCAGCACTAGGGCAACGGTACCCGTGGGAAACAGGTGAGCAAGGTTTTGCGCCGCCGAATACAGACTAGCTTTTCTTTGCGAACGACTTGTTTTTACTGCGGTAATGCCGACCGACCCGGCAGTTTCCCCCGCCAGAACCATTTGCGTCGCCTTATGCTGGCGGGCAAGACGCAAGCCCGTACGCTCTGCCTTCCCCCCAAGCAGGGGCAGCCATTCCAGCCCAAACACCAGCGTCGCGGATGACAAAGGAAGGAGTAACGGCAGTTCCATAGCCATATTGTCAAAACCCTTCCTCGACCTGTGCAGTGACCACCATGACCGTAGCCAAGTGCTGGGTTTCAACACGGTCGCTGCCACCCAAGGCGATTGGAACACCCGGATTCAGGCGGCGGCCTGCGGTTTCTTTCTGACTGCGGTCGAACCCGGAAATAACCAATGGTTGGCCAGGCTGCAATACGACTTGCTGCACCGTTCCATTGCCATCTATAGTCACCTGCTGCAACTGCAAGGGATAATCTTTATCACCGAAAGTGATGGTTTTAAGCGGTTGCGCCACGGTATTGTCATAGGCGATAGACAATAGTATTTGCCCATCGTCCTGCGCGTCGGGAACCAGCGTGATCAGCGAACCCACGGTTTCTTCGCGCTGGCTAACCGATACCGACGGCAAGGCCATAGATGAGTTCGTAGCAACCGCCATAGACTCCACCTTATCGATATACGAAAAGGTAGTGCGCACGGCATGCGTTACCGGGCGTCGGTTCAAAGTCAGGACGGGCATGCTGCTGCGCCGCACGACCTGCCCCGCCTGGCTCAGGGCCCGGATGATCGCTTCCGAACCCTGGAATGGACCATGATTGACCCCAACGCCCAGGCCAGCGGCTTCGACCAGGCTGGAGCCCGGGATCGCCATGGCCGCTGCCGCTTTGGCACTTGAAAACAACAGATTCCAGTCCAGGCCGGCCTCGGCACTATCGTTAACAGCTACCGTGAGTTCTTCAAATACCAGCCTGATACGACGTGTCAGGGTTCGGTTCTCGTGATCCAGATAACGCCCAACCTGTTCGAGCACGGCCGGCGTGTCGGTAATGACAATCGACGAACTTGCACCCGACTCGGCAACCATTACTCCAGCGCGAGACAGGAAGGGTTCGATACGCGCGCGCACCACAGCCAGCAAGTCATGCGTACCACTGCTAAGACTGGTTCTGGAAGTGCTGGAAAACCCTTCAGTTGTGCTGCTCCCGCCCAGCCCCAAAGAAGCCTCGGCATTCGCGTTGAGCGTCAAGGCGCGTATATTGAAGACCCGGGTTTCCGTGCGATAAAACTCGATTCGGCCGTTCTGGTAGCGCCACATGACACCTAAACGAGCGCTGACCCGATCGAGTATTCTAGCCAGAGGCTCGGCCTCGCCAGCCAGCGCTACGGTCGTAGGCGCCACGATAGCCGACGCGCTTTGTCCCGGGCCACCCAACCGCGGCAGAAACTGTTCCAGCGGCAGCAGTGCATCGGGCCCCACATGCACTGGAATATGCGTAACAGAGGTAATGCGTTGAGCCAGGCGTGGCAGGTCAACGGGTCCATCAGCGAACATCAGGGTGGTATTCACATTTGCACGCAAGGCCGCCGGCAACGTCAATTCACGGGCTAAAGGCTGTGCCCGGCCCGCCAGCCAGGGGCGCGCCACGTCCTGGGCGGCACGCCTTTCATCGTGGCTGGCAACGGCCCGCCCAAAACGTTCGTGATGCGACTGGATGCCTGAGTCGACGTCGCCGATGGATGCGGCAATTTGTTGCATCCGTGTTGCCAGCGCACACCCTGACAACAGAATGCACAACCCAATGGCGGTAAGGCGCTGTGTGAATACATTCATGACGACCCCGCCCCCGCAACTGTGCGGTCGCACTGCTGCGCATACGGCACAATGCGCAAAACAAGATTCGAATAGAAACAAGGCCGCAAAGGACGATCTGCCAATTCTGTGGACGCCACCAGTTCTTGCACGGCCAGCTTGAAGCCTGGCTCGAAGGCCGCTGATCCAACAATGGGAATATCGGCGTCCACAGCCCAATGCTCGGGCTCGAATGTCCACCCTGCCGATCGCGCCCAGCGAGCCAGCGCCGAGCGCAAATTCTGGTCTTGAGGGCTGATTGTGTATGGCTGCTGCGGTTCTGGTTGCGCCGATACTTCAGTACCCACCTTGAAGCTTTCAGCCGTTAGCTTGGTAACAGCAGCCTGAGCAGCTTCTATCTGCTTTGCAGGTTCATCAGTAATCGTATTGATTTCAGCCACAGGTACGACAGATTCGGTCACCCGTTCGTTTACACGCTCCACCAGACTTTTCAATTGCCCGCCGCGCAATACCAGCATGGGCCACACCCCGTCCAGAAGCATGTAAGGCCCTTCGCGGGTATAACTCAAAGGCCGATCGCCGGCTGCGGTATGTTCGAATACTGCAGGCAATGCCTGCCCGGACACGAACTGAAGCCAGGTCTGGCGCCCATTATCGAATACCTGCAATGGCGCCACCGCCCTGTCACCGGATAATCGCCAGGAGAAGCTGTAAAGCCCTGTCTGTGTCCCCTTGTCGGTAAAGTCAGGAACGATCAACGACCATTCTGGCATGCCCGTGCAGGCTGACAACAACCCCGACACTATGAAAATGAAAAATAATCTGGCCATGTAGGTACCCAAAACAAGAAAGACCGCGCCATAGCGTGGCGTTGTCGTTATCTTGCCGATACCTCAAGGGTGCTGCCAGATCGACTTCTACGAATAGAAGTTTTTATCGCCTCAAGAAAACCTTAAAATCAACTTATTAATCAATTGCTTAGTAAATAAACCCCTAACAAAATCAACAAAAAAAAACCGTGGGCAAATTAAGCCCACGGATTTTGTTGTGCCTACTGGAACAGCTAGAAGGATTAACGCTCCCGCATTATCTGGCCGGCCTCGGCAGAAGCCGATTTAAGCGCAGTGACTGCTGGCTGCTTGCCATTAAAGGCCCCGTCCAGCTTCTGCTGGAACATTGCCTTGATTTTGGGATAGTTGCTGATACGGAAACCGCGCGACGTTACCACCGGGCTGGTGGCATAAACCGCTACCAATGACTGCCAGTCGCCCAGGTTCTTGTAATATGACTTGTCGGTCTGGTCAAAGGCCTGTTTAGTCAAAGGCAAGAAGCCAGTTTTCTGGAACCAGTCGGCAGCGTGCTTGGGCTGGGCCAGCCAAGCCAGGAACTCGACACTCGCCGCGTCGCCTTCCTTGGACTGGCCAGAAATCGACCACAATGCCGAGCCGCCCACAAACGGATTGCCAGGTTTCTGGGTTACTTCAGGGTAATACGGCAAGCCGCTAACCGCGAAGTCCAATTTCTTGGCATCCTTGAACCAGCCAATATTGCTGGAAGTCGACAACAGTACGGCACACTCGCCATTGGCAAACCGTTTCGCGGCCACAGCATCAAACTCGGGCTTGACGAGCAGTTCGGTACGCACCCAACTGATCATCATCGAAAGATGGCGTATGTACATGGCATCGAACGAAAACGTAGGGCTGCCCTTGGCTGTCAAGCCATTTTCCGCGCTGGCATACGGCTGCTTGTTCACCGCCGCCAAATTTTCCAGGTTGATGGACACCGTCTGGTCGCTGGTCATGGGGCAATTGCGCGAACCATTATTTGCCAGAGTCACCAATTGGTCTTGCAAGCCCTTCCAGGAACGCTCTGGCACTGTCGGCTTGAGGCCCGCCTTTTTGAATGCGTCGATGTTGTAAAACATGACCGGAACATCGACCATGTAAGGAAACGCCATCAGGCGCCCTTTCGTATCGCGACTAAAAGTATTGTTATCTGAAATAAACCACTTGGCATCCTTGACGGGATACTTGGCAATCAAGGCATGCAAAGGCTGAATGTATGAGCGTTTCGCGATATCGTCACGCGAACGGGCATCGTCCAGCTGAACCAGATTGGGTTTATCTTCGCGCTTTTTAGCCTTGGCCAGAGCAGCTTCAATGGCCTCTGGCGTGTCAAATGCCTTTAGCTCGACCTTGACATCTTTTTGATCTTTGTTGAAGTCTTTGACCAAGCCTTCGAATACTTTCTTGTTATAAGGGTTGAGCGAGTGCCAGACTTGGATTTCGCTAGCGGCTGTCGCCGCCATAGAGGACACCAATAAAGAACCGGCGCTGATCCATGCCAAGCGACGCCCCGAAGCTAGGGCGCCAAAAAACCAATGCTGTTTCATAAAACAATTAACCTAGAAAAGGAAAGTCGGGTTCAGGCTGGCGGCCGGATATCAGATCGGCCAGAGCGCGGCCGGAGCCAACGCCCATGGTCCATCCCAATGTGCCATGCCCAGTATTAAGGTACAGGTTCTGAATTCTTGTTCTGCCAATAAGGGGAACGTTTGAAGGTGTCGTAGGACGCAGGCCTGACCAGTAGCGTACATTACCAAAATCGAGTGCGCTTGGGAACAATTCCCGAGCCAGCCGAGTCATATTTTCGCAACGGATTGTATTCAGCGCGCGCGAGTAGCCTGAAATTTCAGCCGTACCGGCCATGCGCAATTGGTTACCCAAACGAGTGTAGACCACCTTGTGGGCGCTATCTGTCAGGCTGACCATGGGCGCCGCGGCTTCATCCACAATATCGAATGTCGCCGAATAGCCTTTTGCAGGGTAAACGTTGCATGGCACACCAAGAGGGGCAAGCAAATGCGGGGTATAGGCCCCCATGGCGACCACGTAGGCATCAGCCTTTACGAGGCCGTACAGGCCATCAGGGTTGATCACTTCGACCCCCTGCACCCGCCCGCCTTCAGAAATCAGTTGCGTAACCTGTGTAGAAAAAAGGAACTCTACCCCGGCCTGGCGTGCGCGCTCGGTCAATGCCGCACTAAACAAGTAGACATCACCTGTTTCATCTTCGGGTGTGTAATCGCCGCCCACAATACTACCGCGCGCTGGCTGCAGCGCAGGTTCCAGCTGGACGATTTCATCGGTGCCGATAATTCGACGGTCGACGCCAAAATCCCGCATCACATCGGCCATTTCCTGAGATTGCTCGAACTCCGCCTCGTCCCGGTAAAAATTCAATATACCGCGCTCGAGGTGGTCGTACTGTATGCCCAGTTCAGCACGCATCTGCTGCAAGGTGTTCCGGCTGTATTCAGAAAGTCGCACCATGGCGCGGATATTAGGCGCCAGGCGGCCGGGCATGCATTCACGCAGAAACATCAAGGCCCACCACCATTGCCGCGGGTCGAACTGCGGCCGGAACAATATGGGCGAGTCGTCCTTGAACAACCAGCGCGCGAGCTTCATCGGCGCCTGAGGATTGGCCCACGGTTCGGAATACGATACTGAAATCTGGCCGCCATTGGCGCGGCTGGTTTCCTGAGCGGGCCCGCTCTCACGATCGATCACCACGACCTCGTGCCCCGCCTGGCTCAGCCACCATGCTGTCGATATTCCGATAATGCCACTACCCAATACCGCTACTCTCATGATCTTTGCCTTTAACTCTGATCAAATTCGCCCGCAGCAGCGAGCCAACGTGGCCCGCACGCTTGCCGGCTAGGCTGCGTCGGCCTCAGTGGTAAACGCGTCGGCGAAAAACTCTTCTTCCGGCAAACCGCCAAGCGCGAAGTCTTTGCGCGCGCTTTCCACCATAATCGGCGCCCCGCAAGCATATACCTGATATCCGGACAGATCCGGAATATCTTCCAGTACGGCGCGATGCACAAAACCGGTACGGCCTGTCCAGGCATCCTGCGCTTGCGCATCAGATATCACGGGAACGTAATTGAAGTTGGGTAACGTGCGGGCCCACTCCAACGCCTTCTCGTGCATGTACAAATCGGCTGGCCGGCGTCCGCCCCAATACAGCACGGCTTTACGCCGATCGTCATTGGCGATCATACGCTCGACGATGGCCTTGATGGGAGCAAAGCCCGTACCACTGGCCAGAAAAACAATGGGCTTGTCGCTGTCGTCGCGCAGGAAGAACGACCCAAAAGGCCCTTCGACACGTAAAATTTCGCGCACCTTCATTTGCGTTGCACCAGCACCAAACACATGATCCGTAAAAACCCCGCCTGGCGTATGGCGTATGTGCAGCTCCACCAGATTGTTATCGACAGGCGGATTGGCCATGGAATAACTGCGTCGGCGACCGTCCTTCAGTATGAACTCAAGGTATTGGCCTGGGTAGAAGCGATAGGGATCGGCGGCAGGCAGTTGCAGCTTGACGATTTTGACATCGTCGGCAGCGTCCTCGATTTCCATGACGCGCGATGGCATTTTCCGGATCTGGATATCGCTCGCCATGCGGATTTCATGGGCTTCGATAAGCAGATCGGATGTAGGCTTCGCCTGGCAAAACAGCGTATAGCCCTGCGCAAGATCTTCCGGGGACAGAATATGCTCCGGGCTGGATCCTGCGTCGAACGAACCCGAAACCACCTTGCCTTTACAAGTGGAACATGCGCCATTGCGACAACTGTATGGCAGGACGATACCCGCAGCCAAGGCCGCATCAAGGACGGACTGCCCGTCTTGTGCCGTGAACTCGTGATTGCTGGGATGAACTGTTACCTTGAAACTCATAGCGCCTGATAATAAAAAATAAAGAGAACACGGCCATTTTAATGAGGATGGCCGCCGTGCCGATTAGCTATACGGGCGAAAGTGTAGGTTGCTTCACCTTGACCGACAAGGCCTTTCCTTTCCTGGCCCGTTTTCCTATGTATTCGTCCAAGGCATCAAGACCCAACTCCTCGGTCACTTCTTTGTTGCGATACACGCCACTGGCCGCTATACCTGCCGGTCCCACCGGCACCCATTGCGCAATCGCATCCCCCGCGTCCAACCCCATCAGAATAGTGCCGCGTCCGCCACCGGACAGCCGCTTGATTTCAGACAGTTCAACCACCAGGAAGCGGCCTTTTTTAGCCAGCAAAGCAAGATATTGATCCGTGTCCCGCAATACCACCGGCTTCAACTGCACGTCGCCCTTATCCAGCGTAAGAAATTGCTTGCCGGCCCGCTGACGCGTTGCCAGGTCTTTAAGGCTGGAAATGAATCCATATCCGGCTTGCGTACCCACGACAAAGCGCTGGCTGGCTGGCCCGGCGACCATATGAACAATATGTGTGCCAGGCTCGATATCCACCATCGTCGTAATAGGCTGTCCATCACCGCGCGCCGAAGGCAGATTGGCCACGGCTACCGTATAGACACGGCCACTGCTGGAAAATGCCACCAAGTCATCGGTGCTAAGACACTCCACCGCATCATACAAGCCGTCGCCGGACTTGAAATTGAACTGACTGGCATCATGCCCATGGCCCTGGCGTGAGCGCAACCATCCCTTTTGAGAGATGATCACGGTAACAGGCTCTTCCACGACCCGGCTCTCGAGCACAGCCCGTTCAGCCGTCTCGATCAGAGTGCGGCGATCATCCCCATATTGTTTCGCATCGGTCTCGATTTCCTTGATCATCAAGCGCTTGAATGCATTGGGATTGTTCAGCAGCTCTTGCAAAGCCGCCTGTTCATCCTTCTGAGCGGCAAGCTCTTTTTCAATTTTGAACCCTTCCAGGCGGGCCAATTGGCGCAAACGCATTTCCAGAATGTCTTCGGCCTGCCTTTCGGACAGATCGAACCGCTGCATCAACGCAGCCCGCGGCTCGTCGGACTCGCGTATGGTCTGGATGACTTCATCGACATTCAGATATACGACCATCCGGCCTTCGAGCACATGAATGCGGTCGGTCACCTTGTCCAATCGGAACTGCGTGCGGCGCGTAATGGTATGTGCACGAAAGCCCAGCCAGTCGATCAAGACTTGACGCAGGGAACGCTGGCCGGGCCTGCCGTCAGTGCCTATGCAAACCAGGTTGCAGGAAACACTGCCTTCCATGCTGGTTTGGGCCAGCAAAGTATTCACGAATTCATTACGGTCTATGCGGCTGCTTTTCGGTTCGAAGACCAGCCGTATCGAAGCTTCTTTGCCCGACTCATCCCGCACTGTGTCAAGCAAGCCCAACACCAGGGCTTTGGTTTGCTGCTGTTCAGTCGTCAGGCTTTTCTTGCCTGCCTTCACTTTCGGATTCGTACGGTCTTCGATTTCTTCGAGGATTTTCTGCGAAGAGGCGCCAGGAGGCAGCTCAGTAATCACCAACTGCCACTGGCCGCGGGCCATTTCCTCGAACTGCCAGCGTGCCCTTGCTTTGATCGAACCCCTGCCGGTGCTATAGATATGCGCAAGATCAGCCGGCGACGAGATGATTTGCCCGCCTCCCGCGAAATCGGGGCCCGGCACCAGATGATAAAGCTCTTCATCGGCCAGCTTGGGGTTCTTGATAAGTGCCACGCAGGCCTGCGCGACTTCACGCAAGTTATGGGACGGGATTTCCGTCGCCATGCCAACGGCAATCCCCGACGCCCCATTTAGCAGCATGACCGGCAAGCGCGCGGGCAACAGCATGGGTTCTTTCTGGCTGCCATCGTAGTTAGGGATGAAGTCGACCGTGCCTTCGTCGAGCTCGTCGAGCAACACGCGGGCGAACGGCGTCAGTCGTGCTTCGGTATAGCGCATCGCCGCCGCATTATCGCCATCTCGCGATCCGAAGTTCCCCTGCCCGTCGACCAGCGGATAGCGCAGCATGAAACTTTGGGCCATGCGTACCATGGCGTCGTAAGCCGCCTGATCGCCATGCGGATGGTACTTACCCAGCACATCGCCCACTACCCGCGCCGACTTGACGGGCTTGGCACTGGAGTTCAGCCCCATCGCCTGCATGGCGTAAAGAATACGGCGCTGCACCGGCTTCTGGCCGTCAGTGACGTCGGGCAGCGCCCGTCCGCGCACCACCGACACTGCGTAGTCGAGATAAGCCTGCTCGGCATAATGCCCAAGCGTAATACCTTCGCTGTTCGGAACCTCGTCGAACAAGCCTGTTTGTGTACTGTCCATTGTTATCTCTGTGTGATGTTAAACGTCGACCTCGGCCAGGTTGCCTTTTTCTTCCAGCCAGATACGCCGTTGCGCCGACTCGCCCTTGCCCATCAGCATGTCGAACATCTGCGTGGTTGCGGCAACGCCTAATTCGCCGCAGGAAATAGGCATCAGGCGGCGCGTGTCGGGATTCATGGTGGTGTCCCACAACTGTTCTGCGCTCATTTCGCCCAGGCCTTTAAAGCGGCTGATGCTCCAGGACGCTTCACGCACACCTTCTTTGCGCAATTTGTCCTGGATTGCCTCGAGCTCGCCCTGGTCCAGACAATACACCTTGCGGGCGGGCCGCTTGCCGGCGGCCGGCACGTCCACGCGGAACAAAGGGGGACGAGCCACGTAGACGTGCCCGGCCTCCACCAGTTTGGGGAAGTGCCGGAAAAACAGCGTCAGCAACAAAACCTGAATGTGCGATCCGTCGACGTCGGCGTCCGACAGGATGCAAACACGTCCATAACGCAAACCTGACAGGTCTGCCGTATCGTTCGGACCATGCGGGTCCACGCCGATGGCCACTGCGATATCGTGGATTTCATTATTGGCAAACAAGCGGTCGCGATCGACTTCCCAGGAATTCAAGACCTTGCCGCGCAACGGCAACACGGCCTGGAATTCCTTGTCGCGCCCCATCTTCGCCGATCCACCGGCTGAGTCTCCTTCGACCAGAAACACCTCGGTGCGCGAGACGTCACTGGACTCGCAATCCGTCAGTTTGCCAGGCAATACCGCTACGCCCGAGCTTTTACGCTTTTCGACTTTCTGCGATGAACGAGCACGGGCCTGTGCCTGCCGTATCGCACTTTCCGCGAGCTTCTTGCCGTACTCGACATTGGCATGCAGCCATAAATCCAGTGCATTCTTGGCAAAGCCGCTGACCAGCCGTACGGCATCGCGGCTATTCAGGCGCTCTTTGATCTGGCCCTGGAACTGCGGATCCAGCACTTTGGCTGACAAAACAAAGCTGGCGCGGGCAAAGACGTCTTCGGGCAAAAGCTTGACACCCTTGGGAACAAGGCTGTGAAGCTCGGCAAATGACTTGACGGCAGTGAACAAGCCATCGCGAAGGCCAGCTTCGTGTGTGCCGCCTGCCGTGGTGGAAATAAGATTCACGTATGACTCGCGCACTACCGGGCCATCGACCGTCCAGATCACGACCCATTGCGCGCCCTCGCCCAAGGCAAAAGACTCGTCGTCATCGGCTGCATACTGCTTGCCTTCGAAGAGGGGAATGATTTTCTCGGCGTCGCCCAGGGCTTCTTCCAGATAGCCGCGCAAGCCGTCCTTGTACTGCCATTCGCGCACTTCCCCGGTTTTTTCGATGGTCAGCGTGACTTTGATGCCATTAAGCAACACTGCTTTACTGCGTAGCGCATGTATCAGCTCGGCCATGGGCACGGTAGCCGAGTCAAAGTATTTGGCATCGGGCCAGACCCGAACCCGTGTACCCGTTTTTTTTCGTCCTACGGGGTCGAGCTCAGTCAGCGGTTCGAGCACGTCGCCATTTGCGAATATCAACTCGTGCGTCTTGCCGTCACGCCATACCCTGACCTCCAGCCTGGTCGACAGCGCATTGGTGACTGAAACCCCCACGCCGTGCAAACCGCCTGAAAAAGCGTAAGCGCCGCCATCTTTCTTGTCGAACTTGCCGCCGGCATGCAAACGCGTAAATACAAGTTCAACCACCGGTGCGTGCTCTTCCGCATGCATGCCCACCGGGATTCCGCGGCCATCGTCTTCAATCGAGACGCTGCCATCGGTATGCATGGTGACTTTAATCTGTTGAACGAAACCTGCCAAAGCCTCGTCGGCCGCATTATCGATAACTTCCTGGAGAATGTGCAGAGGGTTGTCAGTACGGGTGTACATGCCCGGCCGTTGCCGCACGGGCTCCAGGCCCTTTAGTACTCGGATAGATGCTTCGTCGTAGCGTGGTGTAGCCAATTTAATCTCAAATTTTCGGTGAGCAAAATCGTATTTTACGTATTCTGCGTTTTATCGGAGCCGAGGCGGCCTGTTGCTCCGGGGAAACGTTGTCTGTGCGCGCCGGGGCCGTCAGTGGTATGCTTGTAAAAAACGGGCCACAAGCCCTGCCGGCGCTTACTAGAATACCCTGTCTTGTCGCCCTGCCTTTCCGTTACTTATTCAAGTTCACTATCATCCTCTTTTTCTATCTATCATGAGCGAATCTATCAAACACGTGAGCGATGCCTCCTTCGAGGCCGACGTCCTTAACTCGGACGTACCCGTTCTGGTCGACTACTGGGCAGCTTGGTGCGGTCCCTGCAAAATGATCGCGCCATTCCTGGACGAAGCCGCCAGCCAATACCAAGGGCGTGTTATCATAGCCAAGGTCAATGTTGATGAAAATCCCGAAACTGCCGCTAAGTTTGGCATTCGCGGCATCCCAACACTTATGCTGTTCAAAGACGGCAAGGCTGCGGCCACGAAGGTTGGCGCATTGTCCAAATCACAACTTAATGCTTTTCTAGACGAATCCCTGTAAATCGGTAGCTTTCGCGCGAGCCTATTCTAGGCTCGCCACCTCTTTGCAAATACCCCCCTCCTCACATGCATCTCACAGAATTAAAAACGCAGCACGTTTCGAAGCTGCTCGAAATGGCCGCCACACTCGATATCGACAACGCAAGCCGCCTGCGCAAGCAGGAGCTTATGTTTGCCATCATGAAACGGCATGCCAAACAAGGCGAGCAGATATTCGGCGATGGTGTCCTTGAAGTGCTGCCCGACGGTTTCGGGTTCTTGCGCTCGCCCGAGACATCCTACTTGGCCAGCACCGACGATATCTATATTTCACCGTCGCAAATCAGGCGCTTCAACTTGCATACCGGCGACTCCATTGAGGGCGAGGTACGCACCCCAAAAGATGGCGAGCGCTACTTTGCACTGGTGAAGGTCGACAAAGTCAACGGCATGCAACCCGAAGCCATCAAGCATCGGATCATGTTCGAAAACCTGACGCCGCTGCACCCTGATGAGGTCATGACGCTGGAACGCGACATAAAAAGCGAAGAAAATGTTACCGGCCGCATCATGGACATCTTTGCCCCTATCGGCAAAGGCCAGCGCGCCCTTATCGTTGCCAGCCCCAAGTCAGGCAAAACGGTCATCATGCAACACATGGCCCACGCCATCAGCACAAATTACCCCGATGCGGTAATGATCGTACTGCTGGTCGACGAGCGCCCTGAAGAAGTCACTGAAATGCAGCGCACCGTACGAGGCGAAGTCGTCGCGTCCACCTTCGATGAGCCCGCCACGCGCCACGTGCAAGTTGCCGAAATGGTCATCGAAAAGGCAAAGCGCCTGGTCGAACTTAAAAAAGACGTCGTCATTCTGCTTGACTCCATCACCCGGTTGGCACGTGCCTACAACACCGTGGTGCCAGCGTCAGGCAAGGTTCTTACAGGCGGTGTCGACGCCAACGCCCTGCAACGCCCGAAACGCTTTTTCGGCGCGGCCCGCAACGTTGAAGAAGGCGGATCCCTCACCATCATCGGCACAGCGCTGGTAGAAACCGGCAGCCGGATGGATGAAGTGATTTACGAAGAATTCAAGGGCACCGGCAACTCCGAAGTTCACCTGGAACGCCGCCTGGCCGAAAAACGCGTTTATCCCGCCATCAACCTGAACAAATCAGGCACACGCCGGGAAGAGCTGCTTATTAAGCCCGAGCTTTTGCAAAAGATATGGGTATTGCGAAAATTCATTCATGACATGGACGAACTCCAAGCTATGGAGTTTATTTTGGATAAGATTCGCGCAACCAAAACAAATTCCGAATTTTTCGACATGATGAAAAAATAACAAATGACGCTACCTACCCTTGACCAGTTTATCTCCCGAGTAAGCACCCGCGACCCGCACCAGCCGGAATTCATGCAGGCAGTCAAAGAGGTCATGAACAGCCTCTGGCCTTTCATCGAAAAAAATCCGCACTATGCCCAGCACGGCATCCTGGAACGCCTGGTCGAACCGGAGCGCATTATCCAGTTCCGTATTTCATGGGTCGACGACCGCGGACAAGTCCAGGTCAATCGCGGCTATCGCATACAGCACAGTTCAAGCATAGGTCCCTTCAAGGGCGGAATGCGCTTTCACCCATCGGTGAATCTTTCCATCCTGAAGTTCCTGGCTTTCGAGCAGACCTTCAAAAATGCCTTGACCACACTGCCCATGGGCGGCGGCAAAGGCGGCTCCGACTTCGACCCCAAAGGCAAGTCCGACGGCGAGGTCATGCGGTTTTGCCAAGCACTGATAATCGAACTGTATCGCCACCTGGGTCCGGATACCGACGTACCTGCCGGAGACATCGGCGTTGGCGCGCGGGAAGTCGGCTTTATGGCCGGCATGATGAAAAAGCTGTCCAACTCCTCTGCCAGCGTATTCACCGGCAAAGGCCTGAGCTTTGGCGGCAGCCTGATCCGCCCGGAAGCCACAGGCTATGGCACAGTCTATTTTGCCGAAGAAATGCTCAAGCACGCCCGCCAGTCTATTGAAGGCCTGACGGTATCGGTTTCGGGTTCGGGTAATGTTGCGCAGTATGCCATTGAAAAATGCATGCAATTGGGTGCCAAGGTCATTACTGTCAGCGACTCGCATGGCGCTGTCATCGACAAAGCCGGCTTCACGCCTGAAAAACTCGCTGCGCTTATCGACCTGAAAACCAATCAGCGCGGTCGCGTGGAAGACTATGCCAAGCAATTCAACCTGGTCTACGAAGCAGGGAAACGTCCGTGGCACGTTCCCGTCGATGTGGCGCTGCCCTGCGCTACCCAGAACGAGCTTGAGCTGGAAGACGCGCAAACACTGATCAAGAACGGCGTACGCTGCGTGGCCGAAGGTGCAAACATGCCCACCAGTCTGGAAGCGGTCGACGCCTTCATTCACGCCAATATCTTGTACGCACCAGGCAAGGCCAGCAATGCAGGCGGCGTAGCCGTGTCCGGCCTTGAAATGAGCCAGAACGCACAACGTCTTCACTGGACCCGCGATCAGGTCGACACCAAACTGCATGCCATTATGCGTGACATCCACGAAAACTGCGTACGGCACGGCTCGCAAGACAACGTCGTCAACTACGTAAATGGCGCCAACATTGCCGGGTTCGTCAAAGTTGCCGATGCCATGCTGCATCAAGGTATTTACTAGGCATTACTGCCTGGCCCAGCATTGAAAAAAACCTGTCGGATTACGCCCGTTTGGCGTCAATCCGACACGGTTCGGGCTTCTCTCCCCCTACGGTTCCACGTGTTCAGCGGGCTTGTTCGGCGCAACGGGCGCTGCGACTTCTTTGATCTTGGGATCATCCCAGCCACCCTTGATTTCGTACTCTACCGTCATGGCTTTGGCGAGCGGGCCTTGCAATAACCACTGCGTCAGGAACGCGCCCACACCGACGATGGGGTTAATCGCTATGCCTGCAGCAATAGCGGCGCCGCTTACATCCAGATTGGGGACGACGACGGCCTGCAAGTCCAACCGCTCACCGATCAGGTCGACGTTACCGCCAATAACAATCGTTCCAACGGGACCAATGACACGGTAGTCGGTCGTGCTCATGATGCCGCTATTCAGCGTGAACATGCCACGCAATTTATCGTAAGGAAATCCTTCTTTGGTCAGGCTAGCCGGATTGAGTTCAAGGCGCGCCAACCTTCGCACTGACTGCAACGAAAGCAGTTCCAGCAATCGCGAAGCACGTGAATTCAGGTTATTGAAGCGTCCACTGTCCAGATCGAACGTTATTTTGCCATTCAAATCTGACTTGCTGAATTTCCATGGCATGTTGCGCCACTCAAACTGGCCAGTTACCGTACCCTTGCCAGCTTTCATCATGTCCTTCATGCCGATCTGATCCAAATACGCCCCGAAATCCTTAATCTGCGCCTCGGCATCCAGCGTCAGCCCGCGATTCTGGCCATTCAAGCGCCACACCCCCGAGCCCGCCAGCGTCGCTGATGGACTGACCAACTTAAGCTCGTCCAGCCGCCATAACTGGCCCCGAGCCTGATTGACGCCAACCAACGATAGCTCGCCCACATCGCGCCCATACAGGCGGAAATTCTTGACGCGTAAATTCACGGCAGGAATATCCAGATCATCGGCGGCGCTAAAGCTATCCTCATCCGCACTCTGTTTACTTTCGACGCCATCCTCCTTGGCCCGCCCCAGAGAAAGGCGGTCGAAATTGGCATCCACCCGTCCGGCGACTCGCCCTTTGGCCTCGCGCCAGAACAGCGTCCCGGCAGTTTGCGACGAACTGATGTCTACCCGCCACTGCTCAGTCTTAGGCTGGCGCGCGGTAAAAGTCAGTTCATCCAGATTGACGCCAAGCACATGGGCTTGCGTCGCTTGCAAACGCAATTGTTTTACTGGGGGTAATGGAGGATATTCCGGCTGCTTTACCTGGGTCGATAACGCAGTGGAGAACTCCGTGATGATTCGGTCCCATTCATCGGCATCGACCAAAGGATAGCGAATATCCAGGTTCATGCCAGCTGCCAAGGTGTCCGGGCTCTGATTCACCCCGACTGATCCTGTATAGAAGAATGGGCCGCTCTTCTGACCTGAATTGTGCAACAGTTTTACGTTCACCTCTTTGCCCAGCGTGATCCCCAACGCCATGCGTTTACCACCCGACTGCGGCCGCCAATTCACCTGCAAAGGCATGGTTTGCCCGGCCTGCTTGCCCAACGGCGCCGGCAAATCCAGCGCCAGCCCAGACAACGTCGAGTCAAGCGAGAGAGAGAGCGCGTTAGCATCGTCCCTCTGCAAAGTCGCTTTGTAAGGAACAGTACCTTGCAGCCGCTTCATACCCGCAAGGCCCACATAATCGGTCAAGGCGCCAGCCGTCGCCCGCCCCTGTAGCTGCAACCCTTTGAAAGTCCCACCTACTCCACCACTTAACGCCACTGGACCTCCTAAAAAGTCGGCCTTGAGTCCGGAGGAACTCAGTGCGGTATCGGTAAAGTGCAATATGCCTGTGACTTGGGTAAACGCAGGCATTTGCGGGGACAACCGTACGGTGCTCCCCGCAAAATGAATAGCGCCATCCACCGTCGTGTCGTGGCTATGAAGCAGAGGAATCTTCAACGACAATGGAACCTCCCAGGCACCATCCACCTTGGCCTCGTTAAACATCCCATCCAGCATCCCACCCAAAGGGGAATGCGTCATCAACGCCATATAGGCCTCGCCTTTGGCTGTCGTTGCGCCATTTATGGTCAGGACGGAGTCATCTTCAATGTCGGGGATATGGGCAGTGACATTGTTCAATTGAATGGGCAGGCCGGCTGCTGGCACCATCACAGCCTGATCCGCTACCAAGCTCAAACTGGCCCGGTGCATTTCAACCTTACCCTGCATATTAGTCAGGCGCGGCCAGCCCAGGCGCTTGCCTTCCGCCGGCAAATAATCGATCACCCCGTCCGAATATGTCCCTGTTACCTTGAAGTCGCCTTCAGATGGCTGGTTGGCGAAAGGAAAGTGCACAAGATCACCCTTCAATACCAGGTCCGCGTCATTAATCTGGCCCTCGACCAAACCTTTGGCCATCCATTCTCGCGCATCAAGATTGACTACATTAGGCAAATATTCATCAATCGCCGTGATCAGCGCCCGCTTGAATCGCCCTCGAATATCGATCAGTCCGGCGGCCCCCGCCCCCCCTTGTTGCCAGCTTCCTTCAAGACTGGCCTGCATATCCTTATTAAGCAAATTCAAGCGGTCAGCTTGCACACGCAACATCGAGCCCGGCAAATCCTGAACCGAACCCTGGGCGCCAATACGAGTGAAATTCAAGGGATACGCAAACATGTCAGTAGCCCTCACATCCAAATTCTCAGCAAGCAGGCGAAACTCGACAGGCGGGGCTGGCGCCACAGCGGCAAGGGGCTGCGTTACCGGCTCGGCCTGTGACTCTGAATCAGGCCTCGCCGGGAAAAAGTGCTGGAAGCCATCCCAAGGCCCTGCCATATACCAACGCAACGAATCAGCTTGAACATGCGTATTGCCGCCAAACCCCAAGCGGCCATTCTCAACGATGATGTCGGAAGTAAAATGGGTAAGCTGGCCTGCGGAAAATGCCAGCCAGCCCTTGGCCGACACCTCACCCGACTCTAAAGGTTGCGGCAAATCGACCCAAGGACTCCAGCCCAGAGGCCGCATTTTATCCACATGCATATAAAGTTGGCCGTTACTGTTTTGCAAAGAAAACGCCTGCGATGCATCGCTAGCGTCATACAAAAACTGCCCACGCACATCCAATGAGTCGCCCAGCTCGGTTGGCGGTATGGCCGTCAAAGAAAAATGGTGGTCATCATCGCGATTGCTCATGGCCACGTTCACAGCCTTAAGCACCAACGGCGGTGCCAAGCGCGACTCGTCTATCCAACGTATCGTGGCATTGCGCAACGATATTTGGCGTTGCGTTGCCAGCCACGCAAGCACTTCGTTCTGCTGGCCCACATCAGGTTGTTCGATGGCGTCGGCGTGAAATGATTGCCCAAGCACCCAGAGCCGCTGACTGCGGCTACGCCGCACGCTGATATCGATGTCGGCGGCCTGCAAGCTTAAAAACTGGGGGGTTCCGGTGATAAGAGTGCGCCAGCTCAGTACCGCCTGGACGTTCGGCAGGCTCAGAACCTTGCGCTGGCGACGATCCGTGAAGCTAACGTCGGTCAGTTCAAACCGGGGATTGAGCCCGCCCCAATCGGCAGCGACGCCGCCCAGGGTAACCCGCGCTTTTAGTGCTGTGGACAATTGCTGTTCAATATAGGGACGCCACTGATCTATATTGGGCAGAGCCCAGTATCGGACGCCCAGAAAGAGTCCTGCCGCCAGAAAATAGAGGATCAGTGCTACGGTGCAAAGCAGCTTAAGGAATGCGCAAGAAAGTCGGAACACAGATTGAATTAGCCAGAACAGTAATATTTGCAGTATCTTCTTGGGTCTTGTACCCGTTTTTATGGGTTTCGTCTCTTTGTTTTTAAGCCTTGCCCCTTTGTTGTAAACCCTATGTCCGAAACCATTATATTAGAGCCCGCCCTGCGATGGTCCGGCGCATTGCGCCGCAAGATCGGAGCCAACGCTTCGTTCGAAAGCTGGTTGACGCAAGCCGCCATGCATCCCGTTGCACGAAGTACGATCCAAACGTGGTTCAACGAGCTAAAGCAAGAGACCGTCGACGCCACACTTTCCGTGCCGGAAGTACGACGCATATTACGTCAGCTTCGAGAGCGCGTGTTCTTCACGATGATGGTGCGCGACATCAATGGCGTCGCCCCGTTGCAGGAAGTGATAACTGCCATGTCTACGTTGGCCGATCTGGCAGTTGCCGAAGCTTATAAAAGCGTTGCGGCCAGCCTGGCTGAAGTTCACGGTACGCCGCTGGATCCGAATACAGGCAAGCCGCAAGAGATGATTATTCTCGGCATGGGCAAGCTGGGCGGTAAGGAACTGAATGTTTCCTCCGACATTGACCTGATCATGCTGTATGGCGAAGAAGGTGAAACGACTGGCCGCCGGAAAATCAGTCACCACGAATTCTACGGGCGAGTTACACAGCGCATGATGCCTGTGCTTTCCGAAGCCGACGCCGACGGGCAAGTCTTCCGTACCGATTTGCGTCTGCGCCCCGATGGCGACTCCGGTCCGCTGGCCTGGAGCCTGGATGCTCTGGAAAGCTATCTGGTCACCCAGGGGCGGGAATGGGAACGCTATGCCTGGCTGAAAAGCCGGGTTATTCCCTGCCAGGCGTTTGAGGGCAGCGACTCGGCAAGCCAACTGGAACAGGTCGAATCCTTGCGTACGCCTTTCGTTTATCGCAAATACTTCGATTTCGACGCCTTGGCGGCGCTACGGGGGTTGCGGGAACGAATCAGACAAGACTGGCAACGCCGCGCACTAGCGCGCACAGGCGTGGACACAGTGCACAACATCAAGCTGGGTGATGGCGGCATACGTGAAGTCGAATTCATCGTACAGCTAAGCCAGCTCATACGTGGCGGACGCATGCCGTCGCTGCAGCAACGGACTCTGCTTTCAGCACTATATAAACAGAAAAAAGCGGGGGTAATTCCCGAGGACGTAGCCGACAGCCTGGAAGCGGCTTACTGTTTTCTAAGGCGTGTCGAACACCTGCTGCAGTACCGCGAAGATGAACAAACTCACCTGCTGCCTCGTGATGAGGCGCAGCGCCTCGGCCTGGCACAGGCCATGGGCATGACCATGCCGGACTTCGAAACCCAATTGGCAGCCCATCGCAGCTTCGTCGAGAATAACTTTCGAAATGCCTTCCGAATCGCGGGCATGGGCGGCGAGGACGACGACGACAACGGCAGCGACTCGGCAACGGCCATTTCTGCCACCTGCAATAATCTGACAGAACATATCCAGCAATATCTTGGCGACAATGCGCCCGGCATTTGCCAGCGCATAGACGCCCTGCTGGACAGCCATCGCATCCGCAGCCTTCCTGCGACTAGCCGCAAGCGCCTCGAAGCATTGCTGCCAGCGATTATCAGCGCCGCAGCCAAAACCGTTCAACCAGAACTGACCTCCATACGACTATTGACACTGGTCGAACACATTGCCCAGCGCAGCGCTTACCTGGCGCTGCTCGCCGAGTACCCTGCCACCCTGGCCAGAGTGGCCCGCATCGTCAGCGCAAGCCCGTGGGCCTCCCAATATCTAAGCCGTTTCCCATTGTTGCTCGATAGCCTGATCGAATGGCACTCCCTGCTCGAGCCGCCTGATTTCAAACAAATTGCCCAACAACTGCACAACGAGCTTGATGCCTGCACGCTGCCGGACGGCCAGCCTGATGTCGAGCAACAAATGAATTTGATGCGCGACCTGCAACATCAGATCACATTCCAGTTGTTGGCCCAAGACCTGGAAGGCGTGTTGACGGTCGAACACCTGGCCGACCACCTGTCATCGCTCGCCGATATGCTGCTGGCTGAAACCATTACGCGTGTATGGCCTCTGGTGCAAGCCAGAAACAGGCAGACCGATCCGGGACAGCCCCGGTTTGCCATCATTGCCTATGGCAAGTTGGGCGGCAAAGAAATCGGCTATGCGTCGGATCTGGACCTGGTGTTTCTTTACGATGACCCCAGCGACGATGACGCCAGCGAAGTCTATGCCAAGCTTGGGCGACGCATGTCTTCCTGGCTGTCGACAATGACATCATCGGGCCGTCTGTACGAAATCGATCTGCGCTTGCGCCCCGACGGCGATGCGGGCTTGCTTGCGGTATCCATCGACGCCTTCGCACAGTACCAAACAAAGCATGCATGGGCGTGGGAACATCAAGCGATCACCAGGGCCAGGTTCGTAGCGGGCGACGCGGAAATCGGCGAACGCTTCGAGCAAATTCGCCAACAAGTGTTGCTGTTGCCGCGCGACCCGGAGGCCTTCAAGGCCGAGGTCCGTTCCATGCGGGAAAAGATTGCTACCGGCCACCTGAACCGCACGTCAGACTTTGATCTAAAACATGACCGCGGCGGGATGGTCGATATAGAATTCATTACCCAGTACTTGGTGCTATGCCATTCCCACCAGCATCCGGTACTGTTGGGCAACTTGGGTAATATTGCGCTGCTTCGCCTGGCGGCTGAAGCAGGATTGATTCCCGCCGACCTTGCTGCCCGGGTAGCCGACGCCTATCGCGAGCTACGCAAACGACAACATGCGTTACGGCTTCAGGGTGCGGAAAAGGCACGCGTGCCTAGCGAACAGTTGCTTGACGAGCGTGCCGCCGTGCGGGAACTTTGGAATATGGTGATAGGCGACTAAAATAGGCCAAACCACTTTTATCGATACGCCTTAACAGGCGTATCCCTATGCTATGACTGATCCCAAACGCCCCACACTTGTTCTACCCGATAACCGCAAGAAAGTGCTGCTGCACTCCTGCTGTGCGCCATGCTCCGGCGAGGTCATGGAAGCCATGACAGCGTCGGGTATCGACTATGCCATTTATTTTTACAACCCCAATATCCATCCCGATCGCGAATACGAAATCCGCAAGAACGAAAACATACGCTTCGCTGAAGAACACAATATTGAGTTCATCGATGCCGATTACGACCGGGACAATTGGTTCGAACGTGTAAAAGGCCTGGAAGACGCGCCCGAACGCGGCGAACGCTGCACAGTGTGTTTTGACATGCGCTTCGAGCGTACCGCCCTGTATGCCCATGAGCATGGTTTCGACACCATCAGCAGTTCGCTCGGGATTTCGCGCTGGAAAGACATGAACCAGATCAACGGTTGTGGCGAGCGCGCTGCTGCGCGCTATCCTGAACTGATCTACTGGACTTACAACTGGCGCAAGGGCGGCGGTTCCGCACGCATGATAGAAATCAGCAAGCGTGAGGAGTTCTATCAACAGGAATACTGCGGCTGCGTGTATTCCTTACGCGACACCAACCGCCACCGCAGGGCTCAGGGCCGCGAACGGGTCAAGATAGGCATCAAGTTCTACGGTAAAGACGAACTCGAACTCAACCCGCCGCCTGCCATACCTGCGAAGCCCTGAGCAGTTACTGCATTACAAAGCCGGACAGGTCCCTGTCCGGCTTACCGCAACTTACTGCAAGGTTCGTGAAAAAACGAATTTATCGTTTTGCCAGTCTACCGGCACCACGTCCTTGGGCCCAAACTTGCCTTCCAGAATCAACCGCGCAACCGGATTTTCAATATGCTGCTGAATTGCGCGCTTGAGCGGACGTGCTCCAAACACCGGATCGAACCCTGCACGGGCTAACTGCGCGAGC
The DNA here is from genome assembly GCF_040393045.1 of Pollutimonas bauzanensis. Lineage (GTDB taxonomy): Bacteria > Pseudomonadota > Gammaproteobacteria > Burkholderiales > Burkholderiaceae_B > Pollutimonas > Pollutimonas bauzanensis_A. The sequence continues at coordinate 26,587 of NZ_JBEBUX010000006.1, read as the reverse complement.
GCAGCATCCGAAACCTCCAGCCGCATTTCCTGCTGCGCCATACGCTGCGCCAAGCGTTGAACCTGTATACGGGCAATCGACTCGATGTGCTTGGCTTCCAGACCATGGAACACCACCACTTCATCGATCCGGTTCAGAAACTCAGGCCGGAACGATGTCTTGAGCTCATCCCAGATCACCTCTTTAATCACGTCGTAAGGCTGGCCAGTCATACTTTGGATATGCTGCGAACCCAGGTTCGACGTCATGATGATCACCGTATTGCGAAAATCCACCGTACGGCCTTGCCCGTCCGTCAAACGCCCGTCGTCCAATACCTGCAGCAACACGTTGAACACATCAGGGTGAGCCTTCTCGACTTCATCGAGCAGGATCACGCTATAAGGCTTGCGACGCACTGCCTCGGTCAGGTAGCCACCTTCTTCGTAGCCTACATACCCCGGAGGCGCCCCTATGAGGCGCGACACCGAATGCTTCTCCATGAACTCGCTCATGTCGATACGCACCATGTGGTCGTCGGAATCGAACAAGAAATTAGCCAAAGCCTTGCTCAATTCGGTTTTCCCTACGCCTGTAGGCCCCAGGAACAAGAAAGACCCGTACGGCCGGGAAGGATCCGACAAACCCGCGCGCGAACGGCGAATAGCATCTGAAACCAGAGTGACCGCCTCGTTCTGACCTACCACTCGCTGATGCAGGAAATCTTCCATGCCCAACAGTTTGGCCCGTTCGCCTTGCAACATCTTGGCCACAGGAATACCCGTGGCGCGAGACACCACCTCAGCTATTTCCTCGGTACCGACCTGCGTGCGCAGCAAGCGCGGACGATCGCTATCGCTTGATGCCTGCTGCCCTGCCTCGGCGGCCTGCAGACGGCCTTCGAGCTCGGGAAGCTTGCTGTACTGCAGCTCGGCCAACTTGTCGAACTGGCCTTTGCGTTGCAGTTCGGCCATTTCAGAACGTGTACGTTCGATTTCCTCTTTAATGGATTGCGAACCCTGCACCGCCGCTTTTTCAGCCTTCCAAACTTCTTCGTAGTCGTTGTATTCGCGCTGCAACTTGACCAGTTCGTCTTCAATCACCTTCAAACGGCGCTGCGAGCTTTCGTCGGTATCTTTGTTCACCGCCTCACGTTCGATTTTCAACTGGATAATGCGCCGATCCAGTTTGTCCATGACTTCAGGCTTGGAATCAATTTCCATGCGGATACGGGCGGCGGCCTCGTCAATAAGGTCGATCGCCTTGTCCGGCAGGAAGCGGTCGGTAATATAACGATGCGACAACTCGGCCGCCGCCACAATGGCAGGGTCGGTAATCGCCACGCCGTGATGCAGTTCGTAGCGCTCCTGCAAGCCGCGCAATATCGCAATGGTCGATTCGACGTCAGGCTCGTTGATGAACACTTTCTGAAAACGGCGCTCCAGCGCGGCATCTTTTTCGATGTACTTACGGTACTCGTCCAAGGTCGTGGCGCCTATGCAATGGAGCTCGCCGCGCGATAGCGCCGGCTTGAGCATGTTGCCGGCATCCATGGCGCCTTCAGCCTTGCCCGCACCCACCATGGTATGCAGCTCATCGATAAATACGATGGTCTTGCCGTCGTCCTGGGAAAGTTCCTTCAAAACCGCTTTAAGCCGTTCTTCGAACTCGCCCCGATACTTGGCGCCGGCAAGCAATGCCGCCAGGTCCAGGGAAAGCACCCGTTTCCCCTTCAGGGTTTCCGGTACTTCGTTGTTGATGATACGCTGCGCCAGGCCTTCTACGATGGCGGTTTTACCCACACCCGGCTCACCGATCAGCACCGGATTATTTTTGGTGCGACGCTGCAGAATCTGGATCGTGCGGCGAATTTCGTCGTCGCGCCCTATTACGGGGTCCAGCTTGCCCTGACGGGCGCGGTCAGTAAGGTCGGTCGTATACTTGGACAAGGCTTCGCGGTTGGATTCCCCTTCGGAATCCGACACCGCGGCGCCACCGCGCACGGCATCGATTGCCGCTTCCAGCGCCTTGCGCTGCAAGCCGGCTTCGCGAAGGATGCGGCCTGTTTCGCCCTTATCGTCGGCCAACGCCAATAGGAACAATTCGCTGGCGATATAGCTATCGCCGCGATTGGAGGCTTCTTTGTCCGTACGTGCAAACACGGCTTGCAAGTCGCGGCTGACCTGGACATTGCCTTCGGCACCCTGAACTTGCGAAAACCCTTCGATTTGCGCATTCAAGGCCGGGCCCAGGCGGTTGACCGCTACGCCGGCACGGGCCAACAGGCTGCCCGCACCGCTATCGGCGTCGGCAAGCAGCGCGGCCAACACATGAGCGGGTTCAATATAAGGATTATCGTGCTTGACAGCCAGGCTTTGCGCATCAGCGATGGCCTGCTGGAATTTTGTAGTTAGTTTGTCGAATCGCATAGTCATTTCACATGAAAAGAGAGCTGTTCGCTCGAATGCTTAATAAGTGTGGCCATAAGCAGAAATTTCAAGGGATTACAAGCAAATTACACACTTATTGTTGACACACCGGCTAAACTGTTAAGCTAATAAAATCGTCGTCTAGCACCAAGGAGTCGACCATGCGTGGTGTCATCAAAAAATGGGGAAACAGCGCGGCTGTCCGCCTGCCTTCGTCCATGATCAAAACCCTTAAAATCGAAATAGAAGATGTGATCGATATTCGGGTGGAACGCGGCTCTATCGTCATCGAACCGATACGCGCCGAGGAATATCTGCTTTCCCAACTACTAAGCGGCATCAAGGCCAAAAACATCCATGGCGAAATCGATTTCGGTGCAGCCGACGTCTGATCCAGGAGTCCTCCATGAGCAAACGCTATATTCCGCACACAGGCGACATCATCTGGCTGCACTTCGACCTGCCCAAAGCCAGTTCCGCGCCGGATTACAAACCTGCAGTTATTCTAAGCCCCTCCGCTTACAACAAGAAAACAGGCTTGATCGTGTGCTGCGCCATCACATCCAACATTAAAGGCTACCCCTTCGAAGTCTTGATCGGGCCTGATCATTCCCAGGCCGTGCTCGCCGACCAAGTCAAAAGCCTGGACTGGATAAATACCAAAATCAGCCATCAGGGCCGAGTCGAATCTCACGAATTGGGCGAAGTACGAGCCAAGCTGCACGCCTTGCTTTTCAAAGCCTGATCCTCGGGCTTTGCCCTCTAATCTGCTACTATCCTCTTCTTTTCCCGAGCCACCAAAACCGCAGATCGCCACACCCTTTTTAATCCGCATGGATAAATTCAAACAGCTCCAAAGCTTTGTGGCAATCGCCACCCTGGGCAGCCTGTCGGCTGCCGCGCGCGCCGAAGGCGTGGCTCCCGCCATGATGGGACGGCGTATCAATGCGCTTGAAGCACGTCTGGGTATCAAGCTTTTACTGCGTTCCACGCGCCGCCTGTCGCTAACCTCGGAAGGCAGCGATTTTTTTGAAGAGGCACAGCGCATATTGCGTGACCTGAACGATGCCGAAACACGTATTGCTCAAGGCAGTGTCAAGCCCAGCGGTCACTTGCGTATCAGCGCGCCTGCGGGTTTCGGCCGTCGCCACGTAGCACCGCTACTGCCCGATTTCGCTACCAGCTACCCTGACCTGACCCTTGCGCTTGATCTCAGCGATCGTCTGGTGGATCTGATAGAAGAAGGTTATGACTGCGCAATTCGTATCGGTGAGCTGGACGATTCGCAAATAGTTGGTTTACGGCTAGCTGATAACAAACGTGTTATTGTCGCTGCGCCCTCCTACCTTGGCCGACACGGCCGCCCCAACACACCCGATGACTTGGCTCAACATAATTGCCTATCATTTGGCAGCCAAGGCAATCAATCCAAAGGGTGGCTTTTAAAGCAAGACGGCCTAGTACGTGCGATTCGCGTCAAAGGCAACATGGCTTGCAGTGACGGGTCAGTGCTGCATCAATGGGTTCTAGCCGGTTTTGGGCTGGCCTGGAGATCGTTGTGGGAAGTGCATGAAGACCTGGCTTGCGGCCGCCTGGTAAGCGTGCTGGACGAATATGCCGCACCTGCCAACGGTATTTTTGCTATGCTTCCTGAACGCAAGCACTTACCTTTGCGGGTTCGGTTATTCGTGGAAATGCTGCGTACGTGCTATGCGACGCCATCTTACTGGGAAACTCATTAGCGAAAATACCACAACATCGCTTGAAGTCTATTCGGTCATCATCAAGCCATCATTTATACTTGATACGAATCAACAGCTGCTTTTGCTATTATTCCAGCCAAGCAAATCGCTATTGCGGTAAATCGCCCTACAGCGCTGTGCCAACAGCTTATTCGCGTGCCCTCGCTATTGTATGCAAAAAAAAATCCTCGTTTCTCCTGATTCCACCCGATGTTCAACCTGCATGCTCAGCGAGATATGCTTGCCATTGGGCATGGCTCGGCACGATGTAACAAAATTAGACGAACTTATCAAAGAGCGTATTCGTGTTCCCAAGGGCTCGGCGCTCTTTCATCTCGGCGACAAATCCGAAGCCATCTACGGCATTCGATCTGGGTCGCTGAAAACGCAACTGGAAGACGCCAGCGGCCAAGTGCAAATTACCGGCTTCTTGTTGCCGGGTGAAATTATCGGCATGGACGGCTTGCTGGAAAACGTCCAGGTTTCGCATGCCGTCGCGCTGGAAGACAGCGAGGTCTGCGTAATTCGCATTGACGACCTGGATATGCTGTCCCAGCATATTCCTGTGTTGCATCAGCAATTGCGTCGCCTGATGAGCAAAGAAATAAACCGATCACACCAATTAGTCATGTCGCTGGGGTCGCTGCGCTCGGAACAACGCCTGGCGGCGTTCCTGATCAATCTTTCGCAGCGCCTGACTATGCTGGGCTATTCATCCAGCGAGTTCGTCCTGCGCATGAGCCGCGAAGAAATCGGCAACTATCTGGGCCTGACGCTTGAAACGGTAAGTAGACTCTTTTCCCGCTTCGCGCGCGAAGGCGTGCTGCATATTCAGCAGCGTCAGGTACAAATCGTTGATATGCAAACCTTGCGCACGCTAGCCGGCACTGACTGCGGCTAGATAGGGTCGTCGAATTCGTCGACCACTCGGCCTCGAGGGGCCATATGTATGGTCAAGGCGCTGGACAGCGCCGCCATTAGCCAGAACAGAAAGAAGCCGCCGGCATACACAACCTGGCGGCCTGCCTGAATGTAACCCAAAAACTCGATATCCAACGGATCCACCAACGCAAAAACCGTTGCACTGGTCGCCCCTGCAATCAAGAACGAGGGCCATAAGATCCACATCAACGCGTGCCGCTTCATACTTCTGTCTCCTGTATTTTATTGGAATTATGTTAGCGTTCTGCAGGTGGCGCGACGACAGCCGGCTTGGTTACCACCAGGCCGCGCTTGACGCCACCGTCGGTAATTGCCTGGTCGCCGAAGTTCTGCAACGCAAGAACGATTGTAATAGCGCAGCCGATAATAGCAGCTGCCGGACCTGCCATTAAAATCCACGGCCAAGGCTCGCGCCACCAAGGCTTGCTCTCGTGCGAATCCTGTTTTCGATTATCACTGGCTTGAGGTTGAGTCATGGATATACCTTTGAACGTTATTTTGGTACAAAGAAACTAGACTGTTCGACGACAGTGGATTCCTGGCCCTCTTCCGATTGCGCAACAGCCGTCAGCGTGATGTCGTACAAGCCCGGTTTAACCTGCTCTACAGGCACCCGAACCAGGATTGGAACCAACCGGTTCGATGCCGCATCGACAGTGATTGTCGTTGCAGCATGATCGGCGGTCATGACAGCCAGTTCAGGTAAGCCGCTAGCGCCAAGTGTAAGCGTCATCGGCGACTCGGTGGTATTGATGAACTGCAGCCGGTATACGTTTTCGATCATACCGCCTGGCACTTCGCGCCCCAACACCCCACGGTCGCGTATGACGTCCATCCGCAGCGTCGTGCGCATGACCAGCGATGCCACGAAGGCTATGCCGATCAGAGACAGGATTGCCATATAGGCCAGCACCCGAGGCCTGAACATGCGCTTGCGCACCTGGGCCTGGGTGAGCCGGTCGGTAATCGCATTACCAGAGGTATAACGGATTAGGCCCTTATCGTAATCCATCTTTTCCATGACCTGGTCACAGGCATCGACACAGGCGCCACAACCGATACACATATATTGCAAGCCATCGCGGATATCGATACCGGTAGGACAGACCTGAACGCACAAGCTGCAGTCAACGCAATCGCCCATCCCCGCTTCTTTATGATCGATACGACGCGACCGCCCGCCACGAGGCTCGCCCCTTACATGGTCGTATGTCACGACGAAGGTATCGTTATCGACCATTACGCTTTGAAAACGCGCATATGGGCACATATATTTACAGACGGCCTCACGCATGAAGCCGGCATTTCCCCAGGTGGCAAAGGCATAGAACACCATCCAGAACCACTGCCATGGACCCAGCGAAAGCGTCAGCAAACCCATGCCCAATTCGCGTATGGGGGCAAAGTAGCCAATGAACGTGGAACCGGTCCACCAAGCAATCAAAATCCAGACAATGTGCTTGGAAGCTTTCAGGCGAAGTTTGTGCCAGGACCAGGGCTGTTCGTCCAGCCGGATGCGGGCCTGGCGATCGCCTTCAATGCGACGTTCGACCCACATGAAAATTTCGGTATAAACCGTTTGCGGACAGGCATAACCACAAAACAGGCGCCCGGCCATTGCCGTGAATAAAAACAGAGAGAAAGCGGAAAGCACCAACAGCACGGTTAGATAAATGACGTCTTGCGGCCACAAGACCATGCCGAATATATAGAATTTACGCGCACCCAGGTCGAATAGAACGGCCTGCCGGCCATTCCATTGCAACCAGGGCAAGCCGTAAAAAATCAACTGCGTAATAAACACCATGGCAATGCGCCAGCGCGCAAAAATACCCGACACCGAGCGCGGGTAAATTTTGCGGCGCACATCGGACAACGCCTTCTCGACCAGTGGAGACGGACCACCACTCACCCTGGAGACCTTCGGCGGCTGCCAGGCGGGTGCCTGGGCAGATGACGATTGCGAGCCATGGTTTTGAGATGGTTCGTTGCGCATGAATGTTCCTTTATGTTGCTTTGCGACTACTTCTTTTTCGCCCTAATTCGACAAACCCCATACCCAGGCTGTCAACATGCGGATTTGGTCCTCGGTGAGGATGCCTTCCTGTGCCGGCATAATGTTTTGACGACCGTTCAGTATCGTCTGGACAATAGACGCTTCGGAACTACCATGCAGCCAGATATTGTCGGTCAGGTTGGGCGCGCCCAGCGCTGTGTTGCCTTTGCCTTCTGCCCCGTGACAAGCGACACAGAACGTATCAAAACCGCGCTTGCCGGGTACGACGCGCAAAGGATCGCTGGCCAAGCCAGACAAAGACCTAACGTACTGGGCGATATCGGCGGCTTCAGCGGGCTTGATCTGCGAACCCCAAGGCGGCATCATGCCATGGCGCCCCTTTGTGATGGTTTGCAAGATTTGTTCAGGGTCGCCACCATACAGCCAATCGCCATCTGCCAGGTTGGGGAAAGCCCCGCTACCTCTGGCATCAGAGCCATGGCACTGTGCACAGTTGTTCAAGAACAACCGCTGCCCAATTTCACGGGCGTCGGCATCGTGCGCCACTTCCTGGATGGGCATTTGGCTGTAGCGCTCGAAAATCGGTTTGACCCGCTCATTGAGCGCCATTTGCTCGGCCTTGACCTCGTTGGCTGACGTGTACCCCAGCGAACCTTTGTAGCTACCCACGCCCGGGTACAGAAACAGCACCGCCAACGCGATACCGCACAGCCCCAGGTACATCACAGTCCACCAGCGAGGAAGCGGATTGTTGTATTCGGTAAGGTCGCCATCCCATACGTGACCGGTATCGCTTACCACCTTGACGTCATGCTTGAGCCATGCGCGCTGCGTAAACAATAGCCATACGCAAAAACCAATACCACCTAGCGCAATCACACCAATAAAGTAGCCCCAGAAGCTACTGACAAAATCACTCATGAGAGCCCCCTTCATTCTTGCTCGTCAAACGCTCATCGGGCACGGCAAATGGCAACATCGATGCTTCTTGGTTGGCATCGGCGCGACCACGCGAGAATGCCCACCAAACTATGCCCAGGAAAGTCAGCAACGCAGCGACCGTTGCAATGCCGTTGATTATGGCAACCATTACAGCGCTCCTTCCGCAACAGCCTTGGCAGCGGCAGCACGCCCGGCTACACCCAGCCCCTGCAAATACGCCACCAGCGCATCTTCTTCAGTCTTACCTTGCAGTTGCTCTGGTGCCTTGGCGATTTGCTCGTCGGTATAAGGCACACCCAATTTACGCAATACGCGCATACGGTCCTGAACATTATCGTTGGCGACCGAATTATGCTGCAGCCATGGATAGCCCGGCATATTCGACTCTTTCACGACACTGCGCGGATCACGCAGGTGGACACGGTGCCAGTCGTCTGAATACCGTTGCCCCACGCGAGCCAGATCAGGCCCGGTTCGCTTCGACCCCCACAGGAAAGGATAGTCATACCGCGACTCGCCGGCCAGCGAGTATGGGCCATAGCGCTGCACTTCGGAACTAAGCATGCGGATCTGCTGCGAGTGACAGCTGACGCAACCCTCGCGGATGTAGATATCGCGGCCAACCAGGTTGAGCGGCTCGTAAGGGAGCACGCCCGGCGTGGCGTTAGTTGTCGAGTGCTGGAAAAACAGCGGAACGATTTGTGCCAGGCCGGCGAAAGATATCACCAGAACGCTGAAAACAATCAGCCATCCGACGTTTTTCTCCATCGTTTTATGCGAAAAGAAACCAGTTTTTTGATCGGACATTTTGGTTCTCCTTAAGCAGTAGCCGATGCGGGGCCGAGCAGGGCCGGATCGCGGGCATCCGGGCTAAACAGCGGCACGACAGGATTGACCTTGGTCTGACCCTTGATGGTGATCCAGGTATTCCATGCCATGACAAATACACCACTCAGGAAGCATAGGCCCCCGAGCATGCGAATCACGTAGAACGGATACGTTGCCTTGACGGATTCGACGAAGCTATAGGTCAGCATGCCGTCTTCGCCTGTGGCACGCCACATCAGGCCTTGCATGACGCCGGCGACCCACATCGCGCTGATATACAACACCACACCCAGGGTGGCGAGCCAGAAATGCAGGTCGACCAGCTTGGTATTGGCCATGCCTGTACGTCCGTACAGGCGGGGAATCATGTAGTACAGGGAGCCGAAAGTAATCATGGCAACCCAGCCCAGTGCGCCGGAGTGCACATGGCCGATGGTCCAGTCGGTGTAATGCGATAAGGCATTGACCGTACGAATAGACATCATCGAACCCTCAAACGTAGACATGCCATAGAACGACAGCGCGACGACCATGAACTTCAGGATGGGATCGGTGCGCAGCTTGTGCCATGCGCCCGACATAGTCATGATGCCGTTGATCATGCCGCCCCATGACGGCGCCAGCAGAATCAAAGACAAGGCCATGCCCAGGGACTGAGTCCAGTCTGGCAGCGATGTGTAAAGGAGGTGGTGCGGACCAGCCCACATGTAAGTGAAAGCCAGTGCCCAGAAGTGGACGATCGACAGGCGATACGAAAAGATCGGACGCTCAGCCTGTTTGGGGATGAAGTAATACATCATGCCCAGGAAACTGGTGGTCAGGAAAAAACCGACGGCATTATGGCCGTACCACCACTGGACCATGGCGTCTTGCACGCCACTATAGGCAGAGTAGGATTTCCACAAGGAAACCGGCAGTTCCAAGTTGTTGAATATGTGCAGTACGGCAATCGTAAGAATGTACGAACCGTAAAACCAGTTCGCCACATAAATATGCTTTACCCGCCGTTTTACGATAGTGCCAAAGAAGACGACGGCATAGGTAACCCACACCAGGGCCAGCAGAATATCGATGGGCCATTCGAGCTCAGCGTACTCTTTCGTGGTGGTGTAGCCCAGGGGCAAGGTAATGACCGCAGCCACGATAACAGCCTGCCAGCCCCAAAAGGTAAAGGCGGCAAGTTTGTCGCTGAACAGGCGCACCTGACAGGTGCGTTGCACGACGTAGTACGACGTGGCGAACAATGCACTACCACCGAAGGCAAAAATGACTGCGTTGGTATGCAAAGGCCGCAGGCGGCCATAGCTTAGCCACGCAATATCGAAATTGAGCTGTGGCCAAATAAGTTGCGCGGCGATCCATACACCGACCCCCATGCCTACGATGCCCCAGACTATGGTCATGATCGTGAACTGACGAACCACACCATAGTTGAAGACTTCGGCGTTATTCCCGAGACTATCGGAAGTGCCCATGAGCTACCCCTAAAACAAAAAAATAATGTGTAACTTCAGCATGATCCTGCATAGGCTACCAATAGCCTTTGACTTGCATCAAGACGATAAATAGCCCAAATATGCTGATGCTTTCACGCCACACTTCAAACATAAAAACAGTTGAATCCACCTGCGACCTACCCAGGCTTCCTGGGTTCAATGAGTGGTGTTTTTTGCTCGACGCCATCTACCGCAGGCGTGTCTTGGTCGTTCAAGATTGAATCACCGCCCGCCTGAGTATCGTCGAACTGGCCGGAAAAAATCGCCCACCAAAAAAACACCCCAATAGCAATAACGAAAGCCAGCGATATTGGCAGCAGCAGCAAAAGGGAAGAAGCCATATCCTAGCCTTGAACAGCCGCGCCCTGCCAAGCAGACGTGGGCATGCGTACTTGGCGTCTGAATAAACGCCATGAGTTCGCGGCCACCGCCAGCGATGACAAAAGCATGGATATTGCGGCAACCCAAGGTGCGACCAGGCCTATGGCCGCGAGCGGCACCATCAGGAAATGCCATGCCACGGAACCGTATAGGTTTTGCCGTGCGACGACACCGGTTGCCTGGGAAAGCCGCACAACCATGAAATCGGATGCGCCGGTGCGCGCTGACAAACTGGCGTGGGCCGCCGCGACCGCGGTGGGTACGGACATGGCCATGGCGCATGGACAGCTCATGACAAGGAGGGCCACCATAACTGCAATGGCCCGTTCCGGTGCGTATATGTACCAGATGGCGCCGACCAGAAAGGCCAGGCCAAGCTGTACTACGACAAACCAGAATGCCAATTGATTGGCGCGTTGCGAAACCGCAACGCGAAATTCCTCGATGATGGCGTGGGCGCCGCCTGCGCCGATAGCCTGGCGGGCGCATAGTTCAAGATAGCGGGCTGTCAGCAAGAACGCGACGAACATCGTGACTGAGTCGAAATAAACTTCCCCGTGGCCGACCCAGGTTGCATACGCGCTGGGGATAAAGGCCGCAATAATGCCCAATGCCACCGGAACATCCATACTGACCCGGCCTTGCAGCATGCGGCTAAATGCCCCGCCCCATACCGGCGACGCGCAATAGAGCATGACAGGCACGGTTAGCACCATGCTGATCCAGTTCATGATGAAAATGGCCTGATCGAGCAGTTCAAGGTTATCGGGCGCCATGTCATTGCTGCGCAGATACCCCGGGAAAGCGAACATCATGACTTGCATCATGGCCAGCCACGCCAACCCCATACGTGCAAGCATATGACGGCGCTTTTGGCGAGCTGCGTCGGACAGACCCTGAGGGGTAGAAAAAATCGAAAAGGCGCGCATGGTATATCACTATAACCAGTAAGGAATTGTCCGTATTGATATAGATCAAGTTTTTTTGTTTCATGAAAACGGAGCCAGTCCGGCGAAATCTCCGCCGGACTGGCTCCGCAGCTACTACGTTAGTTGGGGGGTCAGGCTACTTTAAGCCCCTCCTTCTCCGCACTGTCGAACTGAGCTTCTTCCGTCGACCCTGTCAAGGCTGTCGTAGAAGATTGGCCTCCTTCGATGGCTTGCGTAACGGCATCAAAATAGCCAGTACCCACTTCACGCTGATGTTTAACCGCTGTAAACCCTAAATCGGCGGCAGCAAACTCTTTCTGTTGCAGCTCGACAAAAGCGCTCATTTGCCGGCGGGCGTACCCGTGCGCCAATTCGAACATACCGTAATTCAGGGCATGGAAGCCCGCCAAGGTAATGAACTGGAATTTATAACCCATGGCGCCGAGTTCACGCTGGAACTTGGCTACCGTAGCATCATCCAGGTTCTTTTTCCAGTTGAACGATGGCGAACAATTATAGGCCAACATTTTTCCGGGGAATTGGCGATGGATGGCTTCAGCGAATTGACGTGCATATTCCAGATTGGGCGTCGAGGTTTCGCACCATAACAAGTCGGCATAAGGCGCATACGCCAACCCACGGGAAATCCCCTGCTCAATACCTGGACGCGTGCGGAAGAAACCTTCCACAGTGCGCTCGCCGGTAATGAACGCCCTGTCGTTTTCGTCGACGTCGCTGGTGACCAGATCGGCAGCGTCAGCATCAGTACGCGCCAACAATAACGTGGGGACATTCAATACGTCGGCTGCCAACCGGGCTGAAACAAGCTTGGCCACTGCTTCCCGTGTGGGCACCAGCACCTTGCCGCCCATATGACCGCATTTCTTGACCGATGCCAGTTGATCTTCGAAGTGCACGCCTGCGGCGCCCGCTTCGATCATGGCCTTCATCAGCTCGAACGCATTCAACACACCACCAAAACCCGCCTCGGCATCAGCAACGATAGGGGCAAAATAATCCAGGTAGCCTTCGTCGCCCGGATTTTTTCCTTCCATCCACTGGATCTGGTCGCAACGCGTCAACGCATTATTGATGCGGCGTACTACCTGCGGTACCGAATTGGCGGGATACAAGGACTGATCCGGATACATTTCACCAGCGCCGTTGGCATCACCTGCCACTTGCCAACCCGACAGATAAATAGCTTTCAACCCCGCCTTGACTTGCTGCATGGCCTGGTTGCCGGTTAATGCACCCAACGAGTTAACAAACGGCTCGGAGTGCAACAAATCCCACAGCTTTTCAGCGCCGCGCCGTGCCAGCGTATGCTCGACCACCACGGAACCGCGCAAGCGGACGACCTCTTCGGCGCCATAACCGCGCTTGATGCCTTGCCAGCGAGTATCTTCAGCCCAGTTTTTTTGCAAATTGCGAATTTCGTTTTCTCGTGTGCTCATGATGCTATTCCTTGTAAAGTAAAACCAAAAAGAAATGGGAAACCATGGAGAAAAGTCTACGCTCTTGCTGCAGGGCAAAGAACCCTTATGTCTTATATAAGACAAAAAATATATCACATACAAATCAATGAATTACAATTTTCATTTTATGATGTGAAATTATATTTTTCGCTGTGAAATCGTTTATCTTGCAACGCAACAACGAGATTTCATATGGCAAAACAGTATTTTCATAATATGAAATCTTGACCGACTCAAGGTACAATAAACTCTTTTATGTCTGCTTAATCGGCTTTTGCCATGTCTGATCCTATTCTTGCCAACGCCCCTTTGGGCCAGGATGTGTCTTATCCCGACGCATACAATCCCGCCCTGCTCTTTCCTATTGACCGCAGCACCAACAGGGAAAAGCTGGTTATTCCTCATCAATGGTTCGGCGGCGATATCTGGAACGCCTATGAAATGTCATGGCTCAATCCCAAGGGAAAACCGGTGGTCGGCATGGCGCGCTTTACCTTTTCATCCAGCAACCCCAGGCTTATTGAATCCAAATCGTTCAAGCTCTATTTGAATTCGCTCAATGAGGAACGCTTTGAAAACACCGAACAGGTTCGCACGCGTATTGCCCAAGACCTGACTGCCGCCTCTGGTGGACCGGTCATGGTTGAAATGGACACAAGCATCAGCGAAGGCTCGTTCCTATGCCAGCCACTGGAAGGGATTTGCATTGACGATACCGACGTTGAAATTACCGCACATACACCGTCTGCGGGTCTGTTGCGTTGCGTGCCCGACGGCAGCGTCGTTACCGAAACCCTGATGTCCGACCTACTGAAATCCAATTGCCCGGTAACGAGCCAGCCCGACTGGGGTAGCGTACAAATACGCTATACAGGGCCGCAAATCGACCGTGCTGCGTTGCTTGAATATATTGTCTCGATGCGCCGTCATAATGAATTTCACGAGCACTGTGTAGAACAAATATATTGCCATATCTGGGAGGCCTGTCAGCCGCAATCCCTATTGGTATATGCGCGCTATACACGCCGTGGCGGCCTGGACATCAACCCTTGGCGCAGCAGCGGTCCAGCCGAAGTCAGCCAGGTCCGCACCCCAAGGCAATAAGCGATTCAGGCGTTAGCCGGCCGCATCGTGGCACTGTGGCTGGCAGATCGGGCGACCCACAAAGCCAGCATGGCTGCCACACCAAAACCAGTGGCGGCGCCGAACCACGGCCCCTGGACAAAACCTGCGTCCAGCATCAGGCCAAAGCCGACCGGCGCCAGCGACGAACCGACATCCATACCGGAATAAACCAGCCCATAGACGGTGCCGGTCGCCCCTTTGGGGGTAACACGCCGAATAAGCATATCGCGCGATGGTGCCGAGACGCCGGAGCAAAACCCCGCCAGGCCAACCAGGCCCATGGCAAAAGATGGCGGCACGGCGCCATACGCCAACACAACCAGCAGAAGTCCGGCAAGAACCAGGGAGATCGCCACGGTGCGTTCTGTGTTCGGTGTAGCGCTTACCAGGAAGCCGCCAACCAGCATACCCAAAGCCGCCGCCACCATATAGGCCGACAACGTCGTGCCCGCCATGATCTTGTCGATACCGTACACCCCGCCCAGCATAGGAATAGTGTAATTCTGGACAGCCGACAAGGCCATCGAGGTGAATCCGAAAAAGAGAAAAGCACCCCATAACGCCGGCTGCGCGAGCAAAGTCCTGAGTGTTTGCATCACGGTCTGGTTAGCCAAATCAGGCTGACCGACTGTGTCTGGATCGGCTTTGGCAGGATAGTCGGCAGGCTGTTCCTTAGGCGTATTGGCGCCAGCCAGCAGATTGCGCCCAAACCAAGTCAGCAACAAGACAAAAGCCACCAGGCCCGCCGCAGAAAAAGCGGCGACGCGCCAGTTGGCCCAATAAATGATGGTTGCCATGAAAACCGGCGTCAATGCCCACCCCAGATTGCCTGTCAAGCCATGAGTGCTGAACGCATGACCAAGCCGATGGGCGCTGATCCTATGGTTCAGTATGGAAAAATCCACGGGATGGAAAACGGAATTACCGATGCCGCCAATAACAGCGGCCAACAGCAGCACTGGATACCCATTGGACACAGCGATCAAGATACCCGAAGCGATAAAACAGCTGAGCCCAAACCGTAGTACCGGCGCAGCCCCGATACGATCGACCACGAATCCCGACGATGCCTGGCCTAAACAAGACACAAGGAAGAACGCCGACGCCAGCAAACCCAGCTTAACGAAGTCATAACCGTATTCGTGAGCCAATGAAAGGTATAGGAGCGGCAACACTAACTGAAAAAAATGCGAGCTGGCGTGCACCACGCCAACCAGACTGATGGTCAGCCACTCCCTGCGTTTCTGGCCGGGGAGCTCGGGCGTGTAATCGAGCGTTGCGGAAGCCATGCCAAACCCTTCTTGTCTAAACTGATACGCTTATTTTGATATTGAATCTGCGCGCCAGCGTGCAGATCCCGTCTATGTCGAGCGGCTGCCCTTATCGCGGATCTCGGGCCAGGCCCGACGCAGGTAATAGCACATTGACCAAACCGTCAAAATAGCGGCTATTACGATAAGAATCTGCCCCAACAACTGGGTGGAGACCCCGTACAGTGGTTGCCAGTAAAGCAGGCAAGGAATGGCGACCATCTGGGCGGCAGTCTTGAATTTGCCGAGCCTGTGTACGGCAACACTGCCGCTGGCGCCGATTTTCGCCATCCATTCGCGCAAGGCGGATATCGTAATTTCGCGGCCGATAATCACCAAGGCAATAAATGAGTCTACGCGATTCAGGTCCAAAAGGATCAGCAGCGCCGCGCACACCATCAGCTTATCGGCAACCGGGTCCAGGAACGCGCCAAAAGACGATGTCTGGTTCCAGCGCCGGGCCAGCCAGCCATCGAACCAGTCCGTCAGGGCGGCAATAATAAAGGCAAGCGCGCCCACCATATCGCGCACCGGAACTGAAATCCAGTCCGACGGGATATAGAAAAGCCCCACAAGCAGCGGGATCATGGCAATGCGCAGCCAAGTCAGGGCGATAGGTAAATTGAATGGCATAGGTTGAATACTACCTTATCGGAGCGCTTGATAGATACGTTCGGCCAGATCTGCCGAAATACCATCCACCGAACGCAGATCGTCAATGCTGGCGTCCACGACCCCAGAAAACCCGCCAAAACGCGCGAGCAATTTTTGCCGGCGCTTGGCGCCCACCCCTTCGATTTCTTCCAGGCGCGACACATTACGCGACTTGGCGCGCTGCGCACGCATACCCGTAATCGCGAACCGATGAGCCTCGTCGCGGATTTGAGCCACCAGCATGAGCGCTGCGGATTCTATACCCAATGCGACCGATGCGCGCCCATCCACAAACACCAACGTTTCCAGGCCCACCTTGCGCCCTTCGCCTTTCGACACACCCACAATGGTATGGGTATCAAGGCCCAGCTCTACAAAAACCTGGCGGGCGATCTCGACCTGGCCTTTGCCCCCATCGATTAGAACGATATCAGGCATTTCCGCCTGGCTATCCGCCACCCTGCTAAAACGGCGGGTCAGCACCTGGCGCATGGCAGCATAATCGTCGCCTGGCGTAATGCCGGCAATGTTGTAGCGCCGATACAGGGATGGCTGCATATCATGATGTCGGTAGATGACACAGGAAGCCTGGGTCGCTTCCCCCGCCGTATGACTAATGTCGAAACATTCGATATGCAACGCGTCTAGCGCCGCTTCGTCTGTATCAAGCTCCAGTACCGACGCCAGGGCCAGTGTACGGGCAGCACGCGCGCTGGATTCGGTCAGCAAGCGCGCCAGCGCCAGCTCGGCATTTTTTGCGGCCTGTTCCAGCCACGTCTTTCGGATGCCTTGAGGCCTGGTAAGCACCCTGGCCTTGACGCCAGTCTGCTCGGCCAGCAGTCCGATAAGGTCCGGATCGGACAATACATGCGAACAGACCAATACCGCGGGCATACTGCTTTCCATGTAATGCTGGCCTACAAAAGCAGCCAGGACATCGCCGGGACTATCGTCATTCGTATGCGAAGGAAAGAAAGGCTTGTCGCCCAAATGCCGCCCCCCACGTATCATCGCCAGGTTCACGCACACACGCCCTCCCGCAGATGCCAGCGCGATCACATCGACATCGTCGTTGCCGACTTTTTCCATGGACTGCTGCTGCAAGACCCTGGACAATGCCCCCATCTGATCGCGCAATACCGCCGCCTGCTCGAATTCCAGCGCCTCGGAAGCTGTGCGCATACGCGCTTCGATGTCGTGCATAACATCCTTCGCGTGACCGTCAAGGAATTGCACGGCACGTTCGACATCGGCCTGGTAATCGTCGGCGGAAATCAGATTGACGCAAGGCGCCGAACATCGGCCAATTTGATGCAGCAGGCAAGGTCGAGAACGATTCGCGTAAACGCTGTCTTCGCAAGTCCGTAATCGGAACACCCGTTGCAGAATCTGAATGGTTTCGCGCACAGCCCACGCGTTGGGATAAGGGCCGAAATAGCGCCCTTTGCCGCTGGTGCTGCCACGATAGTAGGCAATGCGTGGAACCTGATGGCCACTTAGCATCAGGTATGGGTATGACTTATCGTCCCGGAAAAGAATGTTGTAACGAGGCTTAAGCCGCTTGATCAGATTGTTTTCCAGCAGCAACGCCTCGGCTTCCGAGCGCGTAACCGTGACCTCAAGGCGTACCACCCGCGCCACCATATGGGCGATGCGGGGGCTGTCTGGCGTTTTCTGAAAATACGAATTCACCCGCTTTTTCAGATCGCGCGCCTTGCCTACATACAGCACCTCCCCTTGTGCATCGATATGCCGATACACACCGGGCAGATGCGGCAGGTCAGCCAGAAACGATTTGAGATTGAAGTCGTCGGGCATATTGATAGCGTTCATCGGCTTGCAGGGCATCCCAAGACTGGGCCGGCTTTTGCGGCATCAGGCGTCGTATGCGCTGTATGGATTCCGGGCTGTGCTCGACCTGCAGGCGGGCAAGCAGGTCATCGGCCATGTCAGGCCGGTTGCATACCAGCACCATATCACAACCCGCACCCAGAGCGGCCTGTGCCCGCGCCAGAATATCGCCGGCCACGGTAGCGCCTTCCATAGTCAAGTCATCGGAAAATACAACGCCGTCATAACCCAGGTCCTGGCGCAGCACTTTTTGTATCCAGTGCGCAGAAAAGCCCGCAGGATGCGGATCGACTTTGGGGTAAATCACATGGGCAGGCATCACCGATGGCAAGACCATATCACCCAGCCATGCATAGGGCGCAGCATCGTCCTGCATAATCTCTTCGAAACTACGCTGATCAACGGGAATTTCGTGATGCGAGTCCGCTTCGACAGCCCCATGGCCGGGGAAATGTTTTCCGCAAGCCGCCATATCGGTATGCATCAACCCTTGTATCAAGGCGCGTGCCAACATGGTGACTACACGCGGGTCCCGGTGGAACGCACGGTTTCCTATGACCTTGCTGACACCGTAATCCAGGTCGAGTACTGGCGTAAAGCTTAAATCCACGCCACAAGCACGCAGCTCTGCCCCAAGGACATAACCGGTTTCCGAAGCCAGGCGCATGGCCGCCAATGAATCTTCCAGCCATAGCTCGCCAAATACGCTCATGGCGGGAATCTCGGTAAAACCGTCGGTGCGAAAGCGTTGCACCCTCCCCCCTTCGTGATCCACAGCGACCAGCAACGGCTCGTCGCGCTCGGCATGAATTGCACGGCACAGATCGGCCAACTGTTCGCGATGATCGAAATTGCGGGCGAAGAGAATGACCCCGCCTACCAAAGGGTTGCGCAAGCGGGCGCGTTCGTGGCTGGTCAACACCGTGCCTTCTACATCGACCATCACCGGTCCAGGCGGCAGGCTTACTCGCGTGTTCTGGGCTGTCATACAGTTTTTCCGTTAATCCTTGGGTATTGGGGGTAGCGTTTCGACCATGACAAATGCCACGACGGTATCGCTTTCATCCGTAATTGAAACATGAGCAGCGCCAAAGCGCTTGTGATACCAACTTGCCAGCGGTTCAGCGAGCTGAACCATAGGCTTTCCGCTGGCTTGGTTCAGTGTTTGCATGCGTGACCATGCCATCGGACTATGCATGCCCAGGCCTATGGCTTTGGAAAAGGCTTCTTTGGCGGCAAAGCGCGAGGCGAGGAAGCGGATGCCGCGTTGCGGATCTCGCAGGTAGCGTCGATGGAATTTTTCAATTTCCTGGGGGCCTAGAATGCGTTGTATGAATTTCTGGCCGTGACGGGCGTACACCTGCTCTATGCGCTCGACCCGCAGGATGTCTACGCCGATGCCGGCGACTTTATCTTGTCCTGCGTGCGGGATCATGTATTCATCCGGTGATTCATTGTTCCATTTCGCCATGAGACGGCTTATGGAATGATACCTTGCCCGGGTAATCGCTGGGGCGCAGAGGCGATTCTTGTTGAGTCAGCTTTGCATTTCTTTTTTGCGTGCCATCGGTACGGACTTGGTTGATTTTTCTTTAACACGCCGTTGGTGCGGTGATGGAGATATACGCTCCTCGTGGCCCGATTCGGCGCCCTGAGCGCCGAACCAGCGCGGCCTGGCTCGTCTGCCCCGTTCGGGGCGCCCTTCACCTACGGCCCGCTGGCTGGCCCCGAACGTCGCGCATATCTCCATCACCGCACCAACGGCTGCGTGAGCTTAATCGGCAAGGTCGCTGGGACGATTGCAATGGCGACAGTGGTAGAAATAACGGTCGTCAATCGCCAGCCTCACGCAAAGATGCCAAGCACGCGGCCCGTCCCAGCGATGTTTCAATCCTTCATGATGCAGCGTGCCAGGTTCTGGGAGGAGGTGTTGCAGCGACTTTCGATGGCGAGCGAGCCGGAAGTGAAGGGCGCCCCGAACGGGGCAGACGAACGAGGCTAAGCGATGTTCGGCGCCGCAGGGCGACGAACCGGCAACGAGGAGCAAAACACCTCCTCCCAGAACCTGGCACGCGGCTTAAGAACAGAAGATATACAAATGCGATGGGATCAGGAACGGTCCTTAGGCCGCTTATCAACAACCCGACGCGCCTTGCCCGTCAACGTGCGCTCCACCATCCCCGACGTCTGCACCATAACGCTGGCCGAAACCCCGATATAAGTCTTCACAGCATGCCTAAGCTTCGCCGCCAACAGCTCACGCTCAGCAGTGCCTAAATGATCGTACTCCTCGCGAACCTCAGTCAAAATCTCCAGCTCATCCAAATTGCCGCTGCGCGTCAATACCAATTGATATTGAGCCGCCAATTCCGGAATCCGTAAAACTACCTCTTCGACCTGTGTCGGAAATAAATTGACCCCACGCACAATCAGCATGTCGTCGCTACGACCGGTAATCTTGCCCATGCGTCGCATGCTGCGCGATGTTGGCGGCAGCAAACGAGTCAGGTCTCGCGTGCGGTAGCGAATCACAGGCATCGCTTCCCTGGTCAGCGATGTAAACACTAACTCGCCCGGCTCGCCATCGGCAACGGGTTCGCCAGTGTCCGGATTAATGATTTCCGGATAAAAATGGTCTTCCCATACGACTGGACCGTCTTTGGACTCGACGCACTCCATAGCCACACCCGGGCCCATGACCTCGGACAAACCATAAATATCCAATGCATCGATACCAGCACGCTGTTCAATATCGTCGCGCATCTGGCCAGTCCATGGCTCCGCGCCAAAAATGCCAATACGCAGCGAGCTGTCTCTGGGATCCATTCCCTGATGCTGCATTTCCTCCAGGATATTGCAGAAATAGGAAGGTGTAACCATGATGATATCGGGCTGGAAATCTTGAATCAATTGCACTTGCTTTTCTGTTTGGCCGCCCGACATCGGCACCACCGAGCAACCCAGCTTTTCAGCGCCGTAGTGCGCACCAAGGCCGCCCGTAAAGAGACCGTAGCCATAGGCAATATGAGCGATGTCGCCGGGGCGCCCGCCCGCTGCCCACATGGATCTGGCCACCAGATCGGCCCAGGTGTCGATATCCTTTGCGGTAGACCCCACTACCGTCGGTTTGCCCGTCGTGCCGCTGGATGCGTGAATACGCAACACCTTCTCGCGCGGAACCGCAAACATCTTGAACGGATAGTTATTGCGCAAGTCTTGCTTGGTGGTGAACGGATAGCGGGAAATATCCGACAACTGCTTCAAGTCGTCAGGATGCACACCCGCAGCATCAAACGCTTTCTTGTAATGTGGCACATTTTCGTAGGCGTGCTTTAGAGACCACTTCATGCGCTCCAGCTGCAATGCTTGCAGCTCGTCCTGACTGGCGTGTTCTATAGGCTCGCGCCCGGCATTCGATGATTTCAACTCAGACATGTTTCGCTCCCGCCTTGTACCTATGTATAGTTAATCAACGGTATCAATCGCCGACAACCTGGCCTTTTATCCGATACGAACGACCGCGAAAGATCGCGATGCGCTTCCCATCCTGGTTAGTGACTTGGACGTCGTAAACTCCTGTGCGCCCTGCCAGCGAATATTCAGCGGCATGCGCCGTCAGTACATCGCCCTCGAACCCCGGCGCCAGGTAATCGATCGAACACCCGGAAGCCACCGTAACCATATTGCGCGAATTGCATGCGAACGCGAAAGTGCTGTCTGCCAGCGCAAAAATAAAACCGCCGTGACATGTTTTATGCCCATTGAGCATATCGGCCCTTACCGTCATGGCCATGCTGGCCTGACCCGGCGCTACAGACACCAAGCGCGCACCAATAGCCTGCGAAGCGGCGTCGCCCTCATACATGACCCGGGCGCTCAGTTCCGCCAGTTCTTGCGGATCGTCGGGCAACTGAAACGACGCGGCAGCGGAACCTGATGGCAAAGAGTTCATTACTGCCCCTTGAAAACGGGTTGGCGCTTGCCCAGAAAGGCTGCAACCCCTTCCGCATAATCTGCTGTAGCGCCCAGTTCGCGCATCAGGTCGCGCTCCAGATCAAGTTGCTCGTCCAGCGAGTTACCCAGGCTCTGATTCAAAGCCCGTTTGGTATAGGCCAACCCTTTAGTCGGCGCAGCCGCAAAATGTGTGGCCAACTCATCAAGCCGGCTCTCGAACAGTTCATCGGCGACGCACTCCCAGATCAACCCCCATTGCGCTGCCTGCTCCGCGCTTAGCTTGTTGCCTAGCAAAGACAGCCCCATGGCGCGCGCGTGCCCGACCAAACGCGGCAATGCATAGGTGCCGCCCGTATCAGGCAGCAATCCGAGGCGACAAAATGGCTGTATGAAGCTGGCCGACTGTTTGGCAATGACGATATCTCCGGCCAAGGCCAAATTAGCGCCCGCACCGGCAGCAACCCCATTGACGCCCACCACAATCGGCATAGGCAAGGCGCGCAAGCTGCGCACCAGCGGTCCATAATATTTGTCTATGGTCTGGCCCAGATCGACGGCATCGGCCCCGCCGCTCATTTCCTGTTCCGATAAGTCCTGCCCCGCGCAAAAGCCGCGCCCCTTTCCGGACAGCACCAACACACGCGCCCCCTGGGCTTGGACGTTGCCCAATGCATCAGCCAACTCGCCATGCATGGAAGCGGTGAAGCTATTGAGCTTATCCGGACGATTCAGCATGATGCGGGCTACAGCGCCATCTAGCGTGTATTCAATACTTTCGTAACTCATCTTGTCCCCTTCTTCATTCGTTGTTATTTATGATCTAGTCGTGCCAGCGGGTTTGCACCACGCGATAACGGTTTGCCACATAGGCGGAGTCGGACAACGCTGCGTTCGCGGCCGGATTGGCGCCAGTTCCGTGGAAATCGCTGAATGCGGCGGTCTGATTGACGAATACGGCGCCGGTCAGGTTCAACGACAATGACACGCCCGCGTGCTCGGCAGCCTTTTGAATTTCCCTGGCGACGGCTTGGTCAGTGGTATAAGCCGACAAGGTCAAAGCGCCATGTTCGACAACCGTCTGGCTAGCCTGCGCGATGCTTGCCTCGGTGGAATCCGTAGCCACCACGAACACAATGGGGCCGAACCATTCGCGCAATATCGCCGGATTCGCGGCGTCTGCCTGCAACAGCAAAGGCGTTTGCACCTGCGCCCCTTCGAACTGCGGATGCGCAAGGCGGCGGCTGTCGGCGAGCACTGGCAAGCCCAGGGCTCTGGCCTCATCGATGCGCTGCAGGGTTCCCGCATTCTGGATCGCCCCCGTCACTTCTACCGCCTTGGCGGGGTCGCCGGTCAGTTTCTCCACTGCCTGAGCCAGGCCGGCTGCCACCTCGTCAAAGCTCATATGCCCTTCAGCAGTCTTGATGCCACCGCGCGGTACATATACGTTTTGCGGCGCCGTGCACATTTGCCCGGAATACAAAGCGAACGAAAAAGCCAGGTTGCGCGCCACGCTTTTAAAATCATCGACCGAGTCGATAATCACCTGATTCACACCCGACTTCTCGGTATAGACCTGGGCCTGCCGGGCGTGGCTTTCAAGCCAGTCACCGTTGATACTGCTTCCAGTGAAGTCAATAAGCTTTACCGCCGGATTCAAAGCCAAAGCCTGCGCCGTATCGTCGCTGGCGTCATGCGCGGCCAACATGACAACATTGGGGTCATACCCTGCATCGACCAGCACTTCACGCGCGATTTTTACCGTAATGGCCAGCGGCAGGATAGCGGAGGGATGCGGCTTGACGATCACCGTATTGCCCGTTGCCAGGCTGGCAAACAGGCCTGGATAGCCATTCCAGGTAGGAAAGGTAGAGCACCCTATAACAAGGCTGATACCGCGCGGCACGATCGTGAACTGCTTTTGCATTTTGATCGGATCGTTCTTGCCCTGCGGCTTCTCCCAGGAAACCAGCCCCGGAATCCGAGCCATTTCCTGCCAGGCGTACGCCACCGCCTCCAGGCCGCGATCCTGCGCATGCGGCCCACCGGCCTGGAAAGCCATCATGAAACCCTGACCCGTGGTGTGCTGCACCGCATAGGCGATTTCAAAACTGTGCTGATTCAAGCGCTTGAGGATTTCAAGAGCAACGCCCACCCAGGCGCGCGGGCCAGCTTCACGCCAGGACTCAAGCGCCTTCTCCGACTGTTCAATAAGCACTGGCGCCGCAACTTGCGGATACCGGACATTAAGTGGGATGCCAAATGGCGACACCTCGCTGCCGACTCGCCCAACGGCGCCTTCCTGCTGCAAGGGGAAGTCGTTACCCTGATAAGCCTCGAACGCCAAACGTCCATCGTCATTGGCAGTTTCGCCATAGACCCGCGGGCTGGGCGATTCTGAAAACGGGCTCCAATAGCCGCGCGTTGCTGCCGCCGAGACAGCCTTTTGAAGAACCTCTTGATGATCGTTGAAATAATCAGTAGACACTGTGCTCACTCCGTTTAAACGCTGTTCCTGATCATCGGGACAGCCATGTATTTTTATATATCAAGCACTTCTCGACAGCGCAGCCGCTATCGAAAAAAGGCTCAGGTTTCCTGGTCAAAATCGATCACCAGCCTATCGGTTACCGGAAAACTTTGACAACATAAAACAAAGCCGCGTGCCACCTCGTAATCTTCAAGAGCAAAGTTGGCGTCCATATCCACCTCGCCTTCGATGACCTTGCAACGACAGCTTGAACACACTCCGCCTTTGCACGAATAAGGCAACTCTATGCCTTGCGCCAGTGCGGAGTCCAGCACGCTGTCCTTGTTTTTCTCTATGTTCAGCGTACGTGTGACTCCGTCCTGTATGACGGTGACTTCGCACATATCGTTGCCCGGAGCCTTGCGGACTTCGTGTCCGGTGCGCAAGGCACGCGGGCCCTTTGGAGAACCGAATAACTCGAATTTGATCCTGGATTTTTCCAAACCCTTATCCATAAGCGCCTGCGTGACCGACTCCGTCATGTCTTGCGGCCCACACACAAAAGCGTAATCAATCAGCGACGGATCCATCCATAAATTAAGCAGTTGCTCAACCTTTTCACCATCCAGCCGGCCGTTGAACAACTCAATATCCTGATGCTCGCGGCTCATGACATACACCAGGGAAAACCGTGTCATATAGCGATTTTTCAGATCCTCGATTTCCTCGCGAAACAACACGGCGGATGAAGCGCGATTGCCAAAGAACAAGGTAAAGCTGCTGTTGGGCTCGGTATCGAGCGCGGTTTTTATCAACGACAAGATGGGGGTAATGCCACTGCCTACCGCAAAAGCCACATAACGGTTCGCATTTTCAGGGGAAAAATCGATCGTGAAGTTGCCGTCCGGCGGCATCACTTCGATAAGCTGACCTGCCTGCAAGTGCTGGTTGGCCCAGCCTGAAAATATGCCGTCGTTCATACGCTTGATAGCGACACGTAATTGCCTGTCACTGGGCGCCGCGCAAATCGAATACGAACGACGCAAATCCTCTCCATCAACATCGGCACGCAAAGTCAGATACTGACCTGGGCGAAATACAAACTTGTCATGTAAATCTCCCGGCACATCGAACGTAACGATCACTGCATCGCGCGTATTCTTGGCAACCGAAGCCACTTTCAATGAATAGAAGTTATTCATACAGCTAATGCGCCTTAAAGTAATCAAAGGGCTCGCCGCAATCATTGCAGCGGTACAAGGCTTTGCAGGAAGTCGAACCAAACTGGCTGATCAAACGCGTATGGCTGGAACCACACAAGGGGCAAGGTACGACCACATCGGAAGCCCCCCTTGTAATCCCCGAGATATTGATCGCTTTCTCCCCAGGCGGCGCGATACCGTAACCTTTGAGCGCTTCGCGCCCTTTAGGCGTCATCCAGTCGGTCGTCCAGGCCGGAGATAGCTGAGTTTGAATCCGTACCTGCTCGACGCCATGCACAAGCAGCGTACTTTTAATATCGGCCGAAATTTCCTGCATGGCCGGGCATCCCGAATAGGTCGGGGTAATGGTCACCACACAGGTATCCCCATCCCAGGCAACATGACGGATCAAACCCAGGTCAACCACCGACAGCACCGGAATTTCGGGATCTGGAACCAGGGCCAGCCATTGCATGACATCGTCAATAACGGGGGTTGCGGTAGTCGCGTTCACCATACGGCTCCTGGATAGGTTCGCGGCAAATGCTGCATTTCGGCAAGGAGATAGCCCAATGCTTCTGTATGACGTCCCGCGATGCCGCCACGATGCGCCAAATGGTTGGCTTCATCAGGCTCGGGAACGTCCAGCGTCGCTTCCAGCAACGTCTGACGCACATGGTCCAGCCAAGCCGGCCACAAACCTGAATGGTGAGGGACTAGCTTGCGCTCAACCAGGGCCTGAACGATCTCATCATCGACGAAAAGTTCGCCAACGAAACGCCAGGCATCGTTCACAGCTTCCTGCATTCTGGCATGGCTTTCTGCCGTTCCATCGCCCAGGCGTATAAGAACATCCGATGA
>NZ_JBEBUX010000005.1:0-66285 GCF_040393045.1 Pollutimonas bauzanensis | reverse complement strand
ACGCCAGGTGCTTATACGCAGCCCGGTACCCAGCCTTCCACCAATATGCCTTCCACCAATATGCCTTCCAGCAACATGCCCTCGTCAGGAGGCTACGCGCCTGCAGCGCCGTCAACGGGTACACAGCAGGGCGGCCAGCCTATTTACACGAACCCTGGGGCTAGGCCGCAATAATAGTAGCGGCTATAGCGATGTGGCTTTGAAGGTATCGCATTGAGCGGGATCGCCGCTTTTAAAGCCGCGGGTGAACCAGCGTACGCGCTGAGCGGAGGTGCCATGAGTGAAGGAGTCGGGCACGACATAGCCTTGAGACTGCTGCTGCAGCCGGTCATCGCCGATGGCGGTGGCCGCGTTCAGGGCTTCTTCAATGTCGCCTTGTTCGAGTGTGGCGCGCTGAGTGTCTGAATGTTTTGCCCAGACTCCTGCAAAGCAGTCGGCTTGCAATTCGACTTTGACTGACAACTGGTTGGCTTCTGCAGGACTCACCCGGCGGCGCATTTGGTCGATCTGGGTGGTTACCCCCGCTAAGTGTTGAACATGATGGCCGACTTCGTGGGCAATGACATAGGCTTGGGCAAAATCGCCGGGTGACTTCAGTTCTTGCGCCATTTGTTGAAAAAAGCTCAGGTCGAGATACACCTTGCTATCGCCGGGGCAGTAAAAGGGACCCATGGCTGACTGGCCGGTTCCACATGCCGTTGGCGTGGCGCCGCTGAACAGGACGAGCTTTGGTTGTTGATAGGCGCCCCAGCCTTGTTGCTGGAATATCGCATCCCAGGCGTCTTCGGTATCGGCCAGCACCTTCGATACAAAGCGGGTCTCGGCAGTAGGTTGGGCCGTAGGGCCGGAGCCGTTGTAAGATGCTTCGGTGTCGGTGGGTTCGACCATGTTCTGCAGCACCACGTTGGGGTCGACGCCAAAATAGATGGCGACCAGGGCCAGTACGATGGCGCCAAGGCCAACTTTGCCTCGCCTTGCGCCAGTCATTCTTTGGCCCCGGCGATCTTCAATGTTATTGCTTTCGCGTGAATTATCCAGGCGCATGGCTAGGCTCCTTTGAGCGTTTTGTTGTGTTGCCGGGGTTAATAAAGGCCGGTTCGTTGTACTACGTATTGGCTGAATTTTATTGCCTATGACGGTACGGAACCTTAAACTCACTCATCAAGAATGTTAGGATACGTTAAATGGCCCAAATTTTTGTCGTCCACCCAGAAAATCCCCAACCCCGCTTGCTCAAGCAAGCAGGGCAGTTGCTGGCCGATGGCGGCCTGGTGGCGGTGCCAACCGATTCCAGCTATGCCATAGTGGCGCGGCTTGATGACAAGGCAGCTGCCGACGCATTGCGCCGCCTGCGCGGCCTTGACGATCGTCATCACCTTACCTTGTTGTGCCGCGATCTCGCTGAAATCGGTCATTTCGCCCGTGTGGACAATCGGCAATATCGTTTTCTGAAAATGGCGACGCCTGGTCCGTGGACATTTATTCTGGAAGCCACGCGCGAGGTTCCGCGTCGGGTATCGCACCCGTCGCGCAAGACGATAGGCATACGGGTTCCCAACCACCGTGTGACGTTGGCCCTGATTGAAGCCGCTGGTTCGCCCCTGATGTCGACCACCTTGATCCCCGAAGATGAAGACGAACCGCTGAACGATGCCCAAGTCATTTTTGATCGTTACGCCAACCAGTTGACCGCCGTCATCGATGGCGGGGCATGCGCGCTTCAGCCTACTACTGTTATCGACCTGACTGGCGAAGCGCCGGAAGTCGTGCGGCGTGGCCAAGGCGATCTTTCCGCCCTTGGCCTGGCATAAAGCGAACTATATTGCTGTTTTACGGCCTTACTTCATATTGGCCTGCCCGTGGTGCGGGTGAGTATTTGCGCGGAAACTTATGGAATCACTGATACAGGCTATTACTATTTATGCTTTGCCGGTCCTGTTCGGGATTACCTTGCATGAAGCAGCGCACGGATACGTGGCTAGAATGTTCGGCGACCCTACTGCCTGGCAAGCGGGGCGTATCAGCCTGAATCCTATACGCCACATTGACCCCATGGGCACGATAGTGGTGCCCTTGGTGCTCTTGTTCAGCACCAAGCTGCTGGGCGGTGGTGGTTTGCTGTTTGGCTGGGCCAAGCCGGTGCCTGTCGACTGGAGCCGCCTGCGTCGTCCTAAACGCGACATGCTGTGGGTCGCTTTGGCTGGGCCCGCATCGAACTTGGTCATGGCCGTTATCTGGGCGATAGGTTTGCGTATCCTGGCTGAAACGGGGGCGACATCCAGCGACTTCTGGGTGCAAATGACCATAGCCGGCATACAGGTGAACCTGATCCTGATGGCCTTGAATTTGGTGCCTTTGCCACCGCTGGACGGCGGGCGCATTGTATTCAGCCTGCTGCCGGATCGCATGGCGTGGCAATATTCCAAGATCGAGCCTTATGGCATCGTTATATTGATAATTCTGATGTTGACCGGGATTCTTTGGACGGTCCTGCAACCTTTGTTGGCGTTCGGCCAGTTAATTGTTAATTGGTTCTTATAAACTCCAACGCTTATCCGGTAAACTTGTAGGTTAATTTAGGTAAGTTCACCATTTTGGTGAGTTCGAGGAGATCATTCCTATTATGGCAAACGCGGATTCTGCGATTTCAATTCTTCAGGGCAGCATGGTTGCCCTGGTCACACCCATGCATCCCGATGGCAGCCTGGACTTTGACTCCTATCGAAAACTGATCGATTGGCATGCAGCCGAGGGCACTGACGCTTTGGTGGTGGTTGGCACGTCGGGCGAATCGCCCACAGTCGATGTCGAAGAGCATGCAGAACTGATCAAGGTCGCTGTCGAACACTCCGCTGGACGTTTGCCCGTTATCGCGGGTATTGGCGGGAACTCCACTGCCGAAGCCATAGACCTTACCCGACATGCCAAGGCAGTCGGCGCGCAGGCCGGGCTGTCGGTGGTGCCCTATTACAATAAACCCAGCCAGGAAGGCCTGTACCAGCACTTTCGCACTATCGCCGAAGCGGTTGACTTGCCTTCTGTGTTGTATAACGTGCCAGGCCGCACGGTTGCAGATATGTCCAACGACACGATCCTGCGCTTGGCCCAGGTGCCTGGCATTATCGGTGTAAAAGACGCCACTGGCGATATCGCGCGCGGTGCCTTGCTGGTGCGTGATGCGCCTGCCGGCTTCGCTGTGGTCAGCGGCGACGACGCCACGGCGGCGGCGTTAATGCTGTTGGGTGGTCGTGGCAATATTTCGGTTACGGCCAACGTTGCGCCCAGGCTTATGCACGAATTGTGCGTTGCCGCCGTAAACGGCGACGTGGCCCTGACGCGTCAGCTTAATGCAAAACTGGGTACATTAAATAAAGTACTGTTTGTCGAATCCAATCCGATACCCGTTAAATGGGCCGTGGCCGAAATGGGCCTGACCAAACTGGGCTATCGCTTACCTTTAACCTCCCTGCACGAGCAGTATCACAGCGTGGTGCGCAACTCGTTAAAAGAAGTGGGCTTGATCTAAATGATAAATATGCGTATGAACAAACGCTGTGTCGGCTTTACACTAAGCTTGAGTGTGTTGCTGTTGTCGGGCTGCTCGGCCATGAACCAACTGATGGGCAGCGAAGAATCGGTTGACTACAAAAGTACCGTCGCGGGTGACCCGTTAAGCATTCCTCCCGATCTCACACAAGCTAACCGGGACGCCCATTTCCGCGCCCCTGAAGGCACGGCTACATTAAGCCAGTATCAGCAAAACCAGCAGGCCCAGCAAAACGCCACGGGTAGCGGTGTGCTTCCCGAAACCAGCGGTGTATCGGTCATGCGTGATGGCGATATTCGTTGGCTGGTGGTCGACCAGCCCGCTGACACGGTGTATCCAAAAATAGTCGAGTTCTGGGGTGACCAAGGTTTTACACTGCATTCGCAAGACCCTCGTACAGGCCTGATGGAAACCGACTGGGCTGAAAACCGCGCGAAGATTCCAGAAGGCTGGATTCGCAGCGCACTGGGCAGCATTATCGATCAGGTATTCGATAGCGGCGAGCGCGAGCGTTTCCGGACACGAGTCGAACGCGTCAATGGCAAGACTGAAGTCTATATCAGCCATCAGCAAATGGTCGAAACACCCACGCCGGACGGCGCTGCATTCAAATGGATATTCGGTAAAGAAGATCCGGGCCTGAACGCTGCCATGCTGGCGCGCTTGATGGTTTTCCTGGGTACTGATGTCAAGACTGCCCAAGACAAGGTGGCGCAGGCTGAAAAAGATGCCGACCAGCCCCAGATCACGCAAATGTCTGATGACCAGCAGGCTGCAATTACTTTGGGTGAATCTTTTGACCGGGCATGGCGCCGCGTAGGCGTCGCAATTGATAGCGCTGGTTTTGCTGTTGATGACCGCGATCGTTCCTCTGGCGATTATTTCATTCGTTATCTGGATAGCGACTCGGGCGATAAAATCGAACAGCAGAACATTATCGGACGTTTGTTCGGTGGCAAAAACACGGCTGCGGCAACACCGTACCGCATTCATGTTGCCGATCAAGGTTCAGGTTCGATTGTGACCGTTCTTGACCAGAACGGCCAGGTTCAGAATACTGGCACTGCCAAACGTATTCTTACAGTGCTGTCGACTCACATGGAAGCGAAGTAACTTCCTGACTGGCTATGCTGGTGCCAAACCATTGCAGTTTTGGCGCCAGCGCAGTCACTTCACCTATCAATAGCAGCGACGGCGACTTGAAATCATGTTGCCTGGCCTGCACCGCCAATTCATCCAGTTTGCCATGCAGTACTCGCTGATTCATGCGAGTGCCGTTTTCTATTAGCGCGAAAGGCGTGTCGGCCGCGCGGCCGTGTGCGATCAGGCGGCCGGGTAGCCAGTCAAGTTGGCTGATGCCCATATAGAAAGCCAAGGTCTGTTTTTCCCGAGCCAAGGCCGCCCAGTCTTCGGGGGTCGTATCCTTGCTGAAGTGCGCCGTGCTCAATCGTACGGACTGGGCGTGATCACGATGGGTCAGGGGGATGCCCGCATACGCGGCACAGGCCATGGCGGCTGTAATGCCGGGTACCACTTCGTAGTCAATTTCGTGCTGACGCAAGAATTCCAGTTCTTCACCGCCGCGGCCGAATACAAAAGCGTCGCCGCCCTTGAGCCTGACGACAAACAGACCTTTGCTGGCGTGTTCAAGCATTAGTTGGTGGATGCGCTCCTGGGTCGCGTGGTGATTCTCACCCGGTGTTTTGCCGACGCATATCTGAGTGGCGTCGCGACGCGCCAGTTCGCGTATTTCGGGGCTGACTAATCGATCGTAAAGAATGATGTCGGCTTCGTTCAGGGCGCGCAAGGCATGCAAGGTAAGCAAGCCCGGGTCGCCCGGACCTGCGCCCACCAGGACGACCTTGCCCTTTGCTGGCGTCGGCGTTTGCGCGAGTTCTTTTTCCAGCGACTGCTCGGCAAGGAGAGGTTGTTGTCGGCGCAAGGCGCCGGCTACGGGACCATCCAGCAGCCAGTCATAGAATTCCCGGCGGCTTCGCATGTTGGGCCGTGATTGCCGTATGGCAGTGCGGTATTTGGCGGCCAATGCTACCAGCGGTCCCAGAGAGTGATCGAACAGGGTTTCGATGCGCTCGCGAACACGGCGTGCCAGCACGGGGGCATGTCCCGATGATGATATGGCAATCGTCAATGGGGAGCGGTCTACGATGGACGGTACCTGAAAGGTGGAAAGCTCGGGATCATCAACGACATTGATAAACAGCCGCTTTTCAGTAGCGAGCCCGGCAATCAGCCTGTTAGTGGCTTTATCGTCGGTGGCTGCTACCACTAGCCAGATGTCATTCAGCCAGTCGGGCTCAAAGCCCCTCGGTATAAATTGAATGACGTCTTGTTCATGTAGTT
Organism: Pollutimonas bauzanensis; assembly: GCF_040393045.1. GTDB lineage: Bacteria > Pseudomonadota > Gammaproteobacteria > Burkholderiales > Burkholderiaceae_B > Pollutimonas > Pollutimonas bauzanensis_A. The sequence continues at coordinate 60,377 of NZ_JBEBUX010000005.1, read as the reverse complement.
GTTGCAGTTCAGTTGTTGCTTCGGGTGCGCCAACGGTTACCGCAGCACCGCAAGCCAGCAGGCTTTTTACTTTTCTTTCGGCGACGGCCCCGCCCCCTACGACGAGCACACGGCGGCCTTTAAGATCGGCAAATAAAGGAAATAATCGCATCGGATTCAGGTGACGCTATCAAGAACAATAGGTATCAGGCGTTGTGACGGAGCAGGTATGGTTTTGCTGCGTACAAGATAGTCTCCGAATTTTTCATCCGTCTGGCGATTCTTGGCATAAGCATCAAACAAGCCATCCAGCGTGCTGAGTATCTCTGGTTCGGCAATATTTTCGCGATACGAGATATTCAATCGTTCGCCTGTAAAGTCAGCCCCCAGGCGCAGGTCGTAGCGGCCCAGAGCTCGTCCCACCAAGGCGATTTCCCCTAGATAGGGACGAGAGCAGCCATTAGGACATCCCGAAAGACGCAGCAGAATAGGGGCGTCGGTTAAGCCGTGTTTAGCCAGCAGCGCTTCCAGCTTGGGCAGCAGAATGGGCGCGTAGCGTTCGCTTTCGGCCATGGCCAGGCCGCAAGTGGGCAGGGCAACACAGGAAATGCTGTGGCGTCGTATGCCGCTTTGATTGATATAGCCGTCAAGGCCGTAGCGGGCTACCAATTCATCAATTTGAGCCCGGTCTTCCGTGGCAACATTGGAGATGACAAGATTCTGGTTACAGGTTAGACGGAACTCGCCTTTAAGTATCTTGGCAATTTCACGCACGCCGGTTTGTTGCAAGCTGCCTTCATGGTCCCACAGCCTTCCCGACTCGATGTACAAGCCAAGATGCCACTGGCCATCTTCGCCTTGGGACCAGCCATAGCGGTCGCCATTCTGGTCGAAGTGGTAAGGGCGTACTGGCTGCAATGTGAAGCCGATGCGTTCTTCGAGCTGGGCCTTGAACCAGTCCAGGCCGCGATGATCCAGCGTGTACTTCAGGCGGGCGTGCTGGCGTTGTTCGCGATTTCCGTAATCGCGTTGCAAGGTGACGACACCTTCGGCTACGCGAATAAGCTGTTCTGGCGGAACAAACCCTATCAGGCTGCCCAGGCGGGCGTAGGTGGTGTCGTCGCCGTGCGTGGCGCCCATGCCGCCGCCGATGGCGACGTTAAAGCCTTGCAACAGACCGTTTTCGATAATGGCGATCAGGCCCAGATCCTGCGCAAACACGTCAGCATCGTTGGTTGGGGGAATGGCGATGCCCATTTTGAATTTACGGGGCAAGTAGGTGTCGCCGTAAATAGGCTCTTCTTCGGGCTCATCCGTGATCTTTTCGCCGTCGAGCCATATCTCGTGATAAGCCCGGGTACGGGGTATGAAATGGTCAGACAGCTTCTGGGTCCATTCCTGCACTAGCTTGTGCTGGCTGGAAAGCAGGGGGTTGACGGAGCTGACAACCTGGCGATTGACGTCGCCACAGGCGGCGATGGTGGTTGCCATGGCATTGTGTATGGCTTGCATCGTGGCTTTCAGTTCGCGCTTGATGACGCCATGCCATTGGAAGGTTTGCCGCGTGGTAATGCGCAAACCCCGGCCCGCATAGGTCGATGCCAGGTCGTCGAAGGCCAGCCATTGGGCAGGCGTAATGACGCCGCCGGGAAGGCGGGCGCGAATCATGAATGAGTAGGCCGGCTCCAGCTTTTGCTTGCGCCGTTCGTCACGGATATCGCGGTCGTCCTGCTGGTAGCTGCCATGGAATTTAAGCAGTTTGTTGTCGTCGTCGCTGATCGCGCCGGTTACAGGATCATTCAAGCCTGCTTCGATGGTGCCGCGCAAATGGCGGCTATCTGCTTTGACCTGTTCAAGGTGCGAGAGGGTAGTGCTCATGAAAATCCTGATTAGTAAACGTCGCGGGCATAGCGGCCTTGTGCAGCCAAATCATCCAGCCATTCCTTGGCCTGGGTTTCATCCAGGCCGCCCTCGTCTTGCGCAATGCGCAGCAGCGCCTGGTGTACATCCTTGGCCATGCGTGTGGCGTCGCCGCATACATACAGATGCGCACCGCCTTGAAGCCAATCATATACGTCGGCGGCCTGCTCAAGCAATTTATGCTGTACGTAGACTTTGTCGGCCTGGTCGCGAGAAAAAGCGAGATCCAGCCGGTTGAGATCGCCGTCTTGCAAGGCGCGTTGCCATTCGGTTTGATATAAAAAATCGGAAGAAAAATGCGGATTGCCAAAGAAGAGCCAGTTGCGGCCGGTGGCGTCGTTGACGCTGCGTTCCTGGACAAAGGCGCGAAATGGCGCTATTCCGGTGCCTGGACCGACCATGATCACGTCGCGCGAGTTGTCGGCAGGCAAGCGGAAGCGTGTATTTTCTTCGATGAAAATGGGTAATTTATCGCCCTCGGCAAGCTGGCTCAGGAAGTTGGACGTTACACCCCAACGGTCTTCACCTTCGTACTCGTAGGCAACATTGGCCAATGTCAGGTGGACTTCGGACTCGACAGTGCTCTGGCTAGAGGCAATGGAATACATCCGTGGGGTCAAGGGCCGCAACGTCTTGACCAAATTTGGCGCTGTCCATTTGGCGGGATAGGTTTTGAGCACGTCTATGAGTTGCCGTGATCCCAGGAAATCTTTCAGCGTGTCGATGGCATCAGCGTGTAATAGCGCTTTCAGGGCGTCGCTGGCTGCCAGTTCCGCATGGGCGATCAAGAAGGGCTTGGTCAGTTGGGTCAGCTCGCGATGATGAGTCAACCACTCTTTCACGCTGTGCGTTACCTTGTTGATCTCTATGACTTCGTCCCCATCCAGTTTCAACTCGGCAATGATGGCGTCAACCAGCGCGGCCGATTGACGAGGCCATACACCTAGCGCGTCGCCTGGCTGGTAGCTCAGTTGGCTGCCTTCCAGCGAAATTTCAAGGTGCCGCACGTCTTTATCGCTGCCACGGCCTGTGACAGGTTGATTCAGCAACAACTCGGCCAGAAAAGGTTGGTCGCGGGAAACTTTGGCGGCTTTGGGATGCAGGGGCGTGACGCTGGCGCTAGGGACATCGGCTTGTTTCAGTGTTTTCTGAGCCAGCGCGACTGTGGCGTCCTGCCAGGGCAGGGCAACAGTTTCAATGTCCAGGTCGGCCGTACCCAAATCATGGATCCGTTGGGCGCCTAGTTCTGCCAGCCGCGTATCGATAGTTTGGGCGATGCCGCAAAACAATGGATAGCTTGAATCACCCAACCCAAGGACGGCATATTTCAACTGCGGAAGCTTGGGTGCGCGGCGGCTGTTCAGAAATTCGACGAAGGCCAGGGAATCATCGGGCGGGTCGCCCTCACCCTGGGTGCTCATGACGATATACAGCAGATGCTCGTCTTTGAGTTCGCGCGTGGTGTATCGGTCGGCGCGCACCAGGCGTGCGTTCAGGCCTAGCGTCGTGATCCGTTCCGCCAGTGTTTCGGCAATGCGTTTGGCGTTGCCGGTTTGGCTGCCGTACACGATGGTCAGCTGTTTGGCAGTGCTGGGAGCCGCAACCGCGCTGATGGCCGGCGGGGCGCTGCGCTGGCCTTGTCTACCTTGTTCAACGCCCGCGAAGTATCCGGATAGCCAGCTTAAGGCATTGGATTCCAGGCCGTCTGTGAGCTCGGTAAGCAGCTTGTGTTTGGATTCGGGCAAGTAGGAAGGTGCCAGCATTGCGTACTCAATATGGTTCAGGATTGGACCATTCTAAGTAGCTTGCTGGCTGGGACGAACGATAAGCTTCTTATTTCTTAATTACTTATAAGCTTATGCAGTGAATGAGTTATATGGATTTCAGTCTTTTATCTCAATATTTTTTTATTTTGTGCTTACGTTCATTTCGATTTTTGGTTTTTTAGCGCTTTAGTCGATATGGTGCAGCCATCCTTCCAACTGCCATTCATTCAACATTCGTAACTCTTTTTGCTTCAGTTTTGTCGCCTTATCGCTTCCGCACAGCAATTCGCGTGCGTCGGCCAATTGGCGCAAACGGGATGATGCGGGGATAGGGGCGACTTCGCCATTGATGAATAATTGCTTGTCGCGATACATCAGCCGGGTGCAACGATCCAGTACCAGTTTGCCTGTGGTCGGCATTGCCACCGTTAAATCGAGGTCTTCGTTGCCGGGCTCGAAATACGCATTGGCCGGCAGGTCGGTTAGCCATTGGCCCAGGAAGCGGGTCGCCAAGTGCTTGTCGAATTTGACTTTGGCGATGGCGTCGACCGTTGCCTTGAGCAAGGTATCAGGCAGTGCAGCCGGTGTGGTGGTGGCGTCTGTGTCCGGATCCTTGAATGTCGCGGATAGCGACGGGCCTGGAATGACGGGATTGGCATACAAGCCGCCAAGATCGCCGAGGTTGGCGAGAATCTGGTCGTTGGCTGTTTCCAGCATGCCACAGGCCAGTGTAGCCAGGGTGGGTGCGCGAAAGCCGATGGAAATGGTCATGCAATTGCCTATTGCCACGCCGTCGTGTGCGGCATGGGGAGGCAGGTACAGCATATCGCCGGGTTCCAGCACGAACTCTTCTTCAGCTTGAAAGTTTTGAAGAATTTTCAGTGGCAGGCCGGGTTCGAGTGTCAGGTCTTCTTGCTGGCTGATGCGCCAGCGTCGCTGGCCGTGGGCTTGCAGCAAAAAAACGTCGTAGCTGTCGAAGTGGGGGCCTACGCCGCCACCGTCGGTGGCAATGCTGATCATGGCATCGTCCAGCCGCGCGTCGGATATGAAGCGAAATTGCCGCATCAGCGCTGCGGTCGCATCATCGTGCAAGTCTACGCTTTGCGCCAACAGCGACCAGTTTGGCTTGCTGGCGGCAGGGAGGCGATCGAAAGGGCCGGTCTTCATGTTCCAGCCGTTTTCATCTTGCCATATTAGGCGCGACTCGACTTCTTCACGCTTGACCAGTTGCTTGATGTTGGCAATGGATAGCGATGGCTTGAACCCCGGGATGGCCTGGCGTATTAATAAAGGCTTGCGCTGCCAATACTCGCGCATGAAGTGCTGAGGCGAGATGCCGCCCAACAAAGTGAGGGGCTGATCGATCTTCATAAATGCTCTTTACGTAAACGGTACAACACATCCAGAGCCTCACGGGGCGTGAGCTGGTCGGGGTCAATCGCGGCAAGCGCTGATTGTAATGCCGACTCGGTTTCCTGGTCGGTATCGACAGCATCCGGGTACAGATCGCCGATCGTGTCGGATTCTGTCTCGGCGCCTGCCGAAAATAAATCCAATTGGGGAGTAGGCGCACCTTGGGCCTCTAGCCGCGATAGCTCCTTGCTGGCGTGGCGGATTACTGCAGCGGGTATGCCGGCGCGTTGCGCTACTTGGATCCCATAGCTGCGGCTGGCCGGCCCTGCCTGGACTTCGTGCAGGAACACGATTCCGGTGGGGGATTCAGCGGCGGCCAGATGGACGTTGGCCGCCGCCGGCGCTTCAGCGGGCAGGCGCGTGATTTCAAAGTAATGCGTGGCAAACAGAGTAAGCGCCTGGTTGTGGGTCAGCAGGCGATAAGCAATGGACCAGGCTAAAGCCAAGCCATCATAGGTGGATGTGCCTCGGCCGATTTCATCCATCAGCACCAGGCTTTGCGGCGTGCTGGCAGACAGGATCGCAGCGGCCTCTGTCATTTCCATCATGAAGGTGGAGCGTCCGCCTGCCAAGTCATCGGCAGCGCCGATACGCGTGAATATCCTGTCGATCTGGCCAACGCTGGCCGTGTTGGCGGGAACAAAGCTGCCTGTCCTGGCCAGCAAGGCAATCAGCGCTATCTGCCGCATGTAGGTGGACTTGCCGCCCATATTGGGGCCGGTGATCAGCAACATGCGCCGTTGCGGACCCAGTTCGCAGTCGTTGGGCGTGAACCGCTCGATGCTGTGCTCGACGACGGGGTGGCGACCCGCTTCAATGATGATTTCATTGTTGTCGGATAGTTGCGGTGCAATCCAGTTATTCAATTGGGCATGCTTGGCCAGCGCGGCGAGGGCATCGATTTCAGCCAGGGCAGAGGCACATTGCGAAAGTGCAGGCGCATACAGTGCGAACTCATCAAGCAGAATTTCGAACAGATATTTTTCACGTGTCAGGCTGCGGTCCTTGGCAGACAATACTTTGTCTTCCCAGGTTTTCAATTCAGGGGTGATGTAGCGTTCGACGTTTTTCAGTGTTTGGCGCCGGCGGTAATCGGCGGGTACTTTGTCTGCCTGGCCGCGTGAAACTTCGATGTAAAACCCATGCACTCGATTGAACTCGACACGCAAGTTGGTAATGCCTGTACGCTGGCGTTCGCGCGCTTCGAGCTCAAGCAGGAATTCACCGCTGTCGCTGGCAAGACGCCGCAGTTCGTCCAGCTCTTCGTCATACCCAGGCGCAATCACACCGCCTTCGCGCACCATTAACGCAGGTTCGGGATCGATAGCGTGATGCAGCAGGCCCGCGATATTCGGGTCGATATCGATGGCTTGTATGAATGGAGCGAGAATCGACTCAGCGTGAAAGGATTGCTTTAAGTGATCAGATACCGCAGGCAACAGCGCCAAAGCTTCACGCAGGCTGGCCAGTTCGCGCGGCCGAACCGAACGCATTGCAATACGCGTGGCGATGCGTTCCAGGTCGGGGTAGCGGTCCAGCATCTGACGCAAGGTATCCAGCGGTGCTTCGGCATTAAAGGCTTGTCCGCTGGGCGGCGGCGATAACAACACAGAGATGACTTGCTGGCGTGCCAGGACAGGCGCATTGTCGCGCAGCGGATGGTGCAGCCACCGGCGCAGCAGCCGGCTACCCATGGGGGTTTCGCAATGATCCAGCGTGGAAAACAGCGTAGGGCTATCTTCGCCGCTGATGGTTTCGGTCAGTTCCAGGTTTTTGCGGGTAACCGGATCCAGCACGACATAGCCGCCCGCGTGGTCGACGCGTATGGTCTGGATGTGCGACAAAGATTGCGTTTGCGTGCGGCTGACATATCGCAGCAGGGCGCCGGCCGCGCAACTTGCCACCGGCAAGTCAGACAAGCCAAAGCTCGCCAGGGAATCCACCGCAAAATGCTTTTGCAGTACATCGTGCGCGCCGTCGGCTTCGAAATGCCAGTCGGGGATGGCGCTTATGGCGATGCCCGTGTTATGGCCGATGCGGCTGCTTTCCGCGCATACCAGCTCGGCCGGGCCGATGCGGTGCAGCTCGGTTTCCATCATGTCGGGCGAACATTCGCTGACTTTGAATTCGCCATTGGCCAGGTTCATCCATGCCAGGCCTGTACGCTCTGTTCTGTTGATCTTCCCGTTCCAGATGGCGGCGATCATGCGATCCGCCTTGGTGGGCAACAACGCTTCGTCGGTCAGTGTGCCCGGCGTCACGATGCGCATGATCTTGCGCTCTACCGGTCCCTTGCTGGTTGCCGGATCGCCGACCTGTTCACATATGGCGACCGATATACCTTGTGCAACCAACCGAGCCAGATAGCCTTCCATCGCGTGGAAAGGCACGCCAGCCATGGGGATGGGTGCACCGTTGGATGTACCGCGCTTGGTCAGCGTCAGGTTGAGCACGCGCGCGCCGCGTTCGGCATCGCTGTAGAACATTTCGTAAAAATCGCCCATGCGGTAGAACAGCAGGTGCGAACCTGCTTCTTCTTTTAGGCGAAGATACTGCTGCATCATCGGTGTGTGTGTGCTGATATCTGGTCTTTCCATTAACGATCAATATATTGTCGGTCTGCAAGGACTCCTATTGTAGTGGACTACCAGTATTCGGTCGGCGGCACTCCAGAAATGAACACTTGGCGGATCCTGGGCGGGCATGCAGTGCGCGCGCCCGCCAGGGCTTTTACTTTATGGCTTCCTCAGTCCACTTGTAGGCCAATGCGTTGGACGACGCCGCTCCACTTTTTTATATCGTCTCGAATGAGTTCACGTAGTTCATCGGAGGTGCCGGGTGCGGGTTCAGCCCCTTGTGCCGACAATGTCTCGTGTGAAACAGGATCTTTAAGAGCCAATCCCACCTCAGCATTGAGTTTGCTGATAATTTCGGGAGGCGTGCCGGCCGGGGCAAACAGCGCAAACCATGATCCTGATTCGAAGCCGGTTACCCCTTGCTCTGCAATGGTTGGTATATCCGGTAGCGCCGTTGAACGGTGGGCAGATGTGACGCCGATCGGCCTCACTTTGCCAGCTTTCACTTGTGGCAATGCAGAACTGACATTGTCAGCCAGCACTTGGACTTGACCACCCGTCACTGCGATCAGTGCAGGATTTCCGCCTTGAAATGGCACGTGTTCCATCTCGACCCCAGTCAGCATTTTGAACAGTTCCATGCCAAGGTGCCCGGGCGTGCCGATGCCTGCAGAACTGAAATTCAATTGCCCTTGATTGCTCTTGGCATATTCGATCAGTTCGGGGATGTTAGACACTGGTACTGATGGATGAACGACCATGACCTGTGGCACATTGGCCACGAGAGAAATCGCGTCGAAATCTTTTAGCGGGTCGTAGCTGAGGTTGCGATGGGTGGTTGCGGCAATGGCGTGCGATGCGTTGGTTCCCATCACGAGCGTATAGCCGTCAGGGGTGGCCCTGCTCGCCAAACGTGCTCCGACAGTACCGCCGGCACCGGCGCGGTTCTCGATGACAAAGGGCTGGCCTAATTTCATTGAGAGCTGTTTGCCCAATTGCCGAGCTAATAGATCGCTGGCTCCGCCTGCGGCAAAGGGCACGATGATCGTGACCGGGCGCGAAGGATAATCGGTGGCTGCCTGTGCGCTGCCGATGAGCCCACTGAACAGTAAAGCAGATACAAGCGTGTTAAGAAATGTCCGTTTTTTCATTTTGTCTCTCCTTTGGGTGATGGTGTATGGATTAACGTGTTTCGATAATCGTCACGTTCAGTTCCGGAAGGTCGGCAATGCGCCCTCGCAATTTATCCCCTACCTGTACGGCGCCAACACCGGCAGGTGTTCCTGTGTAGATCAGATCCCCTGGCATCAATCGATATTGGCGCGACAGTTGCACAATGATTTCGGGGACATTCCAGATCATTTTTTCGAGTACTGACTGTTGGGCCGGTTCGCCGTTGACGTCCAGGGTTAGGGGGCCTTCGAGTACATGCCCCCCTGTTTCTACTGGCATGATCACCCCGCAAGGTGCTGACCAATCGAATGATTTACCCACCTCCCATGGCCGTCCCTCACGAAACGCCTCACGTTGACGGTCGCGCCGCGTCATGTCCAGGCCCACGGCGTAGCCCAATACCGAAGCAAGGGGATCTTGAAGGTCGGCGTCGGGTGTGCGCCCGATTGCCACGACAAGCTCCAACTCGAACTGGAAGTCCTCGGTTAGTAACGGGTAAGGCACCTGTCCGTCGATCACGACGGAATCTGTGGGTTTTTGGAAGAAGAAGGGAGGGTCGCGTTCATCGCCTTCCTTCATTTCGCGGATGTGCTCGATATAGTTGCGACCGACGCAGTACACACGGCGTACGGTGAACGGCTGTTCACGTCCGACGACCTGTACGGTTGCCGGCGACACGATAGGGAGCGGCAACGCGGCGATATCGCCTTGCGCAACGGCAGACTGATTCATAAATATCCTTTCGATTTTGCCTGCACTGGGAAGCGGTGCAGGGTATACGTCATGGTGCACGAAAGGACGAGGTGGCCGTTAGAGGATAACTTGCCCTAAAGCCGGACAAATTTGCGCATACGCCAGTTGTTGATTATTTGAGTTCGGCTTTCTGCAGTCCGCGGCGAAAAGCGGTAGGGCTGGTCTTCTCGTATAAACGGAACCGCCTGCCAAAATAGGCCTCATCCATGAACCCGCAACGCGAAGCAATTTCCTTGATCGAAAGGTTGGTATGCAGGAGCAGTTCTCGCGCTAGGGATATGCGGCGAGCGGTAAGGTACTGGACGAACGTCTGTCCGGTTTCGCGTTTGAGTAAACGTGTGAGGTACGCCGGCGATAGGTGAATGGCGGATGCAGCCTGCGTCAATGAGATCGGCTCATGCAGCCGATCTTTCAGGAATGCGAGCAGCCGCGTCAGCGCCTGCTTGCGTCCCAGACCCGAGACCGGCATTGCCGCAAGCGCTGCGAGGTCTTCGCCATGCTGACGCCAGACGATTCCTATTAGCTGCAGCAGATATGCGCGTATCAGGATGGCCGAGCCATTGCCCCGGCGCGCATCTTCTGCAGCGATGTCACGGCACAACGCTTCAATCTGGGCGAACGCGGGCCCGTCAAGCTTGAAGTCGAGTTGCTCTTGAAAGCAAAACGGTGCCAGTTCGGGTGCGCGCTCAATGGGTGTGTCTTCGAGATTCGATATGTCGACATCCAGCGAAGGCAGCAGATAGCTGAGTCCCGCATTTAAGATGTAATAGCGGCTGTTGGCGACAGTGGGAATGAAGTGAGCCTTGAAGGGAAGGATAAAGCACACGGTGCCCGGTTCCACGATCCTGCGCACATTGCCTATGTCGTGCTGGGTTGTGCCTTCCAGCTGCACATGGATTTGGAAGTATTCATGTCGGTGCGCAGCAAGGTTGGGCAACGCGGAGCGTTCGTCCCGGATGCCGAAGTCGTCATGTTCGGAGCGGTCCGACATTTTGTAGTTGCTCAATGGCGTATTGGGCTTTCGGGCAACCGTTATCGGGGGGGCAGATGGAGCGCGGTTCATGACCATAGGGGCGCCACGCTCTACACGCAGATGGTTTCGGGGAGCGTGCTCAAATTGTCTTAATCCGGTGTTTGGGCTTGCTTATCTTCAGGCCAGTAGTAATCGTCGCCGTAAATGCGGCCGCCGAAAATGGCCGTGCCGATACGCACTTCCGTAGAGCCTTCTTCAATGGCGATTTCAAAGTCGCCGCTCATACCCATGGATAAACGGCTCAGGGCTATGCCTTCGATCGCCTCGTTTTGCGCCTGGTCACGCAATTCGCGCAGGCTACGGAAACACGCGCGCACAGCCTCCTGGCTTGGCACATTGATAGCAAGAGTCATCAGACCCTGTACACGCAAGGTGGGTGTTTCCTGCGACAGGCGGCGCAGGAATGTATTCAGCTCTTCTGGCGGCAAGCCGTATTTGCTGGGCTCGGTCGATGTCTTTACTTGTACCAGAACGTCTATGGCACGCCCTTCCTGTTGCAGCCGTCGGTCCAGGGCGATGGCCAGTTCCATGCGGTCCAGGGACTGCACTTCAGATGCCATGCGCGCAATATCCTTGGCTTTATTGGTCTGGAGGTGGCCTATCATTACCCAATCAATGCCACAGTCGGCCAAGGGTTCGTACTTGCTGCGGATTTCTTGCGCCTTGTTTTCACCAAAGCGGCGTACGCCAAGTCGCACGGCCTCCCGTATAGCTTCTTCGCCGAATGTCTTGCTGACGGGCAGGAGGTTGACTGAGTCGGGCATGCGTCCGGCCCGCACGGCGGCGTCGCTTATCCTGCTCTGGACTTGGGCAAGGCGGGAGGCGATGGAGCTTTCTTCTGTCATAGTTGGCGTACTCACGAAGCAATCGCCGCTCTATAGGCCGGGGCGGCGAAAAACGGCGTCTACTATTGTAGACGCCTCGCCAGGCTGCTGCCGATTAATGCGACATCAGGGCCTGATGTACCTGGGCAGTGATTTCGTATGAGCGCAACCGTGCGGCATGATCGAACATATTCGATGTGATCATGAGTTCATCGGCGCCTGTCTTGTCAAGGAAGGCTTTGAGCTGGGAAGACACGGAATCTGGCGCACCGATGGCGGAGCATGAAAGCACGTGGTCAAGCAGTTGCTGCGCCTGGGGCCCTAGTTGGTCCAGGTAGCCTTTCACGGGAGGAGGCAGGCGCGAAGGGCGGCCGCTGCGAAGGTTGACGAAGGATTGTTGCCATGATGTAGCCAGGAATTGCGCCTCGTCATCGGTGTCGGCGGCAAATACATTGAACCCGAGCATGACGTAAGGTTTTTGCAAGTGTTCCGAGGGCTGAAAGGTGCTTCGGTATAGCTGGATAGCCTGCATCATTTGCTGTGGCGCGAAATGGGATGCGAAAGCATAGGGCAGCCCAAGCGCGGCGGCCAGTTGAGCGCCAAACAGACTGGAGCCGAGTATCCAGATGGGCACATTCAGGCCGGTACCCGGAATGGCACGGACGGCTTGCCGGGGTTCGGCCGAGAAATAGTCCATGAGCTCGACGACGTCGCGGGGGAACTCGTCGGCATCCGACGACAGGTTGCGGCGCAAGGCGCGCGCCGTGGTTTGGTCGGAGCCGGGCGCGCGGCCCAGACCCAGGTCGATGCGGCCGGGAAAGAGCGACTCCAGTGTCCCGAACTGTTCCGCAATGACCAGTGGAGAGTGATTCGGCAACATGATGCCGCCGGCGCCCACCCGTATTGTGGACGTGCCCGCGGCGACATGCCCGATCAGTATGGAGGTGGCAGCGCTGGCAATGCCCGGCATACCGTGGTGTTCTGCCATCCAGTAGCGGTTATAGCCCCAGCGTTCGCCATGCTGCGCAATATCCAGCGTGTGACGGAAAGACGTGGCGGCGTCGCTGCCTTCGGTAATGGGGGAAAGGTCGAGTATGGAAAATGGAGTCATTTAATGCACATGGGGGCCGGCGGGAAGAAATCAATGGTGAAAAATGAATCTCTTAATCTTAATCTTAAGCGACTTCTGACTTGGTACCCATGCGAGCACCGATGACCATCTCCGTTACCCAACTGACCAGGATGGATGTGTATGCCTGCTGGCTGGCCTTTTGGCTAAGTGCGTGGTCGGCGCCATCCACGACCCGGTGTGTCAGGGAGTGCGAGTTACGAAATGCCGCACGGTAGCTCATGATGGTGGCATGGGGGACGAGATGGTCATGCTCCGACTCGACGATCAGCACATCGCCAGTGAAGGCGGCGCACGCCGCCAGTGCCCGATTTTCTTCAGGTGTGATGGGCGCGCCGCGGTAAACGGCTAGATCTTCACGATTCAGTTGGCGCTTGGGTACTGTCCATTCTGCGTCCCGATACAGCGATGGAACACGTAGCGATAGCCACTTTACGGGCCGTAGTGTTGTCAGTATGGTCGACAGGTAGCCGCCATAACTGGTGCTGACCACGGCAATGCACGACGTGTCGATCGCGGGGTGTTGTACCAGGCGGTCATAAGCAGCGATGATGTCGCGCAGGTTCTCGTCCCGCGTGACGGTTTGTTGGCGGGCCGAACCTTTTTCGTGGCCGCGCAAGTCAAAGGTAAGGCACACGCATCCCAGCCCTGCAATGCCACGGGCGCGGTCCAGGTCGCGTTCCTGGCTGCCGCCCCATCCGTGGACGAAGAGTACGCCGGGCACCCGGGATCGCGGCGCCAGGAAGGTGCCGGCAATGTGTTCATCTTCTACAACGATTTCCACAGCAGTACTGCTAGTTCCCATAGGGTTCCACCATTACATATTTGCGGATCAGGCCAAGATCCTTGTCCTCCCCGTGGAATGTTTCTACGGCATGCGAAGGGGGTTGTGATTGCTGGCCGAAAATCTCCAAAGTTCGGGCGCGCACAAACTGAGTCTGGTTTTGGGCGTGAAAGGTTTCAAGAGCGGCGATCTCCGCACTGCTGGCCCCGCCGGTTCGCCAGGATTGTTCAAGTACGCCATAGTGCTGCTTACCTTGGCTGTCCAGTCCGCTTGCCACATCGTAGTTGCGTCGTGAGGCAAAGAATCCCGTGAAGCACTGCGATGCTGCCTGGTCGTAAAGCCGCGCCTTTGCGATAGCGGTCTGGAAGTCCAGCGGCAGGTTCGCTTCGAGCAATGCGTCGAAACCTCCCCGCGCCACGATAAGATCGGATCCGCCATACACCATTTCCCCATGATTATCGGGGGTAAGGTGTTGGGTGCCTACATAGCTCGCGACGAGCTTTGCCAGGCGCACCTGTCCGACGCTATAGGTTTTCACCTCTTCAAGATGCTCTTCCAATACTACGCCGCAGTCGGCAAGGCGATCCGTCGGCAGCGCTTTCAATGCGAGGGCAAGTTCGTCCAGGTCGGACACAAGAACCTGACCGCGGCCAGCGGTGGCATGGACAGGCTTGATTCGCAAAGGTCCGTATTGAAGCAGGCGCTTGCCCGCTTCATGAGCATCGTCCAGGCTGAAGCTGGTAAAACCTTGCAGAACGGCTTCCTGGACCAAGCGGCCGAATTCGGATGACCATCCGGCCGGCGCAACGGCATCGGGACTCAACAAAGCGTGGCTTATGGCCTTGGTCGGAATGAATGGATGAGAGGCGACCCCGCCAAAGAGGTCATCCTCCGATGCTATGCCCAGGCCGCGCGCAAATTCCATGCCGATAAGAGTGTCGCTAGGAATGAAATACAGGCGGCCGGGGTAGCGGCGCTCCGGCTCGTACTGGCCACCGAATTGCAGGCCGAGTAGTTGGGCAATACGTCTGCCCAGTCCGAAATGCACCTGTTTTTCGTGCTCAGGTTCATTTTCGCGAGCCGGATACACCACTACAGTGCCTTGGCCTTTGCCAGGCGAGCTCGGCAGGGCGTTCATCGCGCCGCCGCTATTTTTCGACCTTTACCTGGGGCAGCGCTTTCAGCTGGTCTTTGGTATAGCCTTGCAGCAGCAGTTTGTCGTTCGATTGTGTGACCTTATCGAACGGAATCGCTACATCGTGCGAGCCCAAGCCAAGAAAGCCGCCCGCTCCAATAATGAAAAAGGCTGCCTTGCCATCCGAAGCGAGTACCACATCGGTAACTTCGCCGACCTTCTCGTCCTTCTCGTTGTACACGGTTTTGCCCATGATGGCGCTTTTCACACTCACGCCGGTGACGGCTTCCGTCATTGCCGCGCTGTCGGACGTGCTAGGAGCCGGCGCGGCTGGGGGCGTGCCCATTGGTGGGGTAGCTGGAGCAGTACCTCCATCACTCTTGGGAGTTGTGGGGTCGGCACCGGGCGCGGGCGTCGTTTGCGCGAAGACGGAAGGCGCTATGAGAAGGGGGACGGAGCAGGCTGCGATTGCGAATAGCTTTTTCATATGATCTCCTTGAAAACGACCAAAAGGGGTCTCTTGGGATGTAGCAAGCGGCGTGCCGACAGCAAGCAGCCTGTCTTGTGGCACGTTGTTTGCTGAAAAAAGCATCGCCTATCTTCGGCGAACAGCAATTCGCTGCGGAAGCGTAAATTAAAAACTTCAAGAAGGGTAAGCCTATGCTTTATACGATTGCAGTCGTTCTTATTGTCTTGTGGCTATTGGGAATCGTGACCTCCTATACCGTGGGAGGCTTTATTCACATATTGATAGTGGTGGCGATCATCATGGTTCTGGTACGCCTGATTAGTGGGCGGACGCCGTAGGGGTCAAGTATGTGAAAGCAGATGGCCAGTTATCGAGCAAGGATCGCAAGTCTTTGTTATTACATAGTTATTTCATGTAATCAAAGAGTTTTCCCTGCGCTTATCCACATTAGGCGTGGATAACTTTGCCCTGGCCGCTGCCGCTGGCTTTATCGTGTGAATAACTTGGATTTGTGGGTATATCGACCGGCTATTTTTGCGTAAAACCCATACAATTATTACAAGTCCCGCGCTTTGGACCATTTTCATCCAGCTTGTATAGTGGCTTGATATAAAAGGTCTTGTTTCAGTAGTGCCCAAGTTGTCCTCCAGCTTATCCACAATTGCCGTGGATAACTGGTGTATGGTGTGCGGGTGTTATTTTCAACGCTTTTATAGGAAGAATATGTTCGATCAAGTCAAGGATTTTGCTGCAACGATGCCGGGCATCGAATACTTTGCGCTGAATGTGCTCTTCACAATCCTGATCCTGATAATTGGCTGGGCAGTATCCTCGTTTGTGGGCCGCTCGGTGCGAAAGCTGGCGGCGCGTTCCACGAAAATAGATCCCACAATTGTGCCCATGGTCTACACCGTTACGGTGTGGGCGATACGTATTTTTGTAATTGTGGCAGTGCTCGCCCGTTTTGGGGTGCAGACGGCCAGTATTATTGCCGTGCTTGGCGCGGCTGGCTTGGCTGTCGGCCTGGCTTTGCAAGGCACGCTGCAGAACATAGCGGCGGGCATCATGCTGCTGGCCTTGCGTCCCTTGCGTGCGGGCGAATATATTTCGGTGGTGGGCAAGGGCGATGGCACGGTGGCCGAAGTCGGGCTTTTCCTGACGCGCCTTATTCAGTTTGATGGTGTGCATCTTTCCTTGCCCAATAGCCTGGTCTGGGGCAACCCCATTATCAATTACAGCCGCAACGCCACACGTCGTCTGGATGTGGAAGTCGGTGTGCGCTACGGCGACGATATCGAATTGGCCTTGGGGGAATTGCGAAATCTTATCGAGGGCCATGAGTTCGTCTTGAAAGATCCGGCGCCCGAAGTCATGGTGACGGAATACCGCGAAAGCACCATCATCATCAATATGCGGGTCTGGGTCGATTCCGCCCGCTATTGGGATCTGCGTTTTGATTTGTATCGCAATGCCGTGGCGATGCTTGGTCGCGCGGGCTTGAATCCACCGATTCCTTTGCGCGTGGTGCAGGCGGCTACAACTGATTGATGACCTGCGTCGTGATCTCGAGGAACCGCCGGGCAACAGCCGATTGAACCCGATTTTTTTGCGTGATAAGGCTGAGCCGTGTTTCGAGTTTTGGTTGCTTGATCTCCACGAATTTCAGGGGATTCCGGAAGGGAAGCTGTGCAAAGCTTTTTGGAGCGAAGGTGATGCCCAGCCCCTTTCCCGCCATAAGCAGCATAGGCAAGGTTTCTATTCCCCAATAGATCACCTGCGGCGAAAAGCCGCTGAGTTGGCATGACTCAATAAGCAGATCCGAAATGCCTCGCCCTAAAGGCGACACATGCATGAGGAAGCGCTCGTCTTTCAGATCCTGCAGAAGAATCTGTTGCTTCGCCAGAAGCGGATGACTGGCAGGCAGAGCCAGAAGCAAGGGCTCGGTATAAAGCGTCATGGTCTGCAGATCTTCGGCCTTGTACTCCGTACGGCAGATACCGACATCCAGACGTTGATTGCGCAGCTGCTCAACCAGATGCGGGGTTGCGCCTTCGTGCACCTGGACACTTATATCCAGCCCTTGGGCCTGTATCTGCTCTATGACCTTTGGAATAATGAACAGACTGGCGGCGGTGGAGCAACCCACCGCGACCGTGCCGCGCAATCCGTTGTCGCTTTCCTGCAGCTCCCTGGTGAGCGCCTGCATAGATGCAAGCAGTTCTTTGGCGCGCCGGTAGAAAAGCTGCCCAGTTGCGGTCAGCACCAGACGATTGCTGATGCGATCAAAGAGCGTGACCTTGAGCTCAGTTTCCAGTTTGCGTATCAGAATGCTGAGGGGAGGCTGCGTCATGTGCAACTTGGCGGCCGCTTTGGAAAGATTGCCGACTTCCACAACAGTCACAAAGCAATGAAGGCGATGGGTATCCATTGTTGCATCCCTGTTTCGTGCATATTTATCTATATATTTTGTGTATCGTTATTAGATTAATTATATATTAGACATTGCATAGTCGCGTTTATATACTGACTTCAAGCCTCTCGCTGTTGGGTACATGCAAGGACACATAAGTGGTTTTGGCGCGGTATCTGCGCCGGCAGGGCGAGACAATATCAACGAGGAAAGTGGACAGGAGTCAGTCAGTGAAGCAAATAAGTAAATTGTTGCGTGCGGCGGTATGGCTGGGGGTCGCCATGGCGCTGCCTCTTTCGGCACAAGCACAGGATTGGCCCAATAAGCCATTTAAAGTGGTCGTTCCTTACCCTGCGGGCGGGTCGGCAGACATCATGGGGCGTCTGGTTGCCAAGAAAATCAGCGACAAGCTGGGCCAACCGGCTGTAGTCGAAAATGTGTCGGGCGGCGCGACCATACCAGGCGTGCTTTCTGTTCTGAAAGATCCGCCAGAAGGCTATACGCTTTTCATGGCAAGCGACAACACGCTGAATATCAATGGTTTTCTGATGAAGAAAATTCCTTATGACGGCGATAAAGACTTTACGCCTGTCACCGTCGTCAATACGTATCCCCATTGGCTGATCGTCAAGCAAGATGGCAAGCACAAGGACTTCGATTCACTCAAGCAATACATCAAGACCCATCCCGGCCAGGCGTCCATCAGCGTGAACACGATAGGCGGCGCGGCATACCTGGCATTGTCTCAATGGCGCCAGAAAAATAATTTCGACTTTGAAATTATTCCCTACCGCGGCTCGCCTCCTGCCGTCACCGATCTTATCGGTGGCCAGACAGATGCCCACCTGGACGTCGTGGGTTCGTCGATTTCGCAGGCACGGGCCGGCAAAGTCAAACCTGTCGTCGTTTTGCAGTCGCAGGCTCTGAAAGAGTTTCCCGCTGCCGTCACTCAAGACTATGACAACACCAAAGACTTGACAGTGCGCTCGAATCTATCGGTAGTGGTCAGATCAGGTACGCCTCAAGACGTCATCAATAAGCTGTACGCCGCTATCAAGGAAGGCATGCAGGAACAGGATTTCATCACGGCGCTGGACTTGCTGGCCTACGCACCGGTCATGACGTCCCCCGAAGACAGCAAGAAGTTCTTGTTGGAAGAAACAGTCCGCTACGGCAAGCTGGTCGAGGCTTCCGGGCTGGAAAAACAATAATCTCAGGATAATCAGGAATTTCTATGAAAGTGGTTGTTGCGCTGGTCCGCCATGAAACCAATACGTTCTCTCCATTGCCCACCGAACTGGCATCGTTTTGTCGCGGCACAGGCAAAAATGGCCCGGCCTATGGCGATGAAGCTCGCAATTCATGCGCAAATACCAATAGCGCGGCGGCTGCTTATCTGGATCTTGCTGACAAGCTGGGCGCCGAGGTGGATTTCGCCATTGTCGCCAATGCCGTGCCTAGCGGCACGGTGACTCGCGAAGCGTTTGAATCGATTGTTGAGTCTATCCTGGCCTGTGTAAAAAAAGGCTGTGATGCGGTGTTGCTGGATCTGCATGGCGCTATGGTGGCGCAAGGCTACCCGGACGCCGAAGGTGAGCTGCTCAAGCGTATCCGGGCTATCTTGCCCGAATCAGTTCCGGTCATCGTCGCGTTGGACTTCCACGCCAATTTCAGCCCTGATTTGATCGATAACGCCACGGTGATCACCGGTTATTGCACTTATCCGCATATTGACGTCTATCAGACCGGAGAGCGCGCAGGCAGAACATTGCAAGCCATATTAAAGAAAGAGGTTGAGCCGACCATCTTGTGGCGCCGCTTGCCCATGCTTACGCATATGCTCAGGCAGACACCAGCGCTGCAGCCTATGAAAGACATCATGGACAGGGCGATGGCGGCCGAGGCCAATGGCGAAGTGTTGAACGCATCCGTATTCGGCGGGTTTCCATTAGCCGATATTCCTCATGTGGGATTGTCCATTGTTCTTGTCGTAGACAAAAGCAAGCGCGAGCAAGGTTTGCTTTTGCTTGATGAACTCAGCGAACTGGCTTGGGCGCGCCGAGACGATTTTATTTTTCCGACAGAGCCTTTGGCAGACTCAATTGCTGCGGCTAAGCAACTTGCCGAAGGGCCAATAGTGCTGGTGGATCACGGGGACAATTGCGGTGCTGGCGGTACGACTGACGTCATGGCGGTATTGCGTGAGGTAATAGAACAAGGGCTCGAGGATGTCGTGGCTGGTCCGATATGGGATCCGGCTGCGGTCGAGCAAATGATACAAGCGGGAATCGGTGCTGACGTCACGCTTGATCTGGGCGGAAAAACAGATATGCCGGCGCTTGACCTTGCCGGCGAGCCCTTGAGGGTGACGGGCAAGGTGGTGAATATTACCGATGGCAACTATCGGGTAACCGGGCCTATGTTTACCGGCATGTTGCTGAGCCTGGGCCGTACCGCCGTGCTTGAGTCCGAAGGAGTGCTGATCTTTGTTTCTGAAAAGCCGCAAGAACCTTACGATACTGGCGTTTTCACGCATGCAGGCGTTGATCCGGCCGCCAAGAAATATGTCTTGATCAAGTCTCGTCAACATTTCCGGGCGGGGTTCGGTCCATTGGCCAGGCATGTGGTGCTGGTTGGTGGACCTGGCGTATGCAGCTCCGACTACGCCTTATTCCCGTTCAGGAATTTGAGTCGTCCTATTTATCCGCTGGATGGTGAAGCGCAGCTATCCGACAGTGAAGCGATAGTCTAGATTCTATCGGCAATGGTTTTTAGCCCATCTTGTATAAGAAGGGCTATTTCTCGTTGCCGGCTGGCGGGCATGCGGTCGGTAATGGCGGTAACGCTAATCGCAAGATAGGGATTTTTTTTGGCATCGCATAAGGCGCAGCCGACTCCTAGCGCGCCGCGTACCGCATAATTTCCAACGACCGAATAACCGCGTGTACGCGTGTTGAGCACCAGTTGCCGCATTTCTCGTGTGGTCATGCCGCCATACTGTTCGATTCGATTGCTGTTGCTGGCGATGATTTCTTCTACTGTTTCATCGCTGAGCTTGGCCAGCAAGGCCATACCGCCCGATCCCACGCCCAGGGGCTGGCGTTTTCCAGCGAAGGTGGCCAATATTTGCACAGGGTATGCACCGATTTCGCGCCATAAACTGACCGATTCATGCCCATCGCGCACTACCAGGAAGACGGCGTCCCCGGTAAGGGTTGCGAGCCTTTGCAGAACCGGAAAAGCGAGCTCTATGCGCGGGTCTTGCTCGATATTGGGCAGTATGGCGCTTTCATTGGCCATGAAGCGTTTGGTCCCGCTTACTGTCTTGGCGAAGCCGCCCTCGACCAGGGCCGCCAGCAGCCGATAAATGGTGGGGCGCTGCAAACCCGTCATTCGTGCCAAGTCGGTAACGCTTAAGCCAGTATCGGGATTGTCTTGTAATGTGCGCAAAACCTGCAGGCCGCGCCTTAGGGTTCTGGGGCCTGAACCTGCGTTGTCAGTTTCTAAAGTGTCCACGGTATGTACGCTTGTGTTGGCGAAAGTCGCGTTGTATCGGAAAATGCTTTGGTTATTATAGGGGTGTCCATGTGTTGGACACTTAAAATCCTGGAGGACATAGTGTCAATTCGTTCCAAATTTACCTTTAGCGCCAAGGCTATTGCCGCTAGCTTGCTGGTTGCCGGCTCGCTTGGCTTCGCAAGCAGCGCCTCGGCCGCCTACCCTGACCACGCGGTCCGTCTGATCGTTGGTTTCTCCGCTGGCGGCACGACCGACGTCATAGCCCGTATATTAGGCAAAGAAATTGGCGACGCGCTTGGGCAACCGGTTGTAGTCGAAAATCGTCCTGGTGCAGGCAGCAATATCGCGACGGAAATGGTGTCGCGCGCCAAGCCGGATGGCTATACGCTATACATGGTAGCTGTTACCAGCGCCATTAACCAAACCCTTTACAAGAACTTGCGCTTTGATCTGGTCGAGGATTTCGCACCCATTTCATTGGGCGTGAAAGTGCCCAATGTGCTGGTGGTCAATCCCAAGGTACCTGTCAAGTCAGTGAAGGAATTGGTCGAGTACGCCAAGGCCAACCCAGGCAAGCTGAACTTTGCTTCGTCCGGTAGCGGCACCTCCATCCACATGGCTGGGGAATTGTTCAAGCAATTGGCGGATATCGATGCAGCGCATATTCCTTACAAAGGCAGCTCGCCTGCCATTACCGACCTGATCGGCGGCCAAGTCGACTACATGTTCGACAACATGCCATCGGCTTGGCCTCATGTGGAAGCCGGCAAGTTACGCGCCTTGGCAGTCACGACAGCCGATCGTTCCAGCACGGCTCCTGATCTGCCCACCATGCAGGAATCAGGCTTCCCGACGTATGACGTATCGTCATGGTTCGGCATCATTGCCCCTAAAGGTACGCCTGACGATATCGTGAACAAACTGAACGGTATCATCCAGACCGCGTTGGCCAAGCCTGATGTCCAGGCACGCCTGGCTGATCTGGGCGCAGTGCCGGCCAAGACAACGCCAGCCGAATTCGGTGACTTCATCAAGGCTGAAGTCGATGGCTGGGCCAAAGTCGTTAAGGCTTCCGGCGCGACAGTAGATTAAGGCGCGGGCTTGCATAGTTCGGCATTGCAGCCGTAGTAAGTAGCTGCTCACAGCCTGGGCCGGCCTCTTGGCCGGCCTTTTCAATGGCGCGTTTTGTAATGTTTAAGGAAATGGACACTGCATGATTTCCAAGATTTTTAATAGTTTGCGTGAAGCATTGTCTGATGTGCCCGACGGTGCTTCCATTATGGTGGGTGGTTTCGGGCTGGCCGGTCAACCCAAAGAATTAATCGATGCGCTGCTTGACCAAGGGGCGAAAGACCTGGTCATCATCAACAACAACGCCGGGAACGGCGATACCGGTTTGGCTGCACTATTAGCCGCCGGGCAGGTGCGAAAGATTATTTGCTCGTTTCCCCGGCAAGCCGACTCCCATGTGTTCGATGCGTTGTATCGCGCAGGCAAGGTCGAGCTGGAACTGGTTCCTCAAGGCAATCTGGCTGAGCGCATACGTGCCGGTGGCGCGGGTATCGGCGGGTTCTTCACGCCGACCGGGGCGGGTACGCTTCTGGCCGAGGGCAAAGAGCAGCGCAACATCAACGGCCGCGACTATGTTCTTGAATATCCCATAGAGGCGGACTATGCCTTGATCAAAGCCCTGAGCGCCGATCGCTGGGGCAATCTGGTTTATCGCAAGACAGCGCGAAATTTCGGCCCCATCATGGCGACGGCTTCGCGCGTCGCCATCGCGCAAGTTGAGCAGATCGTTGAACTAGGCGCGCTGGATCCAGAATGCATTGTGACGCCTGGCCTTTTCGTACAACGTGTAGTGGCCGTGGGAGCGGAAAAATGAATCGTTTGAATCGAGACCAAATGGCTGCCCGCGTGGCCCGGGATATCCCCGAGGGCAGCGTCGTCAATCTCGGCATTGGCTTGCCGACGAAAGTTGGCAATTATCTGCCTGCCGATCGCGAGATCATGTTGCATAGCGAAAATGGCGTTATCGGCATGGGGCCGGCTCCCGAACCAGGCAAGGAAGATCCAGACCTGATCAATGCCGGCAAACAACCTGTTACCTTGCTTGCAGGGGGCGCTTACTTTCATCATGCCGATTCCTTTGCCATGATGCGTGGCGGCCACCTGGATATCTGCGTGCTGGGGGCATTTCAGGTGTCGCGCACCGGCGATCTGGCCAATTGGCACACGGGCGGCCCCGATGACATTCCAGCAGTCGGTGGCGCGATGGACTTGGCTACGGGCGCCAAGTCGGTGTACGTATTGATGGAACTGCTGACTCGCGATGGGCAAAGCAAGTTAGTGGAGCGCTGCACATATCCGCTGACGGGTATTGGCTGCGTGTCGCGCGTGTATACCGATCTGGCGGTCTTCGACATTAAGGACGGGCAGGTGGTGCTGATTGACGATATGTCCGGCGCCGGTATTGAAGAGCTGTCTCGCCTGACAGGGCTGGAGCTGGTGGCTGGCTAAATTGGTACCGGGCCAGGCCTTGGCGCGCTTGCGTGCAAGGCCTGGCCCGTTGCGGTTAACGGTTCTTGGCTGTCTTGATCATGGCGGTGCACAAGCCGCGCAACATATCCACCTCATCCCGGGTGAGCGCATTGCGGCCAAATAGGTGGCGCATGCGCGGCATCAATTTTTTGGGGTGTTCCGGATCCAGGAAGCCGACTTCTATCAAGGCTTGTTCCCAGTGGACCATCAGCGCCTGCACTTTCTCGCTTGGGGCGGGTTCGTCGCCGGTTTCCGGTTGGCCCTCGGTGCTTGGCAGCAATGGCAGCGATGCGGCACTGGCAAGCGCGTAACGCAGTTCCCACGCCGCCAGTTGCAGTGCTTGCGCGACATTCAACGAACTATATTCCGGATTCGCCGGAATATGGCAAATGCGTTGGCACAATGCGATGTCGTCGTTGGTCAACCCCGAGCGTTCTGTCCCCAGCACAATAGCAACTTTATTACGCGTTTGTTGAAGATGGTTGCAACTGATATTGGCTGCTTCGCGAATATCGCAGGGCGGAGGGCCTATCATACGGGCACGGGCTGTCAGGGCGAATGCCATCGTGACAGAAGCCAGGGCCTCTTCCAATGTTGGTACGATACTTACCGCAGCCAGGACATCGGTCGCACCGCTGGCCAGTGATTGCGCCTCCGGCAGGTCCTGCACATCAGGGAATCGGGGGGCGACCAGACACAGGTCTTGAAACCCCATGGTTTTGATGGCGCGGGCGGCCGCACCTACATTTCCGGGATGGCTGGGGCGCACCATAATGAACCGAACGCGGGGGAAAGCATTGATCATTTCTGAGGAAAATGTCTGAGTCATTTAAAATAGCGGGAATCTTATGTTTATTGCCTGATTTTTTGCCTATGAAGGCGGTCGAATTTGGCTTTGCCAGGCACTGACAGTTTTTTTGTTTACTACGGAATTTTATGCACCCGATGCTCAATACCGCCATCAAGGCGGCACGCCGTGCTGGCGCCATTATCAACCGAGCCAGTCTCGACTTGGAACGCCTGCAAGTGGCACGCAAAGGGCCCAAGGATTATGTCACGGAAGTGGATCATGCCGCTGAAGAAGCCATAATCGATATTTTACGCACTGCTTACCCGGACCATGGTTTCCTGGGTGAAGAGTCCGGCACGCACCTGGCGGCGGGGCAAAAGCTGGATGCCCAGGCCGATTTTCAATGGATTATCGACCCTCTGGACGGCACTACCAATTTTATACACGGCTTGCCTATCTACGCTGTGTCAATTGCGCTGGCGCAGCGTGGTCAGGTCACCCAGGCCGTTATCTATGATCCGTCCCGCAATGAACTGTTTACCGCTACGCGCGGCGGCGGCGCGTTCATGAATGACCGGCGCGTTCGCGTGTCGGGCCAGACGCGCTATCACGATGCCTTGCTGGGGGCGCACGTTCCCGGTTCGGCAAGCGCGGTGGCGGCAAACACGCGCTTTTCCAGCATGCTATCCGAGTGCGCTGCAGCGCGCCGGCTTGGTTCAACCGTCCTTGACCTGGCGTACGTGGCATCGGGACGTATCGATGGCTACTGCGGCGTCAATCTCAAGCCATGGGATCTGGCCGCGGGCGGATTGCTTATACTCGAAGCGGGCGGCCTGATTGCCGATTTCGACGGCGAACAGGGCTGGATGCAAAGCGGTAGTGTTCTGGCAGCCACCCCCAAGATCTTTACCCAAATGCTGGGCCATCTGCAGGACTGATCGCCACGCTAGGCCGGATGCGCCACACGCACCCGGCTTAGTTTTTAGCGTAGCTGCTTGTCTTTCGGAGTTTCTTGATGGAATGGATGCTGGACCCATCCGCTTGGGTCGGCCTGCTGACCTTGGTCATTCTCGAGATTGTGCTGGGTATAGACAATCTGATTTTCATTGCCATTCTGGTAGAGAAACTGCCGCCGGCCTTACGCGACCGGGCGCGCGTGATAGGGCTGTCATTGGCATTGCTGATGCGGCTGGCGCTGCTGTCAGTCATGTCATGGCTGATCAAGCTCACCGATCCGCTGTTTTTCCTTGGCCCCCTGAGCTTTTCCGGACGGGACCTGATTCTTATCGTGGGCGGCTTCTTCCTGCTCTTCAAGGGAACGCTCGAGCTGCACGAGCGTGTAGAAGGGCGGATTGCTCATGCTTCCGGTTCGCGCATGCATGCCAGTTTCTGGGTCATCGTTACGCAAATCGTTATTCTTGACGCTGTGTTTTCGATTGACGCGGTAATTACGGCAGTCGGTATGGTCGACCACTTGGCCATCATGATGTTGGCCGTGACTATCGCCATCGGCATTATGCTGGTGGCTTCCAAGCCATTGACGCGCTTTGTGAATGCCCATCCGACCGTGGTTATCCTATGTCTGGGCTTTTTGTTGACCATTGGTTTTTCGCTGTTGGCGGAAGGCTTTGGATTCCCCATTCCCAAGGGCTATCTTTATGCCGCGATTGCCTTTTCCGTCGCAATCGAAATGCTTAACCAGGTGGCCAGGCGCAACATGCGGAAGGTGGACACCAGGCGGCCACTGCGCGAGCGGACTGCCGAAGGTGTGCTGCGCATGCTGGGCAAGCGTCCACTAATGGGCCCCGAGCATCCGCAGCAGGATAGCGAGGCCCCTGCCCAAGTGTTCGGGGATGAAGAGCGCTATATGGTCAGCGGCGTGCTTACCCTGGCCGACCGATCCATCAATTCCATCATGACACCGCGCACTGATGTGTCCTGGCTGGATCTGGACGACGACCCCAGCGAGTTGCGCGAGCAGATCGCCAAGGCGCCGCACAGTTTCTTCCCCGTTTGCCGCGGTTCGCTGGATGAAGTCATCGGTATCGGCCGCGCCAAGGAAATGATTGCCGATCTGATTACTCAAGGCAGCATCAGGCTGTCGCGACTGCGCGATCCCATCATCGTGCATGAGTCCATAGGGGTGCTGCGCCTGATGGACACGCTCAAGCGTTCACGCGGGCAATTGGTGTTGGTGACAGACGAGTTTGGCGCCATTCAGGGCGTGGTCACGCCTATCGACGTATTCGAAGCGATTGCCGGTGAGTTCCCCGATGAAGACGAAACGCCCGATATTGTTATTGAAAATGACAATCGCTGGCGGGTCGACGGCGCGGCCGATTTGCACCATCTTGAACTGCTTCTGAATACAGACGATTTGGTGGACGACGAGGAAGGTTATTCGACACTGGCTGGCTACTTGCTTGAGCGGTTCGGACATCTGCCGAAGGCAGGCGACAGTTGCGAACTCAAGCAGGCGCACGCCACTTTTACATTCACGGTGTTGCGCTTGGATGGCCGCCGCATAGCGTCGGTACAAATCGAGCGCACCTACCATCCGAACGAAGATATCAACGACGCGAGTGAGTATGACTGAAAGTACCTGGTTTTTGCTTAAAGCCCTGTTTCTGGGCCTGATAGAAGGTTTCACCGAATTCATCCCTGTATCCAGTACAGCCCATTTGTTGCTGATAGGCGACTGGATGAACTTTTCTTCCGGCGACGACAAAGTGTTTGAAGTCGTTATCCAGTTCGGTTCCATCATGGCCGTCATCTGGATCTTTCGTGCACGCTTGTGGCAACTGATACATGGCACTCTGACCGGCCAACGCAGCGAGGTCTTGTTTACACGCAACCTGATCATTGCCTTTTTGCCGGCCGCCGTTATTGGCGCCTTGGCGATCAAATACATCAAGATGCTTTTTCATAATCCTGGCGTTTTCGTCGTTACCCTGATTGTGGGGGGCTTGATCATGCTATGGGTAGAGCGAAAGCCGCAATATGCCAAGCACGGTGCGGCTAACTTGGCGGCGGCGCAAGGCGACGACAGCATGGCGTCGCAAAACGCGACTGCCTTGACGCTCGAACAGATTACCTGGAAGCAGGCGCTGGTGGTCGGGTTTGCGCAATGTCTGGCGATGGTGCCAGGCACCTCGCGTTCCGGGGCTACCATTATCAGCGGGATGGTGGCGGGAATTCAACGAAAAACCGCTACGGAATTTTCGTTTTTTCTGGCTATGCCGACTATGTTGGCAGCGACTGTATACGACCTGTATCGTAATAGCGGCGCGTTATCCGGCGCCCAGACCGAAGCCATAGTCATCGGTTTCGCGGCCGCTTTTTTCAGCGCGCTTCTGGTTGTACGGGCAGTGCTCAGTTTTGTGTCCAAGCGCACGTACCGGCCTTTTGCCTGGTATCGCATTGCTCTTGGATGTGTGGTCCTTGTCTGGCTTGTAATGCGTTAATTTAATGCGTTAAATTTTGAAGCATGCAGTTATAATCCCTCACTTGATTTCCTGACCCCTCATTCAAGAGACCAGATTATGACTGCAGCGTGTTGCCAGCCCGCCCTTCGGGATATTTCGCATTTCGAAGCCGCCGTGCGCCGTTTTCGCACCGAGTTCTACGAACGCGATCCGGAAATGATGCATAAGCTGGCTACTGAGGGCCAGGCGCCCGCCACCCTTATCATCTCGTGCTGCGACTCTCGCGTTGATACCGGTGTATTGCTGCAGGCCAGTCCGGGCGAGCTATTCACCGTACGCAACATCGCTAATCTGGTCCCACCCTATCAACAGGGTGCCGGCCTGCATGGTACCGGAGCGGCCATTGAATATGCGGTCCGCGACCTGGACGTAGATCACGTCATCGTGCTGGGGCATGCCAGCTGTGGCGGCATCAAGGCCGTGCTGGCCGCGGCGGATGGCCATCCTATCGATAGAGAGTTTGTGGGCGATTGGGTGTCGATGGCCATGAACGCTACCGAGCTGTATTTGAATCCCGACAAATCCGGCATTCGCCAGAAGGTGTCTCTGGACCTGCTCAAAGAAAATCCCGGCCTGGTAGAGCGGGCGGCGGTGACGGGCTCTTTGCATAACCTGTTGACATATCCTTGGGTCAAGGAACGTGTCGATGCCGGTAAGCTGGCCTTGCACGGTTGGTGGTTCGATATTGAAACCGGCGATTTGTGGAAGACCGCCGGGAACGATTTGCATTTGATGCCGGTTATTTAAGCGCTGGCTGCGACCTATGCGCAAACCGGAATCCATTCTTTTCTGGGTCAACGATAAGCTTCCGATTTCTGCCGCACTGGGCCTGGCCTTGCAGCAAATCGCATTTTTGGGCGCGCTTCTTGTCGTTCCCAATCTTTTCGTGCACGACAGCGCCACGCATCTCGGGGGCGGCGGTTATCTGGACATTGCCAGCGCGTCGTTGATTGCCTGCGCCTTGTCCATACTCTTGCAAACGCTTAACCGCTGGGGAATCGGCTCGGGCTATTACTACCCCTTGCAGGCGACGCCCACAGTCTTTGCCGTTATGTTCCTGGCCAGCAGCAGCTCTGGAGGCATGCCGCTGGCCTATGGCATGGTCTGCGTGACCGGTCTGACCCAATTGCTGCTTAGCACCTGTATTACACGCCTGCGCAGTATTTTTACGGTCGAAATCGCCGGTCTGGCAGTGATGCTTACCGGAGTTGCCACGGGACAGGTGGGGCTTAAGCTGTTGTTCGATGTCCAAGGCGCTGCGGGGGCCACCAACATGGAACTGATGGTCGCGGCTTTTACCTTGTTCGTCATGGTGTTTTGCAATATCTGGCTGAAATCCCGTGTGCGGCTGTTTGCGACTCTGCTGGGCTTATTGGCAGGCAGTGCGTTGGCCGCAGGGCTGGGCATGCTGTCGTCCGACAGTGTGCGCTATATCCAGGCGGCGCCGTGGGTACGTATTCCCAACTTGCCCGCATTTGGCTGGTCGTTTGACTGGAATATGGTGTGGCCTTATATGTTGATGGGGTTGGCGATGTCGCTAATGTCGATAGGCACGCAAACCGTCGCTCAACGAACCGCGGATGCGGATTGGCACAAGCCTGACTTGAAGGCCTATGGCAGGGGGCTGCGCGCCGAAGGGCTGACACATGTGTTCGCCTCTTTCATCAACGCCATGCCGCAAACCGCCAGCGGCGGAGCGGTAGGGTTGGCGGCGACATCGGGTAGCGCCAGCCGTTACCTGGGTTATTGGGTAGCGGCGTTCCTGCTCATTACGGCACTGTGCTCCAAGCTGATCGTACTGTGGCTGGCGGTACCGGCTCCGGTTATTGCGGCCTTGCTGCTGTTTCTTTCCGCTTTCCTGCTAATGGCGGGGTTGAAGCTTGTGGCTTCGCGCATGCTGGACGACCGCCGTTCTTTGGCGCTGGGTGTGGGGCTGATCGTGGGCGTGTCGCATCAGTATATTGTCGCGGGCATTGAACATCCGCCCCTGGCCGGGTTCATGGCGCTGGCGGGCGTCACCAACGGTACCCTGATCGCCCTGGTACTGACCATATTGTTTCGCCTTGGGGCCTCACGCCGCACGACACAGCGGTTTTCGCTTGATGCGACCACCGCCGACGACCTGAATCTTTTCATGGAGAATCAGGGGCGCTTGTGGGGCGCCCGTCGCGACGCCGTACAGCGCGCCGAGCAAGCTGTATGGCAGGCTTTCGATCTCCTGGCCCATAGCCGTCGAATTTCACCGGACGAACCATGGCTGGAAGTCAAAACCCGTTTTGATGAATACGCCTTGCGGGTCACGTTTGTTTATTCGGGGGTCGCATTGCCCGTCGCCAAGACTACCGCGCCTAGTCCCGACGCCTTGCTCGACGATCCCGAGGCGACCGCCCACCTGACGGCATACCTGCTGAGTCGTCTTGCGAAGCGGGTGCAAGTGCGTCAGCGCGATCACATTGCGCAACTGCAGTTGGATTTCGAGGCCTGACGCCTAGGGAAGCTGATGCAAAGCTGCGCCGCTGCGGTCTATTGCCAGCCAGCCGCCGCGTGGGGCAGCTTCATGGTCGTAGTCCCAGTCGGGCAGGACAATGCGTTGACGTGACTGTCCGTCTACATTCAGTTGGTGAACGGCAGGGCGGTGTGTGTGTCCATGCACCAGCGTGGCAACACCGGAATCCCGGAAAGCTTGTTCAATGGCAGGCTGGCTGACATCCATGATGCTGAGTGATTTATAGCGATTCGCAGCTGTGCTGCGCTGCCTTGCCCAGTCGGCGATACCGCGCCGCAGCTTCAAGCTCAGGCCCATAAACAATTTTTGCACTAGCGGATTGCGGACAATACGCCGAAAGCGTTGGTATCCTGGATCGGCAGTACAGTACTCGTCACCATGCGAAAGCAGAACCCGGCCGTAATCGGTATTCAGGCATACCGTATCGGGCAGAAGCTGCGCACCGACGTGTTGGGTAAGCATAGGGCCGATCAGGAAATCCCTGTTGCCGCGCCCCAGCCATAAGGGGATGGTTCCGGATACCGTGGAAAGCTTGCTTAATGTTTGCGACAGCCAGTCGGGCGGTTCGGAAAACGCGAAGTCATCGCCTATCCAGGCATCGAAGATGTCGCCACATAAAATCAAGGCATCCGCCTGCGCGCATGCCTTGTCCAGGAATAGATGAAACGCGCTGGCAGTGGCAGGTGTATTCGGCCCCAGATGAATATCCGAGGCAATCCATACAGTACCTGCCAGCGGTATCTTATTCAACAATCGTGGCTTTCTCGATAATGACATCTTCGACGGGAACGTCTTGGTGGAAGCCCTTGTTGCCGGTTTTCACAGCCTTGATCTTGTCTACGATTTCAGTGCCTTCGATGACCTTGCCGAAAACGGTGTAGCCCCAGCCATTAGGCGTTGGAGCGGTGAAATTCAGGAAGTCGTTGTCGGCTACGTTGATGAAGAACTGAGCTGTAGCGGAGTGCGGGTCGGACGTACGTGCCATAGCAAGCGTGTAACGGTCGTTCTTGAGGCCGTTGTTGGCTTCGTTTTCGACAGGAGCGTGGGTTTGCTTTTGTTTCATGGTGGCATCGAAACCGCCGCCCTGAACCATGAAATTATTGATGACGCGGTGGAAAACCGTGCCGTCATAGAAGCCTTCTTTGACGTAGGTAAGGAAGCTTTCGACGGTTTTAGGCGCTTTTTCGGCATTCAGCTCGATTACCAGATCGCCATGGTTGGTTTGCAGTTTTACGTTGGGTGTTGTGCTCATAGGTTTACCTTGAGTAGGGGTTGAAGACGCGGCTTGTGCGGCACCGCCAAGGCAGAGTGCCAGAGATGTTGCGCAAGCAAGGCTGAAAACACGCAGCCTTGGGCTAAACGTGCGAGTAAGAAGTGAAAGTGAGGACATGGTGTAGATAATATTCCCGGTGAATTATTTTTTCAGGACATCGGCAGTAGCATCGGCTTTACTTTGCGAGCCGCCGACACCCATTCGGGCGGCGTCCTGAAAGGATCGTTGGGCCAGCATAAGCTGAACTTCGCCCAGATTGGCCTTGGCCGTGCCGTAGTTGGGATTGGCTGCCAGCGCCATCGTCAAGGCATCTTGCGCCATTTCCAGCTTGCCTTGTTTAACATATTCCGACGCCAGGTTATTCCAGGGCTCGGGCAGCTCCGGATATTTCGTGGTCATGTTGATGTAAATGTCTATTGCTTCGTCCTGCCGGCCTAGCGCGGCAAGTGCCCGGCCGTGCAGGAACATCAACTGTACATCGGTGCCCAGGTTGGTTGTGGCTTCATATTGCTGGGTCCGCTTTTCGATGACATTAAGCGCTTCCTGATATTCGCCGTTGTCCAGCATGGTCGAGATTCTGCTTGTGATCTCGGATGCGGTAAGGGGGATTTCCGTGTCGACGCTGGGGGTCAGCGCTTCGAGCAAATTGGCCAAGCCCTTCCAGCCGCCTTCTGTGGGAGGAGGATCGTTGAACAGTTTGCTGTCGTCAGCGAATACCTGCTGGTCGAACTGCACGAAAACACCACCGGATTCATTGCTAAATGCTTTCGCATCTGGACCGGCGTCCAGTGTGGCGGTAAGATCGGCGTTTGGCTCAAGGCCGGGCGCCGGAGTTTGGGCGCCGGCTTTTTGTATTGACAGCCCGCCTGCAATAAGGGCGATCGCTGCTACACGGCAAGTAATTCGAAACACAGGTTATGCACCTATATGTAAGGGTTGCGTTGGTGGATAGCATCAAGGTTAAATCAGAAATCAGCCCGATCGGCGCAGCGCCTGTTTTGCCCGCTTGCTATACTTATCGACCGCCATTTTAGCCATGCTTTGAACATAGCACCCAGTTTACTGCAACCGGATCTGTATTGATCCGGCCCGCAATCGTACTCATTTATAGATATTTACCGCACATGCTGCACATTTATAACACCCTTTCCCGCACCAAAGAGCCACTGAAAACCGTAGAACCTGGTCAGGTGCGCATGTATGTATGCGGCATGACGGTTTACGATTTTTGTCATCTTGGACATGCGCGCATGTTGGTGAGCTTCGACATCGTGCAGCGCTGGCTGCGGGCTAGTGGCTATAAAGTCAATTACGTGCGCAATATCACCGATATCGACGACAAAATCATACGCAGGGCTGTGCAAAGCGGCCGCCGCTTGAACGAAGTGACTTCGTTTTATATCGATGCCATGCACGCCGACGAGCGCGCGCTGGGTGTTGCAGCCCCCGACGCCGAGCCCCTGGCCACGGATCATGTGGGCGAAATGCTAGGCATCATCAAGCGCCTTGAAGACAACGGACTCGCATATCAGTCGGACGACGGCGATGTGAATTTTTCGGTGCGCGGTTTTGCCGGGTACGGGAAGCTTTCGGGTAAATCGCTCGATGACTTGCGCGCCGGAGAGCGCGTCGCTGTAGCAAGCAGTAAGCGCGACCCGCTGGACTTTGTTTTATGGAAAACAGCCAAGGCCGACGAGCCGCCGGAATCCAAATGGGAGTCGCCTTATGGCATGGGACGTCCTGGCTGGCACATTGAATGCTCGGCCATGAGCAAAGCCTTGCTTGGGTTGCCTTTGGATATTCACGGCGGCGGCCCGGACCTGAAGTTCCCGCATCACGAGAACGAGATCGCCCAAACGGAAGGCGCTTTCGGTGGAACGCTGGCGTCGGTGTGGATGCATTGCGGGCCCCTGATGGTCGATGCCGACAAAATGTCGAAATCCCTGGGCAATTTCAGCACGATACGGGCCACTATCGCTGCCGATTCCGGTTTGTCCGACGATCAGGCCAGTTATCAGGCCAATCCACGCGAAGCCGAAATGTTGCGGTTTTTCATCGTACGCAATCATTACCGCAGTCCACAGAACTACGCACCCGACAATCTGCTGGATGCCCAGAACGCCTTGGATCGCTTGTACCAGACGCTGCATAACGTGCCGGCCGTTCACGCCGAGATCGATTGGGATCACCCCAGCGCGGCAGCTTTTCGCGCCGCCATGGACGATGACTTCAATACTTCGGGTGCCGTTGCTGCATTGTTCGAGCTGTCGTCCGAAGCCAATCGCAGCCACTCCGGTCAGGCGTCGGGCCTGATGCGGGCACTAGGCGGATTGCTTGGCTTGTTGCAAGCCGACCCAGCCATATACCTGCAGTCGGCCAGCCGCTATCAGCGCGGCCACACAGCAGTTATAACGTTATCGAACGACCAAATCGAGGCCTTGATCGCCGCCCGTGCTGCGGCGAAGAAAGATCGAGCCTTCGCCGAGGCTGATCGCCTTCGCACCGAACTGCAGGAGAACGGGATCGAACTTGAAGACAAGGCCGGCGGTGTGACGCAATGGCGTCGCGCCTAGGAGGCTATCAATGTCAGAAAATCCCATCCTTGATCAAGAAAAACCCGTATTTTGGGACGAGGCTTCCGCGCAGCTTATGGGGCGCGATCGCATCCTTAAAAAACTGATTCCGCGGCATAAGTCCGAATGGCTGGCGCCTTCTGCAACGCCATTCATTACGCTTGCCCGGGCGATTGTGGGGCACCAAATTTCGGTTAAAGCAGCCGATGCCATGTGGCACCGGTTCACTGAAGCTTGCGGGCGATATCCTTCGCCGCGATCAGTGCTTAAGCTGGCTGAAACCGACAGTGGATTGTCGGGTTTGTCCAAGCGCAAGTCAGAATACATTCTTGACCTCGCTACCCATTTTTCCGAAAAAAAGGTCAAGCCCGCCTTATGGAAAAACATGGACGATGAAGCGGTCATCGCCGATCTATGCGCTATTCGGGGCATAGGCAGGTGGACCGCCGAGATGTTTCTTATCTTCAACCTGCAGCGGCCCGACATCCTTCCTTTGGATGATTCGAGCCTACTCAAGGCAATTTCGTTACACTACTTTAGTGGTGAGCCCGTTTCGCGCTTCGAAGCACGGGAAGTCGCTCAGGCCTGGGCCCCATGGCGCACGGTGGCCACTTGGTACTTATGGCGTAGCCTTGATCCGGCGGCTGTTCAGTACTAAACAAAGTGAATGCTCTAATCTGGATACCAAGCACTTATGCGTAATACCTTCCTGGAATTTGAACAACCTCTTGCCGAGCTCGAAAACAAGATCGAGCAACTGCGTTTTGTTCAGACCGATTCTGCCGTAGATATTTCGGAAGAGGTCGGACGTTTGCAACAAAAGAACCAGACGCTCGCCAAGAATATTTATTCCAAGCTTACGCCATGGCAGACCGCGCTGGTCGCACGGCACCCACAACGTCCGTATACCCTGGACTATGTCCGGGAAATCTTCACTGATTTCCACGAGCTGCACGGCGACCGCATGTATGCCGATGACCAGGCCATTATTGGCGGCCTGGCACGGTTCAATGGCACGCCATGCATGATTATTGGTCACCAAAAAGGGCGTGACACGAAGGAACGCGCCATGCGTAACTTCGGCATGCCAAGGCCTGAGGGCTATCGCAAGGCGTTGCGCCTGATGCGTCTTGCCGAAAAATTCCAGCTGCCTATTTTTACCTTCGTCGATACACCGGGGGCTTATCCCGGTATCGGGGCTGAAGAGCGTGGCCAATCCGAGGCGATCGGGCACAACCTCTATGCCATGGCCGAACTTAAAGTGCCTATTATCGCCACTATCATTGGCGAAGGCGGTTCGGGCGGGGCGCTGGCCATTGCTATTGGCGACGTTGTGATGATGTTGCAATACGCCACCTATGCGGTGATTTCTCCTGAAGGTTGCGCCTCTATTTTGTGGCGCAGCGCCGACAAGGCATCCACCGCGGCTGAAGCCCTGGCGATTACTGCGCCTCGCCTTAAAGACCTGGGTCTGATCGATCGTGTGGTCAACGAGCCAGTAGGCGGGGCCCACCGCGATCCGGTCATGATGGCGCGCCAGCTTAGCCGCGCACTGTCGGATTCCTTGCGTCAGTTGTCGGGTATGAATGCCCAGCAATTGGTTGCGCATCGTGTGCAGCGCCTGATGTCTTACGGTCGTTTTCAGGAAACGCTTAACTAGCGCCCGCCATGTCCCTGGATGCGTTCTGGAGCGGGTTCGGTTCGCCCGACCTGCTGCAGGCCATAGGCCGCAGCCTTGCGGGCTTGCCGCAACCGCCTCGCCGCATTGCGGTCGCATTAAGCGGGGGCGCCGATTCCGCCATGCTGGCGGTGCATGCGGCTATCTTTGCCCGTCGCCGCAATCTGGAATTGCATTGCTTTCATGTTCACCATGGCTTGCAAGCGCCGGCAGAGCGGTGGCAGGCACATGTGCATGATCTGGCCCAGTGGCTGGGCGTGCCGTGTCACAGCCTGGTCGTGCGAGTGGATACAGCGTCGAGTGCAGGTATTGAGTCGGCAGCACGCGATGCACGCTATGACGCCCTTGGACAACTGGCCGAACGCATGGCGTTGCAGCATATATTGCTGGCTCATCATCGCAATGACCAAGCAGAAACCGTTATTCTTCGCTTACTGCGCGGCTCCGGGCCTGGCGGCCTGGCGGCCATGTCGGATGTAACGCATCGCCAGGGCGTAACGTATTTGCGGCCATGGCTGGCGGTTGATCGCGCGGACATCCTGGCGCAGGCAAGTCAGTTTTTTCTGATCAGCGGTTGGGGACCCGTGCAAGACCCAACTAATGCTGACGACAAATATACCCGCGCCGCAGTGCGCGAGCGCTTGGTTCCGGCATTGAACGAGCGTTGGCCGGGCTGGCAGGGGACTGTCACCCGCCACGCTCGCCAAAGCGCTCAAGTTCAGGAAGTGCTGGATGAAGTTGCAGCGCAGGACTTTGCAGGGCTGGCGCCCGATCCTGACGGTATCAGCTTTTCGCTTGCCGCCTGGCGTTTGTTGTCCGTCGCCCGGCAGGCCCTGGTGTTGCGCTACTGGCTTTCGCTGCACGGCGTACGCATGCCCACCGAAGCGCGTTTGCTCGACATCATGAAGCAATTGCGCGGCCTGCATGCGATGGGCCACGACAGACAAATGCAGGTCAAACATGGCTCGGTATGGGTGCGTTGCACCAGGGGTCGTGTCTGGCTGGATACAGGGCAGGGGGCGTGATCCCAAGCGCGTTACGCTGGCCGGAAAACAACAGTTCCGAAAACCGTTAAAATATTGGACTTTGTGTGCCTGGTTTCAGCGCCGGTCCGTTCAGAGCGCAAGGCAGTGTCCCTTTAATGCAGAGTATAAGATGTCCCTGATTGTTCATAAGTACGGCGGCACGTCCATGGGCTCGGTTGAGCGCATCCAGAACGTCGCCCGGCGTGTGGCTAAATGGCATGCGGCCGGCCACCAGGTCGTTGTCGTTCCTTCAGCCATGTCGGGTGAAACGAACCGGCTATTGGGATTGGCAAAAGAAATTTCGCCGCAGCCCGATCCGCGCGAGCTTGATATGCTGGCTTCCACCGGCGAACAGGCCAGCAGTTCGCTATTGGCCATGGCGTTGATGTCTCAAGGCGTGGCCGCTCGCAGCTATACAGGCTGGCAGGTTCCTGTGCGTACCGACTCATCGTTTACTAAAGCCCGTATCAAGTCGATCGACGACGTGCGTATCCGCACCGATCTCGATGCAGGCCGTGTAGTCATTGTGACCGGCTTTCAGGGTGTCGACGAAGACGGCAATATAACGACGCTTGGGCGGGGTGGCTCGGATACCTCGGCTGTCGCCGTGGCCGCGTCGCTCAAGGCCCACGAGTGCCTTATTTTTACTGATGTCGATGGCGTGTACACCACCGATCCCCGCGTGGTGCCTCAGGCCCAGCGCATGACGGTGGTCTCGTTTGAAGAAATGCTGGAAATGGCCTCGCTGGGGTCCAAAGTCCTGCAAATCCGCTCGGTTGAGTTCGCTGGCAAATACCGCGTGCCAGTCAGGGTATTGTCCTCGCTGACAGATCCGCTGATTCCGCTCGAAGAAGAAATGGCTTCGGGCACCCTTATTACTTTCGAGGAAGATCAAAAAATGGAAGCCGCCGTTGTATCGGGCATCGCCTTCAGCCGTGACGAGGCTAAAGTTACCCTGCTAGCCGTCCCTGACACCCCGGGCGTGGCCTATTCGATTCTTGGTCCTGTCGCCGCGGCCAATATCGATGTCGACATGATTTTGCAAAATCAGTCAGTGCAAGGCACGACCGACTTTTCGTTTACCGTTAACCGCAACGACTTTGCGCGTACGCTCGATCTGTTAACCAATCAGATCGGGCCTGCCGTTGGCGCCGGTCAAATCGTATCCGACGACAATGTATGCAAGGTGTCCATTGTCGGTATCGGCATGCGCAGCCACGTGGGCGTTGCCAGCCTGATGTTCCGCACCTTGTCGGAAGAGGGCATCAACATCCAAATGATCAGCACCAGCGAAATCAAGACGTCGGTCATCATCAACGACAAGTACATGGAATTGGCCGTGCGCGCGCTTCACAAGGCTTTTGGCCTTGACAAGGAAAGCCCCGACGAAGACAAAATTTGATCGGTGATTTTGACCAGGCTGTACGATAAATTGCTGTAATTTTTTCCGTAGTATTGTTTTAAACCGCTGTTTTATGCCAAAATTTTCTGATTCTGGACTTCTAGCATGGGGTTCCAGAAAATATGATGATTTATCGTGCTAGAATGGCGGCCTGTTTCGGAGACGTGGCCGAGTGGTTGAAGGTACTCCCCTGCTAAGGGAGCATGCGGCTTATACCCGCATCGAGGGTTCGAATCCCTCCGTCTCCGCCAGTAGTTTTTAAAGATAAGCCCTGTTTTTTGACAGGGCTTTTTCTTTGCCTGCTTGATTGCTGCGGGGTTGGCCGACATGGCCTCATTTACTGAAGCTAAATTAGGTTCTTGCCTGTTAACGGGGGATGGCAAACGCTGTTGCGCGATGCGGCTCAGTATCCGCGTTGGAAGTCGATGAGTCCGTTCGGTGCTTCACCTGCAAGGATGAGGCGCAGATTGGCAATGGTGGCTTCGGCTGAACTTTCGGCGCGGGTATGTGCGGCCACATGCGGCGTTAGCACCACCTTCGGGTGCGACCAGAGCGGGTGGTCGGAGGGTAGCGGCTCGGGATCTGTCACATCGATGAATGCCGCTTCCAGATGTCCGGCATCGAGCGTTGCCAGTAGCGCTTCTTGATCAAGATGTCCGCCCCGGCCCACCTGAACCAGTGAGGCCCCTTGTGGCAGCTGCGCAAAGAGGTCGGCATTCAGGATATGCCGGGTCTCTGCGGTCAGCGGCAGCAAGCAGATCAGGATGTCGGTTTCAGCCAGCATCGCCGTCAGCCCTTCGGGACCATGATACGAGTGGATACCTTCGATCTCTTTCGGGCTGCGGCTCCATCCTGCCAGACGGAAACCGAAAGGCTTGAGCGCCTGAAGCGAGGCCTGTCCGAGCTCTCCAAGGCCCAGAACCGAGACGCGGCGTTGGTCAGCCCACGTGAATTCGAGATTGATCCATTCGCGGCGCCGTTGCTGCTCGATGTAGGCAGGCAGACGGCGATGCAGAGCCAACACGCTCATCACGACATAATCCCGCATCAGGCTGGTCAGGCCGCTTTCGATCATGCGGACCAGCTTCACCCCTGGCGGGATCGACGCCTGGGTCATATGATCGACTCCCGCCCCAACCGAAAAAATCACGTCGAGGTTGGGGTAGCGCTCGGCCAGATTCTCGGGGTAATTCCAGGTTATCAGATAGCGCACCTCGAGCGGGTCGACCTGCGCCGCATCGCTGACGAAGGGCACTTGTGGCAGGTCACGGGCGAAGGCGCGGCGAAAAACCTCGACGCGCTCGGGGTAGGAAAGCATGAGGAGGGTCATCGGACATCCTTACTGAATCAAAAAAGGGGTTCAGCGAGTGGCGCGTGCCAGCGCGATACGGTCCTGCATCCGGTACACCTGGATGAAGGCGGGCATGAAATAGGGCCGGCCGGCATAGAGCGGGATGAAAGACATGGGCCGGAAATCGAAAGCGGATTTCTGCTCATCGTCGCCCAAGAGCTTGTGTGCCGCGCGGCTGCCGATCCAGGGCGCCCAGACGACGCCAGAGCCACAAAAGCCGGTCGCATAGGTAAGGCCGTTGTGTTCGAAGATCCGTGGCAGCATGTCGCGGTGCATGGCAACATTGCCGAACCAGCTGTGGCTGATCTTCACATCGGCGAGCTCGGGGAAAAGATTGATCAGTCCATTCCGCAGCATGACGGTCGGTGCCGCCGGGTCGCCGCTTTGTGAACCATCGCGGCCACCCAGCAGGATGCGTTTCCCATCCGGAGAAGGGCGGTAGTAATAGCCAAGAACCTTGCTCTCACCACACATCATCCTGCGCGGCATTAGCTTCGCCATCAGCTCGGCCGGCAGTTCCTCGGTAGCGATGATGCGGCTGCGCACCGGCACCAGACGACGGCGTAGCCAGGGATCGGAGTCATCGGTATAGCCATTGGTGCAGATCAGCACCTGTCGGCCGGTAATCGTGCCCGCCGCTGTTTCGACGCGAAAGCCTGTCGCGTCTTTGGTGATGGATTTCACCGCTGTATCGGAGTGCACGGTGACGCCTGCCGCCAGCGTGATGCGCAGGATTTCGGCATGGTATTTCGCCGGATGCAGCCCGCCGATGTCCATGCGTACGGTGCCGCCGCGATAGTAATCAGTGCCTAGATATTGGCGCTGTTCAGCATGAGGGACCGCATAGGATTCGACGCCAAGGGTCTTTTGCAGCTTCTCTGCGCTGCGGGCCATCGTCTCGTATTGCTCCTTGCCGATGGCGCCGTAGAAGCGACCAGTCAGGTTGAAATCGCAATCCAGGCCCTCGGTGCGGATGAACTCATAGATGAATTCGCGCGCGGCTTTGCCTTCGGCCTCGATGGCGTTGGCGTGCTCTTCGCCGTATTTCCGTACCAGCTCGGCATAGCTCAGCCTAATGTTGCCGCTGGTAATGCCGCCATTCCGCGACGAGGCGCCTTCGCCAGGGTTCATCTTGTCCAGTACGGCGACCGAACGGCCCGCCCGTGCGAGCATTAACCCCGCAGTCAGCCCGGCATAACCCGCACCGACGATGACCACATCCACCTGTTTCGCCAGTGGCTGTTCGGGCAGAGGCTGAACCGGCGCGGCTTCCCACCAGTAGGGGGTACTCTTTTCGGCAATTCGGGACGATTGCATGACGGATTTTCCTTGTTGCGGTGAAGGGGCTAGAGGTGGCGGTCGAACTGTACCGCCCCGATGATCCACAGAACTTCTGTCGATGTGTCGCTGGTGTTGCGCAGAGAATGCGGTCGGGTGCTGTCGAAGACGAAGCTGTCGCCCGCCTCCAGTTCGGCGGCCACATCATCGACGCTCAGGACTACCTTGCCTGACAGGACGAGCCCGCCTTTTTCCGCCGGATAGCTGAGGGCCTTCCCTCCGGATTCACCACCTGGCTCCAGCCGCAGAATCATGATTTGCAGGTTCTGGCGGTCTGGTGGTGTCAGAAGCTCCTTGTGCAGCATGCCCAAATCGATCACCGGGCGCTGTGCACGGCGGCGCACGAATTGCGGGTCATCGGTCAAGGGTGTTTCATTCCCGGTCTCGCCGAACAGCTCTTGCATAGTGAGGTTCAGTGCTCGCCGCAGAGAGGTCAGAAGCCGCATCGATGGATTGGCGATGCCGCGCTCGACCTGGCTGATCATCCCCACCGAGACTCCCGAGGCCTGCGCGAGGCTCTGGAGCGATAGGCCCCTCTGTTTGCGCAGCTTCCGAAGGTTGGCGCCAAGCTGAAATTCGGGAGCCCCCGAGGATGGCGTGGCGGTGAAACGCGGTTCTATGTCTCTTCGCATGTTGGTGCTGAAATTCCCTATTGACAGAAAATAACGATCAAACAATATAATGAAATATTCTTGAGAAATTTTCAACATAAACATGTTGGGTCTCTCGCAAGAAGTAGTATCTATCTCGTCTGACGAATATTCATTTCGTCGAAAAATCCATAATAAAAAGCATATTAATGCAGAAATGAGCCGGTTTTGTCATATTTTTCTGGAAAACCGATTTAAATAGACCTAGCTACGATTTTTAATATATATTGAATTTTTTATAGCGATCATGACACGACAGGAGGGGACTGTGGGTTCTATACCGGCAAGTATCATGGCAGCCTCCGCAGCGATGCTCTCGGTGCGCGATCTATCCGTCAGTCTGCCGCCCGGTATGGAGCGTGCCCATGCTGTCAGCGGAATTTCTTTCGATCTTCTGAAAGGGCAAATACTCTGCATCATCGGAGAATCGGGATCGGGAAAATCGGTGACGGCCAATGCGATCATGGGTCTGCTGCCCAAGGTGATCCGCGTGACTGAAGGATCGATCAGACTGATCGATACCGAGATCATCGATGCCGACCCTGAATACCTGCGAGGTCTGCGTGGACGAGTTGTCTCCATGATTTTTCAGGACCCGCTTTCGGCATTGAACCCCTTGATGACAGTGGGAGCGCAAATTGCCGAGGCAATGGCGGCCCACGGTGAAGGTACAGCAGAGAGCCGCAAGGACCGCAGCCTCGAGCTTCTGGCCGAGGTCGGTTTGCCGGAGCCCTCATTGATGTATCACCAGTATCCATTCCGTCTGTCAGGCGGGCAACGACAGCGGGTAATGATTGCGATAGCGCTGGCAATGGAGCCTGCGGTCTTGATCGCAGACGAGCCCACCACTGCTCTCGACGTGACCACGCAGGCACAGATCCTGGACCTGATCCGCGATATCCAGCGTCGCAAGGGAATGAGCGTCATGTTCATCACTCACGACTTCGGCGTGGTCGCGGAGATCGCAGACAGCGTCGTCGTGATGGAAAAGGGCAAAATCGTCGAGCAAGGTTCTGCCGACAAGGTGCTGAAAGACCCAGAGCATCCTTATACCAAGCGCTTGATCGCATCGGTGCCGGAGTTGACCGGCATCGACCGGGTGTTGCCGCAAACCTCAACGACACCGATTCTCAAGGTCGAGCATCTGGTCAAGACCTATAGCAGCGGCAGCCGTCTTCTACGCAGCGAACGGTTAAGCAAGGCGGTCGACGGCGTCTCCTTTGAATTGAAACCCGGCCGAACGCTTGGCGTGGTGGGTGAGAGCGGTTCGGGCAAAACTTCACTTGGGCGACTGCTGATCAAGTTGATGAAAAGCGATAGCGGCAGCATCCTCTTCGAGGGCACCGATATTGCCCAGATGGCGGAGGGTGCTTTCCGCGCTCTGCGTCCGAAAATCCAGATGATCTTCCAGGACCCCTTTGCCTCGCTCAATCCGCGCTCGACCGTTGGCCATATCCTGACCGTCGGTCCGGTGGCGCATGGCATGGCATACGCTCAGGCCCGCGAAGAAGCGATGGCGCTGCTGTCGCATGTCGGTCTCGATGCCGGCGCCTTTCGGCGCTATCCGCACGAATTCTCGGGTGGACAGCGCCAACGCATTGGCATAGCCCGCGCGCTGATGTTCAAGCCGAAGTTGCTTGTAGCCGATGAGTGCGTCTCGGCGCTCGATGTCTCGATTCAGGCACAGATTCTGAAGCTGCTCGATCAAG
Source organism: Pollutimonas bauzanensis (assembly GCF_040393045.1). Taxonomy (GTDB): domain Bacteria; phylum Pseudomonadota; class Gammaproteobacteria; order Burkholderiales; family Burkholderiaceae_B; genus Pollutimonas; species Pollutimonas bauzanensis_A. The sequence continues at coordinate 17,173 of NZ_JBEBUX010000005.1, read as the reverse complement.
TGCAGCGCGAGACGGGTGTGTCGATGGTCTTCATTACCCATGACCTGCGTGTGGCCAGCCAGATCTGTGACGAGATTGCGGTGATGCAAAAGGGTAAGTTCGTCGAGGTAGGGCCGCCTTCGCAGATATTTCTCGCCCCGAAGTCCGCCTATACCCGGGAGTTGGTCGCTGCCATACCGGGCAAAGAACAGGCCAGAAGAGCAGCGTGACTGAGTAATTGCGGTATCAACAAGGCTGTATAAAGGAGATCGTCTCATGACTGACAAAATTATTTCGAAGACAACCCGCCGTTCAGCCCTGAAGATTATGGGTGTTGCCGGTGCAGCGAGTCTGTTTGCTCCGTATTTGCTGGGCAAGCCCGCGTTTGCCCAAACCCCACCAGCAGCACCTTCTGGCCGGGTCATCGTCGGTTTATCGCAAGAGCCGACCGTATTCAACCCTTTGATGCTGAAGATCGAAGTCGATGATGGCCTCCATTTCTCGATTTTCGACGCATTGTTCCGAACCATGCCGGACGGTTCCATCGTGCCAAATCTGGCCACGGAAGTACCGAACCAAAAAAATGGCGGGCTTTCCGCCGATGGTCTGGAATGGCGCGTGAAGTTGCGTGATGATGTGAAATGGCATGACGGCAAGCCGCTGACAGCCGAAGATGTGAAGTTCACGCTTGAGCTGATCGTCGATCCCAACTTCCGTAGCTGGCGCACAACGGGACACAACCTCGTACACGACATTAAGGTGGTTTCGCCGACTGAGCTGACCTGGCGAATGAAAGAGCCTTTCGCGCCTTATCTTTCCTTCCTGACGGAAACTTTCATCGTTCCCAAGCACGTGCTCGAGTCCGAGGCAGACAAGAACGCCGCCGCCTTCAATCAAGCGCCTATCGGTACTGGCGCATTCAAATGGGGTAGCCGCGTTGCGGGCGACCATATTAATTTGGTCGCCAATCGCGACTACCATGGCGAAGGCCCGTATATCGAGCAACTGGTCTTCAAATATATCCCCGACCTGACGGTACTTTATACCCAGTTCAAGAGCGGCGACATCGATCTTGTGGGACGCCAATACATTACTCCCGACAATTATGCTGAGGCGAAGACGCTGAAAAACCGGGTGGTTCAGTTGCAACCGGCGCCGGCCGTCGAACAGATTTACCTCAATCTGGAACGCCCTGTTTTCAAGGATCTGGCAGTGCGCCAGGCAATCTATGCGGCCATTGATAAGCAGGCGATCATCGATGCGCTCTACTACGGTCTACCCGAACCGGTCGAATCCTACATGCCGCGCGGCTCGATCTACTACAACAAGGACCTGCCCAAGCACGAGTTCAACCTCGAGAAGGCAGAGAAGCTGCTTGATGGCGCAGGTTGGGTGAAAGGGCGTGACGGAATCCGTGCCAAGGATGGCGTGCGGCTTGCGTTCACCAATTCGACCACGACGGGCAACCATCTGCGCGAACAACTGCAGCAATTCATCCAGCAGACGCTGAAGGGCATCGGCGTCGAGATGACCATCTCGAACCTGCCCGCAGCGGTGATTTGGGGTGATTTCTGGACATTGTCGCAATTCGACTCGGTTGTGGTGGGCATCAATTATCTGGTTGGGGCGGATCCCGACGTATTCAACCGCTTCCATACCGGTGCGATTCGCGTCAAAGGCGGACGGGGCTCGAACACCGCGCAATACAGTAATCCGCGTGTGGACAAGCTGCTGGAAGAAGGTGCGCGCACCTTCGATCAAGCACGCCGGATCGAGATCTACAAGGAAATTCAGGCGACAGTTCGCGCCGATCTACCCTTTCTGCCCCTCTTTTCGGAGAATTCCGTCCAAGGCTGGAAGTCGGACGTCAAGGGAGTGGTCAGCAACAGCAACACCCGCACCGAATCCTGGAATGCGGCGGGCTGGTCCCGTAAGGCCTGATCGTGTACGCACCCCGGGTAATCGCAGCGCCCGGGTTTTCAAAGTTCTGTAATCCCGATGGGGGGCTGAATGGCCGGATTTCTGTTTAATCGCCTGTGGCAGAGCATTATCCTGCTGGTGATCGTGTCGATCATCGGCTTCACAGTGCTAAACATGATCCCTGGCGGTCCGTTATCGCAATTCGCGCTGGATGCCAGCATGACGCAGGCTGACATCGAACGCCTGACCCGTCAGCTTGGCCTCGATCGACCGCTGCTGCTGCGATATTTTGACTGGGCCTGGCAAATGTTGCGAGGAGACTGGGGCACTTCTTTTCGCGACGGCGTCCCTGTCATACAAGTGATCGGTCGACATCTGTTCGCCACGCTGTTGCTGATGGGATCATCGACCGCTATTTCCATCGCCATCGGTACGTGGATAGGTATTCGTGGCGCGACGCACCGTTACTCGGGCTTCGACTACGCCGCTACCATCGGCGCCATGATTGCGCTTTCGATCCCGACCTTCTGGTTTGGCCTTGTCGGTATCTATGTATTTTCGCTAAAGCTCGGCTGGGTGCCTGCGGGCAACATGTACACGATCGGCGATCAGTCGGTGCTGAACTACCTGCATCACCTTGTCCTGCCGAGCCTCGTACTGTCTCTGGTGAATATCGCTACCTGGAGCCGCTACATGCGCTCGGCCACGCTTGACGTGATCAACCAGGATTTCATCAAGACTGCGCGGGCCAAGGGGTTGCGAGAGCGCCGAGTCGTGATGAAGCATGTGGTGGGCAATGCGCTGCTTCCTATGATCACGCTGGCGGGAATGCAACTGCCCACCATTCTCGGCGGCGCGCTGGTAACCGAGACTGTTTTCACCTGGCCCGGAATGGGGCGGCTGTTTCTCGACAGCCTTGGTTACAGCGACTATCCGGTGGTGATGGGGCTCCTGATGCTCTCCGCCATTTTGACCTTGCTTGGAAACCTCATCGCCGACGTCATCGTGGCGACGGTTGATCCACGCATCCGCCTTGCCTGACCCCCTTAATCAGGAGACTGTTATGACCACTATTGCAGCATCGTCGGACCACAGTCGCTGGTGGCAGAGCCGGGCCGTGCGCCGGTTCGCCCGCCATCGTCTGGCCCTGGTCGGTATCTTCATGATTACAGCACTGACGCTGGCTTGTATCGTGGGTCCTTGGCTTCTGCCTTACGACTCGCTTTACATCGATCTGCGCGCGCGCTTCGCTCCGCCCCTTACTGGGCAACATTACCTGGGCACCGACCCTCTGGGCCGCGACCAGGCTGTGCGATTGCTAGAGGCCGGGAATATCTCGCTTCTGGTCGGTTTCTCGGCCATGATCCTCTCGACCATCATCGGTACCGCAGTAGGCGTGATTGCGGGCTATCGCGGCGGTTGGCTGAGGGCCACGCTGATGCGGATGGTCGATGCCTTTCTGGCTTTTCCCTCGATTTTCCTCGTGCTGGCGCTTGCCGCACTGCTCAAGCCCAGCCCGACAATGATCACGGTGATCATTGCAGTCACAAGTTGGATGGAGGTCGCCCGTATCGTCGAGGCCGAAGTGAGCTCCCTACGCGAGCGGGAGTTCGTACAGGCAGGACTGATGCTGGGGCTAAGCAGCCGCCACATTATGTTTCGCGAGATTCTGCCCAACGTCATGGGCCCGATCATTGTGGCCGCTACCCTCACTGTGGCACGCGCTATCCTGCTCGAAGCCTATGTCAGCTTCCTCGGCTACGGAATCCAGCCGCCACTGCCAAGCTGGGGCAATATGTTGAACGGCGCACAGCAATATCTGGCGACCGCGCCATGGCTGGCCATCGTACCGGGCATCACGATCACCATTGCAGTGACCAGCTTCAATTTCATCGGCGATGGCTTGCGTGACGCGCTGGATGTGCGTAATGATCATCTATGACAAGTATTCGTCTTTTTTCGCGCAAATAAAGCATCTTTGAGTATATTGACTGCTTCAACAGCATAGCCAATGGACTTCATCCGCATGCATGTCAAAACCTTAATCCTGGCCGTGGCCCTCATCCTCCTGCCTGGCATGGTCAGTGCCGAAGTCAATACCGCTCTTGCAGGGCAGACGGTGATTCAAAAAATCTCTGGCGGCGAACAGCGCAAAGAATACGCGCCGAATGGGCAACTGATATACGAGGTTCTGGAAAAACGTAGCAGTGCAGGGCTGGAAGCCACCGAGCGCGAATGGTCGCTAGAGGGAACACCCTTGCGTGAACAGGTCTTTCTGGGCGGCACGCAGATGCGGGCTACCTTCTGGTATATGAACGGGCAAGTACGAGAAAAACATGTGAATCAAACTGTGCGCGACCCCAAAGGGCCACCCGGAAACTATGTAGAGCATTTTTCCGATTTGGGTCTGCCGGTGGCCTCGGGTGTCATGCAGGGGCAGTTCAGGCGCGTGGGTCTGCATCGCTTCTATAACGAACAGGGCAAGCTGAAAGCAGAGGTAATTTACGATGCCAATGGCAACCTTGTTTCCGAGAAAAAATTCGATGCAGCGGGCGCAGCGGGTGCGGCCCAGGAGTTCTACCCCGACGGCTCTCGACGGCTGCGTTGAGCAGTGAAAATCGCACTGCAGTGATAGACCATGAGTCCGCCCCGCGTGGGCACCCGCCCGCTATCCAATAAACGATCTTTCTTTACCTCTTCCTAAAACACGTCTATACTAAATATAGAATCACATTCTATTATTTGGAATATGGATAAAACATTAGTCAAAGGATTGTCGGTGCTGGAGTTCCTGGTCAACTCCGTTACGCCATGCAGCGTATCGGATGTGGCGCAGGCTTTCTCGCTGGTGCCCAGTAACGCACACCGGACTTTGAAAACACTGGTGGCTTTGGGCTATGCGCGGCAGTCTACCGATGCGCGTTATCAGGCCAGTTTGCGGCTGTTCGAGCTGGGGTCCAAGGTTGTAGGCACATTGGATATCCGCCATGTTGCCCATCAGCCTATGGCGGCGCTAGCCACGGCTACGCTGGAAACCATTCATTTAGTCGTGCGGGACGGCGATCAGGTGGTCTATCTCGACAAAATTGATAGCCCTCAGCCTGTGGCGGCCTACTCGCATATTGGCGGCCGGGCACCCGCACAGTGCGTAGCCAGCGGCAAGGTATTGCTTGCCTATGCATTGCCGGATGACAAGGCGCAGGCCTTGGCCTGGTTGCGCAGCACCGTGCCTGCGTTGCAGTCGTATACGGCCTTTAGTCATCTCAAGCACGGCGCATTGCTGGACGACCTTCTGCAGGTGCGCGAGCAAGGCTACGCCTTGAATCGCGGCGAATGGCGCGAAGATGTCTCGGGGCTGGGCGCGCCCGTGTTCGATGGCCGCGGTCAGGTAGTAGGTGCGCTGGGCATCAGCCTGCCCAGTATTCGGGCGAGCGCGGAACGTCTGCCTGAGCTGATTGCACCCTTGAACGAGGCTGCCGCGTCGACATCGGCATTATTAGGATATCGGCCTGGCGCCATCGCGCCAGTGCCTGTTTTCAACACCAAGAGTATGAGCAAGGCATGACAACAATAAGTTAACGATCAGCCGTCAGGAAGGCGGCGCCACCCGCAAGGAGACAACGATGTCAATTTCAATGTTGCACAGTCGAGTATCAGGCAGGGGCAGTACCTTAAGCAAACCGGCAGCATGGTTCCGAATGGTCTGGCCATTAGCTGTGGCAGTAGGGTTAACGGCTGTGGCGCCAGTGGCGAAGGCTGCCGATGATTGGCCCAATCGCCCAATACGCATGGTGGTGCCGTATCCGCCGGGTGGGGGTACCGATATTATTGCTCGCATCATCCAGGAAGATCTCAGCAAGCAACTGGGTCAGACCGTCGTTATCGAGAATCGAGGCGGCGCCGCAGGGATGATAGGTACGGAAACTGTGGCGCGGGCCGCACCTGACGGATATACCGTGTTGTTCACGTTGTCATCCCATACTATCAACCCTGCTGTCTATAAAAAGCTGAACTACGACACCGCCAACGATTTTGCGCCGGTTTCGTTAGTGGCGTCATTGCCGCAGATACTGGTCGCCAATCCCGCCTTTGCCGCTAACAATATCGCCGAATTACTCCGGGAAGCCAAAGCCAGGCCGGGCGAGCTTTCTTACGGGTCGGTGGGTAATGGGTCGCCCAGTCATATAGCGGGTGAGCTTCTGGGCTTGCGCACGAATACAAAAATGCAGCATATCCCCTATCGCGGCGGGGGGCCGGCCGTTAACGACGTGCTGGGTAATCAGATTCCTCTGTTATGGGTATCTATTCCCGCCGCTGCCGGCTTCGTCAAGACGGGGCGTTTGAAAGCGCTGGCAGTGTCGACAGTAACCCGCAGCCCGATGTTTCCAGACGTTCCCACGGTACAAGAGTCCGGGGTCGCCGATTTTGAAGTCGACTCCTGGTATGCCATGTTCGTGCCCGGCAAGACGCCGCAACCCATCATAGACCGCCTTTCCAAGGCGATTTCGATTGCGGTGAAGAAGCCGGAGATCAAAGAGAAACTGCTTGGACAAGGTGCGCAGGCAGTAGGCAGTACACCGGCGCAGTTGGATAGTATCGTTAAAACAGAGCTGAGCAAATGGTCGTCATTGGCCAAGGACGCCAACATCAAACTCGATTGAGGGCAATCGAGACACAAGGATAGGAGTATTTTTATTATGCAGACATCAACGGGCAATCTACCCCTACGTACTGACGACGAGGCCATGGCGCAGGTAGCCGCCTTAATACAGCGTGCCCGTCGCGCCCAGCAAGCCATCAACGACTACACCCAGTCCCAGGCAGATGATCTGGCGGTGGCATGCGGCTGGGCCATTATGGAGCCGGAGCACAACCGCAAGCTTGCCGAGAGGGCGGTGCGCGACACCGGCTTGGGTAATGTGGCCGACAAGATCACCAAGAATCATCGCAAGACGCTGGGTCTATTGCGGGATTTGCAGCGCGCCCGCACGGTGGGGGTCGTGTCCGAGAATCCGGAGCTTGGCCTGGTCGAGTTTGCCCGGCCGGTCGGGGTGGTGGCTGCCATTACGCCATCCACCAATCCGGGGGCGACGCCCGCCAACAAAATCATTAACGCCCTGAAATGCCGTAATGCCGTGATCGTGGCTCCTTCCCCGAAAGGGGTGGGGACGTGTGAGATGCTGCTGGGCTACATTCACGACGAGCTGGAGCGTATCGGTCTGGATCGCAGCCTGGCCGAGGGCTTGGTGCAGATGTTGCCGACGCCTGTGTCCAAGGCTTTGACGCATGCGCTGATGATGCAGGCTGACCTGGTGGTGGCCACCGGCAGCCAAGCCAACGTGCGTGCCGCCTACCTTAGCGGAACGCCAGCCTTCGGGGTAGGGGCGGGCAATGTGGCCAGCATCGTCGACGCCAGCGCCGACCTGAAGGCCGCGGCCGAACGCATCATGCTGTCCAAGACTTTCGATAACGCCACCAGTTGCTCATCCGAAAATAGCGTCGTCGTCGACGAGTCCGTGGCTGACCGCTTTATCCAGGAGTTTGCCAGGCAGGGCGGAATACTGCTGGAGCCGGATGAAAAAACGGTGCTGCAAGCTGCGATGTGGCCTGAAGGCAGGTTGTCGGGGACACTCACCGGCAAGTCGGCAGATGTCATCGCTACCGCCGTAGGGTTGCAGCGGCCCGAGCTTGCCAGCGCCAAGGCGCTAGTGGTGGAAGAAGATGGCTTTGGGCCGGACCATCCTTTTTCGGGAGAGAAACTGTCCCCCGTCCTGACGCTGTATCGCAGCCGTGACCGCGACCATGCGGTGCAAATCGTGGATGCCATTTATGCCTATCAGGGGGCTGGGCATTCCGTTAGTCTGCATATTGATCCGGATCAGGCTGATGAGCAGGCCAGGCACCTGGCGCAGGCCTTGCCGGTTGCCCGCGTTATCGTCAATCAGCCCCATACCGTGGCGACTGGCGGGAGTTTTGAAAATGGCCTGCCATTCTCGCTATCTATGGGTTGCGGCACCTGGGGCGGCAATAATTTTTCGGCCAACATGGATTACCGGCAGTATCTGAACACCACCCGAGTGGTGTATCCGATACCTGTCAATGTGCCCACCGAAACGCAAATATTCGGCGCTTTCTTCGCGAGGTTTGGACGATGACGCAAAACACTGCTCAGACGTTGCATGAGCTGTTGCATGCACACGTGGAAGGACAGGCGCAAGCACTGCTGCTGATTGCTCCGGAAACCGATGTCCGGCTGAGCTACGGCGAGCTGGCACTGCAAACCGAACGCTTCGCGCGATGGGCAGCGGGCCACGGCTTGCAAGCGGGTGACCGCATTGCCATGCTTTTGCCCAATGGTATGCAGGCCGGCCTGATTTTCCTTGCCGCTATGGCCAGCGGTCATGTCATCGTGCCTCTGAATCTGCTGGCCACACCATCACAGTTGCTGCACTGCCTGCGCCATAGCGGCGCGCGTGTCGTGGTGACTTGTGCGGAACTGTCCGCCTCAGTGCACAAGGTGCTGCCTGAAATAGCAAGTGACCGCGGCCTTCTTGGAGTGATCGAGGTCGATCCGGATGCGGACCAGTTTGCCTTGGACGGTCCACCTCTTGCTACTCCTAAAGTGCCGGGTCCGGATGACATGGCCTTGCTGATGTATACCTCGGGAACGACCGGCACACCAAAGGGCGTGCCGCTGAGCCATGCGAATTTGTTGCATGGCGCGCGCTCGGTGGCTGGCTGGCATGGCCTGGGGCCGGGCGACAGGGTTTTGTCTGCTTTGCCGCTCTATCATATTAACGGCCAGGTCATTGCCACCCTGACTCCCTTCGTCTCGGGCGGCAGCATCGTCATGCCGCGTCGTTTCAGCGCCAGCCGCTGGTGGGAAATGGTTGACCGCTATCAGTGCACCTGGCTGAACATGGTTCCCACCATCATTGCCTATTTGCTCAACGCCGAACCCGATGCTTCCGATGGTTTGCATTCCAGCGTGAAGTTTGGCCGATCGGCTTCCGCACCGCTGCCTGTCGAGCACCATCAGGCTTTCGAGCGCCGCTTCGGAATTCCTATTATCGAAGCCATGGGCATGACCGAAACTGCCTCAGTCATCTTCTGCAACCCGCAAGACCTGGACGGCCGACGCTATGGTTCGCCAGGACTGCCTTGCGGCGTCGAAGCCCGTATCATCGGGCAGGATGGCGGGCAGGCGGCAGACGGGGAAATTGGTGAGGTGACGCTACGCGGTCCCAACGTTATGCAGGCCTATTTCGATAATCCGGCAGAAACAGCTAAAGCTTTCGATGCCGAGGGCTGGTTACGCACCGGCGATTTGGGCTATCGCGACGGCGAGGGCTATTTCATCATCACCGGCCGTATCAAGGAATTGATCATCAAGGGCGGCGAGAACATCGCACCGCGTGAGATTGATGAAGTCTTGCTCGCCCATGCTGCTGTCCTGGAGGCCGCTGCAGTGGGGCTGCCGGATGCCGACTACGGCCAGGAAATCTATGCCGCCGTTACGCTCAAGCCCGGCTTTCAAGTCGATGCGCAAGCTCTGCTGGCCCATTGTCGTGAAGCCTTGGGCCGCTACAAGGCGCCTCGGGAGATCCGCATCGTAGACGAGCTGCCCAAGGGGCCGTCAGGGAAGGTGCAAAGATTGAAGCTGGTGGACCTTTGGAAAACAGCCGAGACGGAAAAGACGTAGCACGCATGCGAAGCCGGCTCTCCTACGCTTTAAGTCCGCGGCCCTCGTCTTCGGGGGCGACGATGCGTGCTTTGAGGAGGCTGACAATTTCATCCTGTCGCGAGCTGATTTCTTCCAGAGCCCCGCTGATCCCGACTGCGTAGCGCATGCCTGCCTCGTCCGCTTTCGTCACGACACTGATCATCGCCCTGTCGGGGTTCGTGACTCCTTGTGAATAGGCATAGCCGTGCGTGGCGGCCTGATGTATATGGGTCTCGACTTCGAGAAGCGAAACGTCTTGCCCGGTGCCGCTCAAGCGGCTGTTGGTGCGGCTCACAATCCGGCTTACATGATCTCGGCTTTCTTTTGACAGCAAAGCCCAGCCGAGGCTGGACATACATAGCAGGCGGCGCGTTCCGGGTTGAACCCTGTATTGGGCGGGGCCGCGTCCGGCTATGGCAACATGGGTGTACTGAACATAGATATCATTTTCTACTCCCAGTATGGCGGTCAAGCCTGTTTCCTTGACGATCTCTTCAAGCGTTTGCGAATTGACCCCCATCATTGCCATCCCTTCTAGTACCCAATCACCGAGCAGTGCCAGCCTTGGCGTTGCCAGATAGGCGCGCCTGCGTGCGTCGTATCGCAAATACCCGAGCTGTGCGATGCTTTTGAGCAGCATTTGCGCACTAGATAACGGATAGCCGAGTTCCTCCGAGATCTCGCGAACGGTGGTACTGCGTCGCATGCTCCGCATGTATTCCAAGACCTCAAAGACCCTGGCAGCTGTTTTGATTACTGAGTCGCTCATATACAGCGCCCAAGCTCCTCTAGAATCTCTTGTGTATTTTCACCCAGCTCAGGTGCGTGCCTGTATATGGAAAGTGGCGTTTCACTGAAACGCGTAACGGGTCTGACTTGTCGAATTTGCCCCACAGAGGGGTGGTCGCTTTCTTCGAAGAACCCCACTGCTTTCAAATGCGGATGATCCGGCAGGTCGTCCAGGCTATAGATACGGGTTACAGGGATGTCTAAATCCGTGCAGACACCGACCCATTCGGCTGTGGTTTTCAAGGGGGTGATGGAAGCCAGCGCTGCATAAATTTCCTGGATGCGTGCATTGCGCTTCGCTCTGTCTGCAATGTCGAACGTTTCAATCAGTTCAGCCTTGTCCACCGCGCTGAAAAATGCGCGCCAATGCTTTTCCGTATAGGGCAGAACACCAATCCAGCCATCTTTAGTCTTGTATGGCCGGCGGCCGCCGTTAATGATTCGTTTATAACCGGCAGGTTCATTGCTGTCTGGGAATGAGAGTCCTGCCATATGTTCAGCCAGCACGAAGGACGCCATGGTCTCAAGCATGGGCACTTCTACGTATTGGCCTTTGCCACTACGTCCACGGTGAACCAGTGCGGCCATGACCGCGTTTGCCATATACAGGCCGACAGTTTTGTCGGCGATCAGGTTCGGAGAGTATTCCGGCGCTTCCTTACCCAGGGAACTGATGCCGACAAAGCCGCATGAGGCCTGGATGATGTCGTCGAATGCTGGTTTGTCTTTATCGGGGCCATCCTGACCGAATCCTGTTGCTACGCAATAAACAAGGGCGGGGTTCAGTTGTTTGGCAGTCTCGTATCCAAAGCCCAGTTTCTCAATGGCCTTGACGCGCATATTGTGCACGAGTACATCGGCTTTGCCGATCAGCTCACGCAAAATCGCTTTATCTTTTTCGTTTTTGAGATCAAGCACGATTGAACGTTTGTTCCGATTCAGCGATAGGTAGATTGACCCCATACCCTTAGTACGTGATGCTCCATTGGAACGAATGATGTCACCAGCGGGCCCCTCGACCTTTATTACGTCGGCGCCGAAGTCCGCGAATAGCTGGGTTGCGATAGGGCCCAGCACCACCGAAGTCAAATCCACTACGCGGATGCCATCCAGGGGACCTTTGCATGTTGGTTGGCGCTTGGCGGCTTCCAGGCTTTCATCATTGTTCGCATTGGCTTGCACTGTCTTCTCCGAAATTAATATGTACATGGTTTTAAATAGTATATATGTATTATTTACTCGGGTAATGTTGAAAATGTTACTGCGCAAACCCATTGAAAAACAAAAGCCGCGGATTAAAAGTATCTGACCTCAATAGATATATAGGACAAATAAGTTTCATATACATGCTTTGCACGATATTTTTATTCACCTATATGAATAAATAGTTTATTCATATGCAGCGTTTACGCTACCATTCGCCCCATCTCAAAGGAGTGAGGGCGCATGACCGAACTAATAAAATTCTTAATATATGACGAAGCCCCAGAGCTACTGGATCTCAGGCGACAAGTCAGGGCATTCATAGAAGAAGAGAAAAGCGCTGGGCGCATCAAGCCGGGGCCATACGGCTGGGCAGAACCCAGTTCCGATTTCAGTCGTGCGCTTGGCCGCAAAGGCTGGATAGGAATGACGTGGCCCCGTGAGTACGGTGGTCACGAACGTAGCGCCATAGAGCGATTCGTCGTTACCGAAGAATTGTTGGCAGCCGGTGCGCCAGTTCGCGCGCACTGGGTGGCCGATCGACAAAGCGGCCCCTTGTTGCTGAAGTTTGGCACCAAGGCACAACGCGAAAAGTTCTTACCTGAAATTGCAAAAGGGGAGTGCTATTTCTGTATCGGCATGAGTGAAGCAGACTCCGGCTCCGATCTCGCATCCATCCGCATGAAAGCGACCAAGGTGGACGGGGGCTGGCGTGTTACCGGCAGCAAATTATGGACAAGTAATGCGCACCGCGTGCACATGATGATTCTCTTCGCCCGCACTGGTCCGCGCGGAGAGTCTCGGCGGGAGGGCGTGAGCCAGTTCTTGGTCGATCTTTCTTGGTCCGGAATTACAGTGCGTCCGATAATCAACCTGGCAGGCGAGCACGATTTCAATGAAGTCATTTTCGAGGATGTGTTTGTTCCTGATGACATGGTGATAGGCACCATCGGCAACGGTTGGCAGCAAGTCACGAATGAACTCGTATATGAGCGCAGCGGCCCTGATCGATGGATGAGCACATACCATGTGCTGTCCGGCATGACTGGAAAACTCAAAAAATTTCCCTCTGAAACGAGGCGGGATACCGTTGCCCGCCTAGTAGCGCGTCTGTGGACGATGCATCAGATGTCCTGCTCGATCGCAGGAATGTTGGAAAACGGAATTACGCCACACACCGAAGCGGCACTGGTCAAGGATCTGGGTACTTGTTTTGAGCAAGACATACCCGAGGCAGCCCGCACATTATTCCCCGAAGAGTTGCGCTCAACATTTCCCGAGAATGATCCTTTCAATGAGGCGCTCAGATACTCGACCTTATATGCCCCGGCGTATTCGATACGAGGCGGCACCAAGGAAATCCTGCGGGGGATTATTGCAAAAGGGCTGGAGTTGCGATGAACGACATAGATCAAATGCTAAACGATAGCGCGGAGCGGTATTTTCTTGACCTGTGCACGAGGGAAACGCTTGATTGTGTGGAAGAGGGGCATTGGCTGTCTGAAGCTTGGGCAAGTATGGGGGATATCGGCCTGGTTTCGGCTGCTGTCATGGAAACCGAACCCGGAGAGCAAGGCCTGCCGTTGTCCTCTTTAAGCATGCTGGCACGCCAGGCGGGCCGCTTCAATGTACCGCTGCCACTGGTCGAAACCTATTTGGCACAACGTGCGCTTATGCGTCACGGCATACCGTTCGATGAGAACGTGCCGCTGGGCGTAAGCATTCTTGCGACAGACCCTGCAATTAAATTGGACCGCTCGGCTGCCGGCGGCTACATCGTGAATGGTTCGGTCGCCCGAGTGGCCTGGGGCAGGCATTGTGAGGGGGTTGTCGTATCAGCCAGCACTCAAGACGGACCTGTTCTCGTGCTGCTTCCTAAGGGCAAAGTAAACCGTCAACAATCCAATCTTGCCGGGGAACCCCGTGACACCTTGGAGTATGAAAAAGTCCATATTGCTGAGGAATGTGTGCGTCCCGCCATTCAGGAACAGGGCCGCCTTCTTTTCGAGGGCGCTCTCTTCAGATGCATGCAAATGACCGGCGCTTTACAAAGGGCGCTCGAAATGACGATTGGCTATGCAAAAGAACGAGAACAGTTCGGGCGGCCCATTGCCAAGTTTCAGGTGATTCAGCATCAGATTGCAGAAATGGCTGCCCAGGTGGCTAGCGCCACCGCCGCCGCCGATGCGGCTTCTCACGCAAGTGCTTCCAACGTTGCATTTGCAGAGGTCGCCATGGCCAAGATCAGGTGCAGCGAGGCCGCATCCTTGGCGTGCGCTATCGCGCATCAAGTGCATGGGGCGATGGGCTTTACACACGAACATAGTCTGCACCTGACTACCCGCCGGTTGTTGTCCTGGCGAGAAGAGTTCGGATCCGAGAGTTATTGGGCCGCCTGGCTCGGCGCCCAGCTTGAGGCGCTGTCGGAAAATGAACTATGGAGCTTTGTCACGGCGCCTTCCGCGCATACGTTCTCTTAAGTCAAGGAACAAATCAATGAGTGAAGAATTACTTTTTTCTATTGATGAGGGCATTGCCACCATCACCCTGAATCGTCCGGATAAGCTCAACGCATTTACGACGGAAATGCTGGAGGATTGGGCCGATGCCCTTATGGAGTCTCAACGAAATAGTGACGTCAAGGTCATTGTTGTGACAGGCGCGGGTCGCGCCTTCTGCTCCGGAGGTGATGTGAACGGCATGAGCGAACGTAAAAAGGCTGAAACGCCGATCATGCGTAAGCATTCACTTGCCGACCGCGTGCATCGGATACCGCTGATTATGTCGACGCTGGATAAGCCAGTATTAATAGCTGTGAATGGCGTGGCTACTGGTGCAGGGATGGATATGGCGTTGATGGGCGATATCAGGATTGCCGCCCAAAGCGCACGGTTTGCGGAAACCTACGTGCGTATCGGCATCATGGCCGGTGATGGCGGAGCCTGGTATCTTCCGCGCCTTATTGGCCTGCCCCGGGCGCTTGAGCTGCTATGGACAGCGCGGTTTGTCGACGCAAACGAAGCCGAACGTATCGGGCTTGTCAACAAGGTGGTGCCAGATGATCAACTAATGGATGAAACCTATCGAATGGCCAGGCAAATTGCGGCGGGGCCGCCGTTGGCTATCAGGATGATGAAAAAGGCGGTGCTCCAGGGTTTGAATATGGACATTGCCACCCACCTGGAGCAGGTTTCGTCTCACATGGCAGTGCTGTTCTCGACCGAAGATCATCAAGAAGCGATGAGCGCATTCAAGGAGAAACGCCAGCCGGTTTTCAAGGGCATCTGATATCCCATAGGCCGCCTCATAGTGCTCTGGCACACAGGTGGCGGACTTGGTTTCGTTAACGTATTTACATCTATCAGAAAGAAAAGCGAGGAGACACGCATGAAACGTTTGATTAGAAACGCATTCTTTTCCACTGCTACGCTAGTGGCATTCATTCATCCTGCTTTGGCCAGCAATTACCCTGACAGGCCAATCAAAATGATTGTGCCGTTTTCGGCAGGCGGACCGACAGACGCGATGGCACGATTGCTGGCTGAGCGGCTGGGAAGCACGCTTGGACAGGTCGTGACTGTTCTGAACAAGGCGGGTGGCGATAACCTCATCGCTGCGCGCGAAGTGGTTGCAAGCAAGCCAGACGGCTATACATTGTTCTTTACCACCAATGGGCTATTGAGCATTGCACCGGCAATTGACGCGCAGTATCCGATTGACACGCTAAAGGAGTTCTCTTATATCGCCTCCATGAGCGCGTATCCGTATGTTTTCGTCACAGGAAAAAATGAAAAACGCGAGACCCTGGACGATTTTATTAAGGATAGTCGCAAGGAAGCGGGGAGCGTGTCTTATGCCGTCGTAGGTAACGTTTCGCTCGTGGCTGGCGCATTGTTTACCGACTCATTGAAAATAGATATGCTGCCGGTACGCTACAAAGGCAATTCGGATACGGTCAGCGACTTATTCGCCGGCCGGTTGAATCTAGGCACATTCGCGCCTTCGTTCTCGGTGCCGCTCATCGAAGCGGGAAAGTTCAAACCCCTTGCGGCCACTGGTGTGACGCGAATTAAACAGCTTCCCGACTTGCCTCTTGTGTCTGAGCTAAATCCGGCCCTGAAGGAATTTTCCGAGAACGCTATGGTTTGGACCGCGTTGGTCGCACCCGCCGGTTTGCCGTTAGATATCGAGAAAAAGATACAGGCAGCCGTTAAGGCTGTTATGTCCGATCCCTCCATGATTTCCAAGGTCGAGCACCAAGGCGATATCGTGGATTGGCGCAGCGGTCCGGAAACCAAAAACAGGGCTGTGAAAGAAATGGATATGTGGAAGCGGGTTGCCAAAAGCTCTAACCTGCAAAAGATGTAGTATTTCAGCCATCGCTGGCCCTGTCATGATGAAATCCTGGCTTTCTCGCGAGAGCCAGGAGGCGTGTATGATGCCTGCAGCCTTGAATTGTCACGCGGAAACCAGCCTCAATGCCTTCGCCCAGTCCGACAAAAGTAGCAACCGTAAAATCGGCAGACAGAGTTGTTGCCATACTCGAGCTCTTCGCGCTACGTCAAAAACCGTTGAATCTGACCGAGATAGCATCAGAGCTCGGCTACCCGATGTCCAGCGTACTTGCGCTACTCAGAAGCTTGAGCGCCAGCAATTACATTACGTTCGACCCAGAAAGCAAGACGTACTCACCTTCCTTACGTGTTGCCATGTTGGGAAGCTGGATCATGGGTGAACTTTTCAGCAATGGCACCGTCATTGCATTGATGGACCAAATCCAGAAAGACACCGGTGAAACCGTCATTCTGGGCGCACCTAACGGGCTGCATGCCCAATATATACATACGGTTCAGTCCCAGAGACTACTGCGCTTTTATCTTAAGCCGGGTTTGCTGCGGCCAATGACCAAGAGCGCCATCGGCAAAGCGCTGCTCATGCAATACCACGATCAAGATATTGCGCAATTCGTTCAACAAGTGAATCGGTGTAGCACGCTTGAACGGAACTTGGTCAATCTCGATGATCTGCTCGCCGATATCCGCATAGCTCGCGAGCTAGGTTATGCGTTTACCGATCAGTTAACCGAAGGAATCTGCGCTATTGGCATGCCCCTTGCGCTTGGTGGCCACATTCCATGCGCCATCGGAGTCGCAGGTCCTATTTTTCGACTCAAGCGCAAAAAAGAGAAAGTGGTCAACATTATCCGGCAACTATCCGGAATTTGTCTTAAGTAAAGGTATCGAGTCCGATTAGGCATGACTTTATGTTGTGGCTGACTGCGCAATAGGAAGTGGTCAAGCGACGCCGGGCAACGGCATTACCAACCACATTGCCATACTTTTCTTTTGCAGAAAGCGCTGGGTATCAACTTCACCGTCGTTCCTTACACCGGTTCCGCGCCTGCGCTGAATGATCTGCTCGGTTAGCAGATCGATGTCATCGTCGATCAAATTCCCAGTTCGCTCCAGCACCTTCGAGCGCGGTAGTCGTGAGATTGGATGGCACTGTCTATGCCATGCCATCCAGCGCCTTTTCCAGGTTTCCCACCGTCCGTTCGAT